>JAGWHI010000016.1 GCA_028866905.1 Microcaldota archaeon
TCGACCAGTACCTCTACTTCCACATCGACTTCTACGAGCACCTCAACATCAACATCGACCAGTACATCCACCTCCACTACAACCAGCACTTCGACTACTACGACCACAATACCGGCAAACCCCTCATGCGGTACCTTCTCGGGCAGCGTGACATTCTCTGCAAGCACTACCCTAACTTGCGATGTAATAGCCTCGGCAGGCATAACTGTAAACTCGGGCGTTACTGTAAACGAGAACGGCTACTATTTGCAGGCGAATGGCACGTTCACAAACTATGGAATAGTGACTGATAACTACGATGGAGGCGCTGGAGGCGCCGGCGGTTCTGGCGGCAGCTTCCAGCAGGCGGGAAGCACCCCAGGCAATCCGGGCGGAACCCCACTTTCTAGGGCGAGCGCATTCTTCCCCCAAACACTGACCGGCGGTGCGGGTGGTGCAGGAGGCGGTGGCGGTTCGGGCGCCCAAAATAACAACGGCGGCTCAGGAGGCGCAGGCGGTGGGATAATCGAGATATATGCAACAGACTTAATTAATAACGGGCAGATTAATGCAAATGGCGCGGCTGGAGGCAACGGGGCTCAAGCAGGCGCCGTTAATTCTTATGGTATCGGAGGCGGGGGAGGAGGCGGCCAGGGCGGAAACGGAGGAACTGTATTTTTGGGGTATGGTTCGCTCGTTGAAGGGTCTATAAACGTAAGTGGCGGTCAAGGAGGCTCTGGTGCAATAGGTATAGGTCCTGGAGGCTTCGGTTCGGCCGGTTATGCCGATACAACAGGTGCAGGTGGCTCCTCTGGCGGAGGAGGTGGGGGCTCAGGAGGTTCAGTTGAAGGTATAGGTCCTCGCGCTGTTTACTGCTGGAATGGGCTTCCAGGGGGCAACGGCGGTTCGGGCGCATCCGGCGGTGCAGGCGGTTATGCTGGCACGCCAAGCCCTAACTATGGCTGTTATGGGAGTACCATGCAATATTACATAAATTCCAATCTAGCCCCTGGATCTTCAGGATCCAACGGATCTCCATCTAGCAGCGGCTCTATAATTTTGGAAAGTGGATGGCACCCATAAAATACGTTAAAGCGCACAGACATAAGCTACTAACGCAGCGAATCATTAGCAGCACGCAAAAACCTTAAATAACCTATCGGACATACTATTAATGACCTGATGCTTATGGCGATAAAATCGACCGCAGACATAAAAGTCTCCGACAAGCTAATCGACCAGGTTATAGGCCAGCAGAACGCCGTTGAGATAATAAAGAAGGCGGCGAAGCAGAGAAGGAATGTGCTGCTCATAGGGTCGCCCGGAACCGGAAAGACCATGCTCGCCCAGGCGATGGCTGAACTCCTGCCAGCGACAGAGCTCGAGGACGTTCTGGTGTATAAGAACATCAACGACGAGAATATGCCGGTCGTAAAGGCGGTCAAGACCTACCCGGCAACACCCGGCGAGCAGGCGAAGGATCAGAAGAAGGGCGACGGGCAGGGCAGGCTGATACTCCAGAACGAGCGCATGAAGAACCGCATGGCGCTGGGAAAGAACAACTCCATAATAACGCCCATAGTCATGGTGCTGGTGATAGTGCTGTTCGGGCTCTCGCTCAGCGGGTTCATAACAGGCTACGAGATAGTGGTGCTCGCTGCGCTCATGCTGGGCATACTCGTATTCGGATCCATGGCGCTGTTCATGAGCGGCATAACGCGCAGGGTCGGTTTACCTGGCATGGGCGATGTCAACGAGCCCAAGCTCATTGTCGACAACACCGGCATGAACCACGCGCCGTTCATAGACGCGACCGGCTCCAAGGCCGGCTCGCTGTTCGGCGACGTCAGGCACGACCCGTTGCAGACCGGCGGCCTGGGCACGCCAGCCCATCTCAGGGTTGAGGGGGGTGCCGTTCACAAGTCCAACAAGGGCGTGCTGTTCATAGACGAGATCGCGAGCCTCGATCCCAAGTCGCAGCAGGATCTCCTCACTGCGATGCAGGAGAAGAGATACCCGATAACGGGCCAGAGCGAGATGAGCTCAGGCGCACTGGTCAAGACCGAGCCTGTGCCCTGCGACTTCATACTTGTTGCTGCAGGAAACCTGCAGGACATCCAGCACATGCACCCTGCGCTGCGATCAAGGATACGCGGCTACGGGTACGAGGTCTACATGGAATCCACCATGCAGGACAACCCGCAGGACCGCGAGGCGCTCACAAGGTTCGTGGCCCAGGAGATAAAGAAGGACGGCAAGATACCGCCGTTCGACCAGGGGGCCCTAGACGAGATAATAGAGGAGGCGCGCAGGCGATCTGGCAGGAAGAAGAAGCTCACGCTCATACTGAGGGACCTGGGCGGCCTTGTCAGGGCCGCTGGCGACCTTGCGGTCGAGAAGAACAAGCGCATAGTCACAAGGGACGACGTGATAGCGGCGCGCGGCCTCGCGACATCCATAGAGGCGCAGGTCATATCCCAGGCCGTGGAAGACCGGCGCGACTACAGGGTGTTCAACACCAAGGGCTACAGCATAGGCAAGGTGAACGGCCTTGCAGTGGTCGGCACTTCCGAGATAACGTCCGCCGGGCTTGTGATACCGATAGTGTCGGAGGTGACTCCTGCAAGTTCGAGGTCCGAGGGCAAGTTCATATCCACGGGCAAGCTTGGCAAGATAGCGAACGAGGCGGTAAAGAACGTCAGCGCGATAATAAAGAAGCACATAGGCAGGGACATAGCAAACTACGACATACACACCCAGTTCCTCCAGACTTACGAAGGCATAGAGGGAGACAGCGCAAGCATATCCGTGGCAATCAGCGTCCTGTCGGCAATGGAAGGCCTGCCTGTAGACCAGTCGATCGCCATGACCGGCTCCCTGTCCGTCAGGGGAGAGGTTCTGCCGGTCGGGGGAGTGACCAACAAGGTCGAGGCAGCGATAACCGCAGGCATGCACTCCGTGATAGTGCCGGCGAGCAACCTCGACGACATATACATAAGCAAGGACAAGCTGAAGCGCCTTAAGATAGTGCCTGTGCACACGCTGCCTGAGGTCATAGAATACGCCATGAAGCCGTCTGCCCGCCGCGACGAGATAATAAGGGAGCTGGCAAAGTACATGCCGCGCAGGCACCCCAAGCCTGCGATGCCCAACGAGTCGATGGACACTGTCGCGCCAAGGCGGCAGAAACAAAGGCCGGCGCGAACAAAGGCCAGGCGCACTGCGAGCAAGGCGAAGAGGGGTGCGAAATGACCCCCAAGAAGCCAGAGAAGCAGGTAGACACCAAGCAGCTGCTCGAGGGATTCGGCAACCAGATACTCAACGACATAAACCACGAGAAGAACCCGAGGTTCGTCACGATGGTGAGGTCCAAGTCGAACATCCTGTACGACGACAAGGAGGGCTACCTAAAGCTGGGGGCAGCAAGGGAGGAGCGCAACTTCATAAACGTGGCGCAGGCCAAGAAGTTCATGCAGACCATGGCGATAGCCGCCAAGTGCCACAAGTTCGTGTCGGAGAACCTCCACACCAGTATAAGGGGACTCTTCTACCAGCTGAAGTACTCGCTTGGCGAGGACGTCGACGAGAACATATTCAACGAGCAGGCGGAGTCCAATCCGCTCATAGAGGACCTCGAGGCAGCGCTCAGCATAAAGAGGGAGAACCTCAACCTCAACGCCAACAGGAAGGGCGTGCTGGCCGGCAACATGCGCGTTATAGACAAGTTCGGCGACGACCGCATAGAGATAGACACCGGCAAGCAGGGAAGGAGCGGGTGGGCTATACCCAGCGACGTCGACAACGACATACAGTTCGTGGACATAAAGGCGAAGTACGTGCTCGTTGTGGAGAAGGACGCGCTATGGCAGAGGCTGAACGAGGACGCGTTCTGGAAGAAGGAGAACTGCATACTCCTTTCGCCGCAGGGCCAGGCCGCCAGGGGCACGCGAAGGCTGATAAGGAAGCTTGCGGACGAGGGCCTTCCGGTGTACGTCTTCAACGACGGCGATGCCTGGGGCTGGTACATCTACTGGACCATAAAGACGGGCAGCATGAACCTTGCGTACATAGGCAAGGAGATCGCAACGCCGGAGGCGAGGTTCCTTGGCGTGACGATGTCCGATGTAGAGAAGTACGATTTCCTGAAGAAGATGACGATGCGCGCCACCGAGGTGGATATAAAGCGCGCCCAGGAGATGCTCGGCTACCAGTGGATAAACAAGCACAAGGAGTGGGTCGCCGAGCTCAAGAAGGCGATCGCCACGAAGTCCAAGCTGGAGCAGGACACGCTGCAGGGCCCGCGTCTCACTTTCGTCGGCGACTACGTGAAGGAGAAGATAAAGAACAAGGACTGGCTGCCGTAGCGTCATTCTTAAATAATTAGCCTTTCAAGGGAGAGCGGTAGCATGGTTTCAAAGGGCCTGGTTATCGGAGTCGTAATCCTGATAATACTTGCAATAGCCGCAGCATCGATGCTTGCTGCCAGGCAGCAGGCGCAGCAACCATCATCCAGCCAACAGTCGCCCAGCGCGACGCCGTCCACTACCGCAGTACCTGAGCGATTCAACATAGCAATAGAAGACGGCACGTCCTGGCACTTCTCCCCAATGGTGATACTGGCGGTATCAGGCGCTCCGATATCAGTATACGTTACAAACAACGGGGCGAGCGCCCATACGTTCACGATAAACGGTACAGGGTCCGCCTACCTGGCGGACTCCGGAAGCATCGCTCCAGGCTCCTCTGTGTTTGTCAACTTCACGGTACCGGGCCCTGGCAATTACACCTATTATTCGAGGCTTCCTGGAGATGCGCAGAAGGGCCTGGAGGGCCAGTTCATAGTAAATCCTGAGAATCCGACCAACCAATCGTGACTATCTCCTTATCACTGGTGCAATGTTGCTAAGTCCCAATTCCCTGAAGAGGCTGTCGGGGGTGTCGTAGTATCTCTTCACGGCCTCGCTCACGCTCCTTATGTCGCGAAGCCCCCTCTTGTTTAGCGCCTCGAGAACTATTGCGCGCACCCTCTCCTCGGCCAGTATGTCTGGAGGCTGCACGCCCACCATGCGAGCCAGTGCGTCCCTGTATGTGACGCTAGGGAGTATCGGCGAGGCGGTGTGGGTCTTGTAGTCGAACTTGTAGAGGTCGGACAGCAGTATCTGCGTTTCAACGCCGGATATCTCCGACATCTGAACGACCTTCCTGATCGGCATGTTGTTCTCATAGACCTGTGAAACTACGAGGAGCGCGTCTATGACCGGGACTATGTCGCGCGGTACGTTCATGGGCGTGTGCTGCAGCCTGTTCACCACGTCCCTAGTGGAAGATGCGTGGATGGTGCCCATGCAGATCTTTCCTATGTTCATGGCGGTTATCATGTCGTTTGCCTCTGCGCCCCTGACCTCTCCGATTATTATGAGGTCCGGCCTCATCCTAAGAGAGTTCTTCACCAGGTCTTCCATAGTGAGGTCCTCACTGGTCTCCAGCCTGACAGTATTCTCGTGCATGGAGGTATCCAGCTCGTAGGTCTCCTCAATCGTGATGATGCGCTGCTCCGGCCTGAAGAACGAGAACATCGAGTTGAGAAGCGTGGTCTTTCCAGAGGCTGGCATCCCGCCTATGAGCAGGTTCGCCGGCCTCACCCTGAAGCCGTCGACGTACAGCCAAAGCCTTGCGGCTATCTGGTAGTCTAGCTCGCCGTTGTTTATAAGGTCGAGCACGCTGAGTGCCCTCCTTTTGAAGTTCCTTATGGTAACGTCGTATCCCATGGGCGACGATACTATGTTCACCCTGCTGCCTGCCGGCAGGTGCACGTCCATTATGTTGCCGTTCGCAGCCTGGTTCGTGGCATACACCTTGAGCTTCTTAACGAACCTGTCGAGGTCCTCCTTGTCGCCCATGCTCTGGGTGAGCCTCTTCTGGCCGAGCTTGGAATCGTAGACGTAGATGCTGTTGGTGTTGTTTATCATCACGTCCTCCACGTTCTCGTCCTCCAGCGCCTGAGTTATCGGCCCAAGGTCGTTTATGTCGTTTATTATGCTGTTTATCCTGTCGGCACTTATGTCTGGTGCGATGGTCTTTGCTATCGATATGATCAGGTTCCTGCGCTTCTCCTCGTTCGTAATGTTTACGAACTTGCCTTCGAGCTGGTCGAGTATCTTGTCCTCTATCTGGTAAAGCGCCTCATCCATCTGACCACATCGTTGCTCGCAGCAAAAGAGCTTTGCAACCAACTAATTTAAAGATATGGGCTACGGCGACACTGCGAAGGCCATTACGCCGACCGACAGCCCCCAAGTTACTCCTATATCCTTATTGTTGAGCGGTGTGGTGGTAATCGCATTGGCTGTTCCATAATTGTCATAGGCATTGGACCAATCCGCAAGATGCTTCACGCCCTCCCAAGTAGGGGTTGCGGAATGGCCCGAGCTGCCAACAGCGAACAGTTCCTCATCCGAGTTGGCTGTAGTTACATAAGTGTTTACGGTTGATGAGCTCGGGCTATAGGCGTTGTACTCCCCCATGGTATCGAAGCTATTCGCATTGACCACGGCTAGCAGGCCTACCGCAGTGTATGTAGCTCCAAGTTCGTTTACTGTTATCGTCCCGCCCTTTATCTTAGCGCCAGGTTTTGCGTAGTAAACCCACATAGCGCCCGCTCCGCCCTGTATCGGACCGTATTTTAGCGTGAAGCTGATAGAGTTCGTGTTGGTTATCGTAGGCGTTCCGCTTCCCCCGTCGTTCAGGAATAGGAGTATGAAGAAGTCGCTCGCCACGTTTGTGGTATAGGCGTTGGTGGTCTGCGTGTTGCTTGCCGTAGTTGTCCCACCCTTGAAGCTTATCGTATCAAGGTGCGGGGGTATCATTGTGGTTGATGTAGAGCTTGTGCTCGTGCTGGTCGTCGACGTACTGGTCGTTGAGGTGCTTGTCGTCGAAGTTGTCGTAGATGTTGATGTAGACGTGGTGCTTGTGCTCGTGGTTGTCGATGTAGATATCGGCACTGTCGTAGTCGGCGGACCGACATAGATGAAGTTCGCGTTCAGTGTAACGTTGCTGCCCAGATTAAGCGTCGCGTTCTGGGCGGATGTCGAGCTTATCGAGCTCCCCAAAGAATTGCCTGTGAAACTCCATGCCGAGAACTTATAGTTCGTATTGACTGGCAGTGCGAAAACTGTGTACTTACTCCCGCTTAGGAGCACGTTGCTGCCGCTTATATAGGTCACGCCGTTTATGTTTATGAAGCTGTTGAATGTGGTGGTCAACGTCAGCCTGTAGAGGCTCACTCCTGCCTGCGCCAGGTTCTGTACTGCCTGGCCTGTCGTCTTGTAGGTGCTGGCTGTGCAGCTGCCGGTGGTCTTTCCGTTGCATATGTTGTAGCTTATCGTGAAAGGCAGGGTTACCTGGCTGCCTATCGCAGGCTCGACGCTTCCCGATATGGGTACGGTACATATCACCTCGCCACCGTTAGTCACGAAAGAGGGGTAGCAGTTTCCGAGGTAGCTCGAGGTTCCTGTGGAGCCGAGCCCGGTAGCCGTTACGTTTATCGCATTCGCCGGGAACTGTATCGCAGTGCCGAGGTTGTTGTTGAATGCCATGGTGAATGTGATTGGATTTACAGAATTGTATCCGGAAATCACGGATTGTATGCATGGCAGGGTGGGAACTATGTTGCACTGCGATCCTATGTATTGGGAAGGTGCCCTAGACCCCGAAACGACAAAGATTATTGCGACAAAGAGCGCTATTATGAGCAATGCCCACGAGTATGTCATGAGCATTTCTACAGCTGACTGGGCGCGCCACATACGTCTAAAGGTTGGACTGATAGTTATTTATTCGTAGCGCAGTCCCTCTTCTCAGGTGAAGGTTATGGTGTTGGTGGATAGGTGGCCGGAGTAGTTTGCGGTCACCGTGACGCTGCCTGCCAGTGTAGCGTTTATCAGCGCCAGCGCAATGCCGCTTGAATTGGTCCTTGCTATCTGCGGGGAAATCGTATACCCTGCGCCGCTTGTGGTAAAGTTGACATCGGCCCCATCAAGCGGATGGTTGAGTACTGTAACTGTCGCGTATAGCGAATCGCTAATGTTGTGCGACTGGGTAGAGTTAGCTACCGTGAGCACTATCAATGGCGTGAGCGTAACAGATTGCTGTGTGGTCCCGCCGAAGTTTCCGCTGAACCTCTCCTTAGGGGCGCTTGCGCAGAGCGCGGAGTTATACGGATTTGTAGTGAGCCCGCAGTTCTGCTCCACTAGAAACGCGCTGCCTGATAGGAACGATCCGCTAGCGAGAGTTACCGGAACGTTCATTGTGCATATCATTATAGATCCGGAAAGCACGAACTTTGGCGTGCAACTTGTCGGAGTCGAGTTCGTGCCATTAACGTTTATTATAACCTGCGGGTTGGCCACGGGGTACTGCTGCGCATTGTTCATGTACATCGCCATGGACACCTGCGCCGTAGCCGGATCCGATTGCAGGATGACATCGCTGCAGTAGGCGCCCTGCACGAAGTTGCAGAAGTTGCCTGTCGACTGCTTCGGATACGACAGGTAGGAGTAAAGTATTACTGCGACGACGATTATTATCACAAGCGCCCAGCTGTAGCTCACAAGGTATTCCAGGGCCGACTGCATCCTCTTGCTTTCCATGGTCGCCGATAGTATAGCGATAGCCACACTTTTAAATCTTACCTGCTTTAACTACTCTGAGGCAATGAACAGGTTATTAGCGGTAGCAAGGCTCACAAGGATAGAGCACAGCATCATGCTGGCCATAGCGGTAATCACAGGCGAGCTGGTGGCAGGCGGCATACCGGACATGCAGCGCCTGATACTGAGCCTTGTCACGCCGATATTCATAAGCATGGGCTCGTTCGCTATCAACGACTATTACGATGTAGCTACCGACAAGGCGAACAGGAGGTTTGATAGGCCGATAGTTGCTGGTGCAATCAGCAAGCGCTCTGCCCTGACGATGTCGGTGCTGTTCTTCGTTATCGGCGTGCTGGCCAGCCTGCCCCTGGGCTATGCCCCGTTCATGATAGCGCTTGCGTTCGCTGCCCTGGCATGGCTCTACAGCTACAGGCTGAAGGAGATACTGCTGGTCGGAAACGTGTACATAGCGCTGTCCATGGTCATACCGTTTATCTATGGCAACGCTGTGGTGTCCGCTTCGCTTGACATGGTGGTGGTGCTTATAAGCGTAACGATATTCCTCAGCGGCCTGGCCCGGGAGATACATGGCATGATACGCGACTTCGAGGGCGATACATCAGTCAGGAAGATAAAAAACCTGCCCTACTACGTTGGTGCGAGGTGGTCGGGCATAGTCGCGTTCCTCCTGTACATCGAGGCTATAGCTTTCAGCGTGTTCATATTCGCATACCGGGTGCCGTACGCGCACAACCTCGTCTACATCGCACCCATAGCGATCATCGATGTAATACTGCTATATAATTCGTTTATCTACCTGGGCCAGAAAGCGACAAGGAAGCTGTACCTGCTTTCGAGGAACATCAGCCTAGGGTCTATGGCCGCAGCGCTGATAGTGTTCCTTGTGTCGGCGGTGCTCTACATACCGATCTAGCTTACGGTATGGTTGTAGTCGTTGTAGTGGCCGGGACAAAGTCCGCAATGACTACAGTATGCGGAGAGTCCAGCACCAGTATAGTGTTCTTAGACGTTGTCGATCCCACAGCGCTCCCAGGCCCGCTTACAGACCATGAGGAGAAAGTGTAGCCGCCCTGCGGCTGGGCGAGCAAAAGGTAGTTCCCGCTTGCGGTCAGCACGTTGCTGCCGCTCACATACTCTATGCCGTCAACGTATATGAAGCTCTGGGAAGGGTTCGCTACAACGGTGAGAAGGTCCAGGCTGACCCCTGATTCAAGAAGATCCTGCGACGACGAGCCGGTGCTCTTGTATACCACAGAGCTGCAGCTGCCAGTGGTCTTGCCCGTGCATATGTTGTAGTTGAGCGTGAAGGTGGATTGCACTGTCGTACCCACATTCGGCTGTAGCTGCCCCGGTATCTGTACAGTGCATACAACCTCAGCGCTCGTCTCAGCCAACGCGGGTATGCAGTTCCCGAGGTAGCTGTTCTGCCCCGGCGAGCCCACCCCGCTGACCGTCATGTTTATAGCGTTGTTCGGGAACTGTATCGCTGTGCCGAGGTTGTTCGTAAATGCCAATGTGTAGGTTATCGGATTGGCAGGACCGTATCCAGATATCACCGAGTCGGTGCACGGCAGCGAAGGCTGTATGCTGCACTGCGAACCTATGAACTGCTGTGCGGGGTTGCTTGTTATCTCCACGGCCATCACCGCAACGAAGAGGGATATTATCAGGAGCGCAGTAGAGTATGTTACTAGCATCTCTATTGCGGACTGCGAGCGCCACACGCAAGTAGTTGTTATGGCAGATTTTTATTGGTTGGGTTTAATCCTAGGCTTCCCTAGACCAACGACCCAAAGCTGACGGTTGGCATTACTCCGCCGGGCGGCGCAACCCTCGTCCTTATCCAATAGACGTTCATAGGCGGATTACACCCACCGTAATTCCCGCCAGAGAAGGTGAAGTGTGTCATTGAGTTGAGGCTGGACGACTGGCTGCCTGAAGCTATCGAATTGTATGATGTCATATAGCTGTATGCCGTCTGGCTGGACCATACCTGGCTGTATACCTTGTTACCGGATCCGCTCTCGCCGCCAATCTGCACGTAACTTATTCCATTTGCCTCTATGAACGGCGCAGGCGCTGCGTTTTCGCCGAGATAAGTGTAAGTGTTGGTTCCGCCCCCTGCTCCCCCCAACCCAGTAAATATCGTGGTTCCGCATGTGGAGTACATGTCCCCGTACCAGTCTACGGCAAAGGGCGGAGAAAGCGAGAATGCCGACCCTGTACCATTGAGATACGTATGGGTTGCGCTGGCCGAGGTTATCGCTGTGTATGTAGGCTGGAACGACACTGTAGACGATGAGCCTATGTTTGTCCAGCCGCTTGGCAATGAGGATAGGCCGCCCCACGCTTGGTAATATGAGAATATGCTGGCTCCATTATCATACTGCGCGTATGTGCCGCTGAGCTGCGGGGCCTCGCCTGTGGGTCCGCCAGAAGAAAGCACATTGCTGCCCATGAAATCCATGTATACGATCGTATTGGAGTTAGCGCCTATCCCACCGGGGAGCAGCACCCAAATATCCGTGGCTGTTGCGCTGTTCAACGCATTGGATTCGACCCATGCGCTTAACGTAGACCCGCCGCCTCCGGTGCCTGTGGTGAATTCCACATTGTTCCAATTGGGATTTATCTCATTAGAATAAAGGGTGCTGTCAACAACAATCAGTTGCTGGAAGCTTGACCCTGTCGCCGAAGACTGCGAATTAGTCAGGGTTATCGGCACGTAGTGTATCGAGGTCGTAACTGTCGATGTCGAGGTGGTTGTGGTGGATGTCGATCCTCCGCCTGCGCTTCCGGTGCCGCTCTTGCCTACTACCGCACCTGTTGCCACTGATGTCGATACCTGGCCGACCATCGCCTCCTGCCCTGGCACCCCTGATGATGTGTAACCGACCCACACCGAGCCCGTGAATCCCGTGCCTATGGTATTGGACGGTATGGGGCAGTGCGCAACCAATGGCACAGACTCGCCGGAAACCAGGACTATGCTATTCAGCCCTGCCATCTGGGATGGCTGCGATGTTGTGTTGGAACAGCCCACCGAGGTCAGTATGATTGTGCTGCCGCTGAGCTGGCCGAATGTCAGGTTCAGCGCGCCAGTTGTGTTAAGGAGCGGTTTGCTGCAGAAGAAACCCGGGTTCGAAAGGCAGGTGCCGGTTATGAAGTTCCCTCTTCCGAAAACCCCGAGAGAGTAGAGCGCGCCGAGGACTACTGCGATGACGAGTATAGCCCAGCCGTACGTCATCAGATATTCCATCGCAGATTGCTGTTTGAGACTGCGCCTGACCGATAGCACCATGCTTTTGCCTCCATACTGGTGGGATGGCAACGGCTTTATTGCTTGCTGATTCAGGATTAGTTCGTCTGCTGCCTTGCCGTCATCTCCTGCTCTATCTTGGCCTCGAAGTCCGAGAGCTTGTGCGTGAACTCGTCGTCCGACTTTATCTCCCCGCGCGCCTTGAGCACCTCCCTCGCGAGGAGGTAGTAGATGAACGCGAGAGACTTCCTTCCCCTGTTGTTCGAGGGTATGACCAGGTCTATGAACTTAGTCGAGTTGTCCGTGTCGCTCAGCGCGACTATGGGCATGTCGACCTTGCTCGCCTCCTTTATCGCCTGCTTCTCGTTCCTCGAGTCGCTTATCATGATGAGCTTCGGCTCCATGAAGTCCGGCCTCCTCGGGTTGGTGAATATGCCCGGAGTGACCCTTCCCTTTATGAAACGGGCGTTTATTATCGATGCGAACTTCTCAGCCGCTACTATCGCGTAGATCCTCGAAGCGGTTATCACCACGTCGTTCGGCTGGTACGAGGCTATCATCTGCGCCGCTGTCTTTATCCTGTGGTCTATCGTCTTCAGGTCGAGCAGGTAGAGCCCGTCGTCCCTGATCCTGTATATGAACTTCTTCATCCCAGGGCTCTTCACCTTGGTGGCTATGTGTATGCCGGCCTCAAGGTAATCGTTCTGGTTCGCAAGCATCTGCTGCTCTTCCTTTTCCATCAATGCACCATCTTTAATATAATTGGGGCCGCCGAGACTTTCAGGGTTTGCCTTTTGAATTCCCGTAGAAAACTCGGGTCGCCGGCACCCCATGCCGGAAGCCTACCAGGCTAGCCTACGGCCCCTACTAATGCTCTATTGGCTCCATATTTATGTTTTTCTAATCATACCTTCCTGCTTATCGTTATGAACTCGTCGATGAGCTCGACGTTGCTTATGAACATGCGCCTGCAGCAGTACCTCTTGATGCCCATGTCATCGAGCACCTTGGCCGGGTTCTCCTTCTCCGCGTTGACGCGCCTGTCGTACTCCTGCCACCTGTGTGCCAAGACCGCGCCGCACGTGAAACATCTTACCGGCATCATCATAGTATCACCATCATCTGTATGACTTCTGGAACCTGGCCCTGGCCTTCGGTCCCTTGAACTTCTTGGGCTCCACGCGCCTCGGGTCGTCGACTATCAGCTTTCGGTCGTACGCCATGTAGAACCTCTTCACCTCCTGAGATCCGGAGAACTCCGCTATCCCCTTGGCTATCGCGCTCCTCACCGCCTGCGCCTGCGAGCTTGCCCCTCCGCCGTTGACGTTGACGCTGATGTCGACGGACTTTGATATCTGCTTTATCGCGTCCGAAACGTAGAGCGGCTCCTCTATTATGTGCCTGAGGGTCTCGGGCTCGAAGCTCTCCAGCCTCATGCTGTTGATCCTGACTATCCCGGTGCCCTTGGCCACTACAGCCCTTGCCACCGAGGTCTTCCTCTTGCTGCTCACGATCTTGACGTCGCGCCCCTTCCTTGACGGGCTCTTCCTCTTCGGAGCCGCCTTCTTCTTGGACGCGTCCTCTACAGTTTGAGCGTTTGCCTGTTCCTGAACCGTTGTCTCTGCCATGAAAATACCTATTTCCTGTCGTATCCGAGCATGCGTGACAGCTCTCCGACCGTCACGTGCCCTGCGTATATCGTCCTTGGGTTCTTGCTCTCCATATCTACGCGCTTGGCGTTCTTCAGCTCAGGAGCCGCGTCGATGTAGACCTTGAGCCTCCTGTACGCGGCCTTGCCCTTGGGCAGCCTGTACGGGAGCATCCCCCTCACAATCCTCTTAACCAGCATGTCAGGCCTTCGCGACCAGTACGGCGAGTGCTCCGGGTTCTCCTTCTCTAGGAGGTCGAGCCTTGTCTTGTACCTCGCTGCAATCACTTTCCTGTCACCGCTAATTATCGCCTTGCTGGCGTTGGCTATGACGACCTCGTTGCCGTGCATCAGCCTCTTCGCCACAGTGCTGGCAAGCCTCCCGAGCACCTTTCCGCTTGCGTCGAAGACTTCAATATCATTCTTTCCTTCCATTAGAAACACTGGTTAAATTATAACGCTTACCTTCTTCGTCTTCATCATCTCATCGAGCTGGACTATCCTGCTGCCCGAGGCTTTCAGCGCCTTCTCCGCTCCGGCAGAGAACTCTATGGCCGCGATGTTTATCTTGTGATCCAGCCTGCCGGACGATAGGACCTTGCCGGGCACTACGACGTTGTCGCCCTCCTTGGTCTTGGCGTTCAGCTTCGACAGGTTCACCGAGGCGCGCCTCCTGCTCGGCACCTCCACAAGCTCGTGCACGCGCCCCCATAGCTTCGGGTAGTGCTGTCCCTTGGCTGCGCTCTTTGTGGCTCCAAGCCAGTCCTTGACATTCCTCTTTTCGACGTTAATCCTCATGTTTTCATTCCTTTGCTTCATGCGGGGGGTGAGATTTGAACTCACGCAGTCACTAAAGACACAGGAACCTCAATCCTGCGCATTTGGCCATGCTCTGCCACCCCCGCGTAAACCTGACATCAAAGCTTCGAGACCTTCTTGTCAATCTCCTTGAGGCTAACCTTTATTGCGCCCAAAGCCTTAATAATGATTTCCCTCGGCGGCATCTGGCCAAATGTCTCAACGTAAAAGTCAAACGTGTCGTCCTTCCTCTGCTCGAAGGTCACGAGGCCGGGCTGGAACTTCGCGTGCTTCAGCGCTGTGCCCATCACAGCCTTCGCCTCCATCCTCACGTGCTGCTCGTCCCCGAGCTTTATTATCGGTATGTCCTCGATCGCGACCTTTACGGACTTGTCCGATGTCTCGAGGTCGTGCGAGTATATCGTCTTCGGCCCGGTGACGTCGCAAGTGAACAGTATCTCGTCCGTCTCGCTGTAGCCCTTCGACGGCGTTGTCAGGGGCACAAGGCCGGCCCTGTGCGCGATGTACTCGTCGAACATCGGGCTGCTGTTCTCGTAGAACGTTATACGGTCGAGCGCGAAGGTGCTGACGCTGTTTATCGCTGCGCGCCTCACGGCGTTCGCCACCGCCAGGTCTACGCCCTTGAGCCTGAAGCTTATAGCGTTCTTATTCTCCTCTAAGATTTCCATATCCATAATTACACGCTTTGAAGGATCCCTTGTCTGTAGGACTTAGGATGGGCTGGGCCCAAACGGCATTAATAATAAGGTTTGGCAGGTAAGTATTTATATAACTTTCTCATCTCGATAAATAGTGTTGTAATGCCCGGGTTTTCGGCCGCGCGAACGCTGGCCCTTCTGGTTGTGAGCCTGCTATGCGTGCAGGCGTTTGCGAACATAGTGGTGATGGGCGCGCCCTCATCGTTCAACTCAAACGTCACTAGCCAGGGCTCCGGGGTAGTTTCGCCTGGCGGCGTAGTCAAGGTCGCCGGCGCGTCGAACTCAACGGTGGTTGGCGTCAACGGAAACACCGTGTCGCTTGCTACATCCTACGTGGCCTCCAGGCTGGGCCAGCAGTACTTCAACAGGTTCGTTACCTTCCAGTCCGCCACGGGCAGCCAATCGTGCACCGGCAGCAACTGCACGACGACCGACACCATGGTATACTCTTACAGCATACCCTACGAGAACAACACCACAACGACAGGGACGTTCGCCACGTCCGGCGGAGCGGTCTTCCAGCTCAACATAATGGTAATAGCCTACCCCAACGGCCCGATAGTGGCCTACAGGGGGCCAGAACAGCCGTACTACATATCAGTAAGCCAGAAGGGCGCCGTATCCGCAGCTGAGTCGGCCGGCCTTGGCAACGCCACTACCGCAAGCATAGTCGGCGTGTACAACACCACCAACCAGACCCTCGGATACAGGCTGGTCTGGGCGGTGACGTCCGACAAGGCTGTCCAGTCCGGATACAACACCTTCCTGCACGGCCTTTACATAGACATAAGCAGCGGCCAGATACTTGGCGAGTTCCAGAAGAACACCGCGATACTCTCTAGCGGGTCGGCGCTCGGCTTCGCCAAGCTCGGCAACTTCACGATATTCAACATAACAAGGCAGCAGTCTTCGGCCCCGATGATATCTGCTGGCACGATAGTGGACGCGGTGATCGTGCTGATAATAATCATAGTGGCCGTCGTCCTGATATACGTCAAGTACATTATGGACAGGGACAAGTCTGAAGAGGACGAATCCTAGGTGCGGTCATGGATAGCAACCCTTCCAATCAGAAACGGGAGAGCATGGAGTTTTCGAGGAACCTGCTCCCTATGGACATATTCCCGGACGTGCTCGAGCAGGCAGTGCAGAGGTCGAAGAGCGCAAACAGGCCGATAATGGCAGTTGTGATAGGCACAAAGCCCGACTTCTACAAGCAGGCGCCCCTTGTCGTCGAGGCGGAGAGGCGCGGCTATCCGGTATTCGTGATTGACACTGGCCAGCATTTCGACGAGGTGCTGGGCTTCGGCGTAAAGGAGTTCGACCTGCAGAGGTTCGTGGGCTGCAACCTCAACATACGCGGCGACCTGATGGAGAAGGCTAGCGAGCTTATCGTGAAGTTCGGGTCGTTCGGCAGGCACTTCAGGAAAAGGTACGGGAACTCCGTCCAGATGCTCCCGATAGTCCACGGCGACACTCTCGTCGCAGGGATAGCTCCGCTGGCGTGGGTGTTCGGCATAGGCCAGAAGGTGGGGCAGAACGAGGCCGGCCTCAGGTCGATGTGCCCCGAGGCGATGCGCGGAATAGGCATCGACAAGAAACCGGGCCAAGCCGACATAGAGAAGTTCGTGGATGCGCAGCTGAACGGCAAGTGGTTCATAGCTAGGGAGGAGCCCTTCCCAGAGCAGATAGACACATGGATATGCTCTGCCGGCGTCAGATACTTCTTCGCTCCAACGCAGCTGAACAAGGACAACCTTGTCCGGGAGGGCTACCCCGAGGAATCGGCGTTCGTGGTCGGCAACTCCGTTGTCGACGCCCTGGCGATAAAGCGGTCCGAGAAGTCGGAGCGCAGCGTATTCGACCTGTACCCCCAGCTGGAGAACGGCGAATGGATACGGATGGACATCCACAGGCGCGAGAACCTCACCAACAGGAGGTTCTCATCCATAGTCGGCGCCATAACCGACATAGTGAAGAACACCGATCACAAGCTGGTGCTGGTGATGCTCAACGCTACGGCGTCAGCGCTGTCGAAGTACGGCTACGACAAAGAGCTCAACAGGCTCGCAAGCGAACACAAGGACAGGTTCCTGATGACGCCGCTGTGGAAGGAGTATGCGCACGTAGTAGAGTTCCTGGACAGCGGGCACTGCTGGGCCGAGCTTACAGATTCCGGATCCATGCAGGAGGAGCTGCTATACTTCCCCAAGGTGACGTCGCTGACGGCGAGGTTGAATACGGACAGGCCGGAAACGGTATTCGACGCTAAGAGCAACGTGCTTGTGCCTCCGGTAAGCAGGGACTGGATGACCGCGATGATAAACGAGGCCCACAGATCGGACGGATTCGGGTCGCAGATAAGGAGGAAGAAGGAGATCTACGGCAGGCCCGGCGAGGTATCAAAGCGCATAATAGAGATACTCAACAAGGAGTTCGAGGGCGGAAAGGCGGACCTCTACCCCTGGCTGCACCACAGGATGGGCATGTGGTGGGAGAGCGAAGGGCTCGACTACATGTGAGAAGAATTCTTTTTCTTAAGCAGTCGCCTTCCTTCTTCCCCTAAGCAGCGCAACAACTACTATTACCAGGACGACTATTATTACGGACTCCCCGTAGACCACGCTGTTTGCGCTATTGCCCGGCGTTTCTGCTGTTGCAGCCGGCACGCCACCGCCTCCCTGCGAGGATACCGGTTGCACTCCTCCCTGTGAAATCGAGCCGTTGACGTTGTTCGGATTGTTCAGCGTCAGGGTTATTGTGGTGTTGATCGGCACAGGGCCTACCGCGTTGACGGGTATCTGGTACACGCCAGACCTGACCGTTCTGAACACGGTTATTGTGAAGTTACCATAGAACGGGATATGTCCATAGAACGGGTGGAAAGCGGTAATTATCTGGTCGCCCAGCAGCTGGGACTGTGCGCCTGAAGAGTTTGTGTACATGGGCCAGCCGATCGATGAAAGTACAGTTATTCCGTTGCCTGCAGACGCGTTGCCGAGCATTCCGAACGGCACCAGCATCGTCTGCACTGGCGCAGTGCTGTTCAGGCTCATATTGAACGTCAGGTTGGTCGGAATGGCGATCTTTGCAAATATCTGGCTCTGCGCTCCGGAGAACGGCACTATCGAGACCAGGACAAAGGCCAACGACAACACAGCAAATTTCGACGCATTCATTCACACACCTATATAGCTCTCAGCTATAATCTAAATATCTTACATCATGGGTGCCAGTACACTGTTTTGACCGTGCCTGCAGTTCCTGGCGACCCTGAGCTGCCTGCTGTCGCAGGGTAATAATCCGGTTCGCCTCCAGTTCCCCCTGTAGCTCCTCCCCCGCCAGCTCCGCCGTTGCCTCCCGAAGTGTCACCTAGGCCAGTCTGGGAACAGCCGGTGAAGCATCCGCGCCTGCCGCAATATGTAGTATAGGAGACGCAGACCGTTCCCTCACCTCCACCTCCCCCGCCACCACCGCCACTGTTCGTGCCGCCAGATGCGCCGGACTGGGTAGAAGCGCAATATATCCCGCCTCCCCAGAAGTATCTCGGAGTGCATTGCTGCGGGGCTCCGCCGTTCCCCCCAACACCTCCGCTTCCGCCTGTTACTGATACTGTACCCAGCGACGTTATCGTAGATGTGCTTGCTATAAGGACGTAGCCACCGTTGCCACCGTCACCTCCCCCGCCGCCTCCGCCACCTCCAATCGGGCAATAGCTCCCGCCACCGGTACCCAGCCAGTTACTCCACCAACTGTAGCACTGATATGAGTCTGCATTGCCGCCTGCTTGGGTGCCGGCCCCTCCGTTTGCCCCAGATGTTCCGCTAACATTTATCCTGCCGGAATTGACAAAATTACCGGCATAGATTTCTACAATTCCCCCTCCAAGCCCTCCGTTGCCTCCTATGCCTCCGGGGGCGGTTCCGCCGCCGCTAGTCCCTATGCCGCCCCCTCCCCCTCCGCCCCCGCTATTACCTGCATAAAGCGTGACTCCCGGCGCCAACGCCGCAGATCTGCTAACCCCAGCAGCGGCACCCCCGCCTATAGCCCCAGAGCCTCCCCCTACGCCGCCTGCGGCAGTGTCACAAGAGTCGTTTATTGTGCCGTAGTTGTAGACTGCTACATTGCCCTGGATGTAATGCCCGCACTCGTCAACTCCCGAATTCTTCTGTATAAATATCGCGTTGGTTGCTGCCACGCTGCCAGTAAGCTTGGTGTGCGACCTGTCAAAGTAAACATCTCCTGTGTAGCTACCGCTGGTCGGGTCCAGGGTCACAGTTATCGAGGACTTAATCGGAGACCAATACATCTCAATAAGCCCTTTCCCGTAAAGCGGCGTCCCTCCTACTCCTCCAGCGCTTCCTGAATATGTGTTACAATAGCCGTCCAACTGGAAGCCCCATGTGCAGTAAGTCCCTCCAGAACCTCCTGCCCCGCCATGCCCGTTGCTGCCGCTTCCTCCACCCCCGCCTCCGGAGTAGCTTACACCAGTACAAACGCCACGGCAGTCAGTGGACGAGAACCCTGCGGAACCACCCCCTCCTCCTCCATTCGGCCCCGGATTGATGTAGAACTGCCCGGATCCGGTTATTGGGAAGGTGTTGCCTATCAATATAGTACCATACCCTCCTCCAGCCCCGCCGCCGCCTCCGCCTCCGTATCCGGCTGCAGACTGACCGTTAGTCCCTCCTATGCCATTTGCGACAATCGCGCCATTGTTGATGATATTTGCTGCATATATCTGGACTATCCCGCCACCCTTGCCTCCGGATCCGCCAGCGCCTCCCTGCCAGCCTCCCTGGCCGCCGCATCCGCCCCCTCCCCCTCCAGAGAGCAGCTGGCCGAAGTAAAGGCTCAACTCAGTATTAGGCGCACTTCCCGGCAAAGCGTTGCCGTATGTGTTCGGGCAGTACGAGCCAAGCCCTCCCCCTCCTCCTGGACCACCATCGCAGGTGTCGGTTATCACGCCGTTGTTGGTGAGCGTGCTGTTCGCCTGTATCGCATGGCCGCACACGTTGAGTATGGTGTTGGTCGATACAGTTATGTTTGTGGAGGTCACGTTGCAGGTCAGCGTAGCAGAGGAGCTGAACATTATCTTCCCTCCGAAGTTGCCGCATGTTGGGTTCTGTATTATTGTCGTGGAAACGCTCGAGGTGGTTGATGTTGTCGTCGATGTTGTTGTGGTCGACGTAGTCGTCGACGTGGTGGTGGAGTACGAT
>JAGWHI010000030.1 GCA_028866905.1 Microcaldota archaeon
GCTGGTCCTGCGCCTTACCCTTATCCTGTACGCGGAGCCGCTGACGGACCGGACCCTGCCTATGCGCCCGTCCGGGATCCTCACGCAGTCCCACTGGCGAATCGTTTTCCCTGCCCTTCGATTGCCGGCGATGTGCACACTAAGCTTTTAACGTTGAGTATTTAATTAGTCGGCTATGTTCTGGTACGCCACGGCATTTGCAGTAGCAACCATGCTGTTCCTTGCCCTTGACGACGTGATATCCAAGAGGGTGGCCGAGCACCTGGGCACATACAAGTCGTCCATGATCATACTCGGGGTAGCCATGCTGCCGCCCATAGTGGCCGTGGCGATATTCGGGGCTGGAGGGCTGACAGCGCAGGTGTTCGGGCTGGCTGCGATAGGGGGGATCTTCCTTGGCGCAGGCTACGTGCTGATATACAAGTCGCTGGAGAGCGAACAGGTTACAAACACCATGGCGCTCTACGAGATCAGCCCTGCAGTGCTCATAATAGCGGGCGTGTTCCTCTTCGGTGAGCCAATAGACGCGATAGAGGCAGCGAGCATACTCGTTATAGCTATAGGCGCATTCCTGATAACCACAAACGAGAAGTTCAGGTTCAAGAGCGCATTCCTGCCTGCTATTGCGGGAAACGTGCTCCTGGCGGTATACTCGCCCTTCATGGCCTTGGCCATACAGGATTCGCACGACATAATGGGGCCGATACTCATAGCGTGGGCGCTATCATTCATAGTATCGCTGGCCGCGTTCATGCTCTTCTTCGAGAGGCACGGGGGCCACAGGATAAAGAGGATAAGCGGGAAGACTATGAGGAGCCTACTGGGCTGGGGCGTGCTGGCAGGCATATTCGACGGGCTCGGGGGCATAGCCTTCGGGGCGGTCGCGCTTCTGAACGTGCTGGTTATAGGTGGCGCAATGGAGGCACTGGTGCCTGGCCTGATAGGCGTGCTGGGAAGGATATTCTACAAGGACCGGCTTACAGTTCCGCAGCTCATAGGCTTCGTGGTGATGATAGCCGGTGCCACTGCGATAAGCGTCTTCTAGCGGGATCAGAACGCTGACGGCTTGCCCTCCTCAAGTGCGACATACCTAATCCCCGATGGCTCCAGCAGCTTGGCCGGAAGGAAGTTAAGCGGGCCCGGATTCTTCAGTATCCCGTCGTGCACAGGGAAGCACACCTTGGGCTTCACTGCCTTGGCGTAGTCTATCGCCTCGGACAGCTTCAGCCACGGGCCGGCTATCGGCAGGGCGAGTATCTCGACCGGCCTGTTAGGCAGGGTCAGGGCATCGCCGGGGTAGAACAGCCTGCCGGCAATCATGTAGCCCGTGTTCTGCGCTATGGGTAGCGTCGGGTACAGAACTGCGTGCTTGTCCCCTATGCCCTCTATGGCAACGCCCCTCTCCGTTGCCTTCTGCCCGTGCTCCAATATGGAATAGGCTATGCCCTCCTTGGAGAGCAGGGAGCCGACTGCGCTGTTTGTCAGGATCTTTGCACCGGGGTTCTTAGACACCACGATTTTTATGGAGTTTATGTCGTAGTGGTCCGCATGCTCCTGGGTGATGAGGATGATATCGAGATTCTCTAGGCCGTTCTGGGCGGTGATGTATGTGCCCGGGTCGACCAGTATCCTTAGCCCGCTCTCCTCCACCAGCATGCAGCAGTGTCCGAATTTGGTTATCCTCACCTTACCACACCTTTGATTGCAGGCTTCAGCTCTTAACGATTTTGACTATTCCCTTGTCGGCGTCTACAATAACCGTGTCCCCGTCCTTGAGCACCTTGGTTGCTATCTTCGTGCCGATTATGCATGGCTTCTTCATCTCCCTTGCAACTATGGCCGCATGGCTTGTGATGCCGCCCTCGTCCGTGACGAACGCGCCGGCTATCTTCATTGCAGGTGTCATCTCCGGCCTTGTCATGCTGGTTACGAGGATGTCGCCATCCCTTACCTTCCTCATGTCCTCCATCTTCAGAACCACTTTAACCTTGCCAGTGACCGTTCCGGTCTGCGCTATAAGGCCCTTGATCGTATCGGTGTGCTTTATCTCCTCCTGCAGGCCGTTGTAGAACAGAAGCGCCTCGTCGCCAGACAGTATCGATTTCTCGCTCCTGCCCTCCACGGCAACCACAAGCTTCCTCCTGCGCTCGACCTCCTCCTGCGGCAGGAATGCGCCGCTTGATATGCTTTCGATCAGCTCCTCGTAGGAGTAGAACCAGAGGTCCTCAATGGGCTTGGAGAACTCGCCCGAGGCTTTCTGGAGGAAGAGCCTGTGGTAGTAGTTTGCCTTAAGCACGTATCCCTTCCTTGCGTCCTGCATCTCTGCGAAGACCTCGTTCATGTGCACGAACTGCCTGAGCTTATCATCTGGCCTGTGCTCTGCGAACAGCCCGGCCTTCTTCTCGCTGTTGGTCCGGGGGGAGCCGGATATCCTGCTTACCATATCGGATAGCTCAGACCTCGGCATGCGCGCCAGCTCCTGGACACGTTCAGCGAAGAATTCCATGGGCAGCGCGTCCATATGTGCGTAGTTGTTCCTTATCCAGAACCACTTCCCCTGGTGCTCTGCGAGTTTACTTTCAATAGGATTGCCTTCCAGGCTCATCAGCGCCAGCTCTGCCAGCTCCTTCTCCTCCTGCGACACGAACGACAGGCTCACTGGAGAGGCCAACAGCGCCGAGGTCTGCTGGAAGTCCAGCCCGTATTGCTCGCAGTACCTCTCTATCTCGGGGTTTATCCACCCCTCGGGCTGGAAGCCGCACGCCTCCTGTATGGGCGTGGACAGCCCGTATTCGTAGAGGTAGGCCCTGACAAACCTGTTATACGACTGTAGGACATCTCCGAAGTTGTCTGATTGCGACTTCTTATCGAATTCCGATATTGAGGCGTCAAGAGCAGTGCACGCGGCCTTCCAATCATTGAAATGGCTTGCGAGGTAGTCCTTGTCCCTCTCCAGCCTCTTGAAATAATGCTCCCTTATCAGGCTCAGCCTATCGGGGAGGTAGTACACCTCTACGTACTGGTTCTTTATCGATATTATGTATGGCTCGTAATAGAAGCCCTCGTAGTCGCCGTAGATCTGCCATACGTACTGGACCATGTCTATAGTATAGAAACGGGCAGGGGCGCCCTTCTGCAGGAACGGGGGCCTTATGCCGTACTTCTCGATTAGGTCTTTCGCCTTCGAATCCGTTCTGACCTTGGTTATCTCCATCAAAATCAGGCGGTTTTCCTTATTACGATGTTCATCCAGGTCTCGCCCAGAACGTCCCTGTCGTGCCTGACGTAGAAATCCGACACCTTGGCCCAGTCGAGGTCCTTGAACACGTCCTTGAACGCCTTCCTGGTGTACCTTGTCATGAACCTTATCTTGTCTGGGGCGGAGCTCTTTGGGAAGTAACCCTCGTCCTTGTCCTTGCCCTTTGGCAGGAAGTTCTCGCCTATGCTTATCAGGCAGTATCCGCCAGGAAGCAGAAGGGACCTGATCCTGCGGAGCACGCGGGGCACATCCTCGGCAGGGAAGAGATGGAATGAGGATATCAGCATCACGCCGTGGAATTTCCTGTTGAGCGGTTTGGTAACAAAGTTGCCGACATAGACCTTTG
>JAGWHI010000017.1 GCA_028866905.1 Microcaldota archaeon
CTCGATGGGGCTATAGTGTTGTGGAGTCCATGCGCGGCAATGTAACAAAGTATAGGCTTGTTGCCTTCGACATGGACGGGGTCCTGCTCCACGGCGGCACATGGCGCGACATCTGCAGGACGCTCGGGATGTCCAGGGAGGAGAAACGCCTACAGGGGCTTTTCGAAAGCGGCCATTTCCCCAGCGCGATGGAGTGGTCCGAGGCGGTGATAAGCCGCTTCGCCGCAAAGGGCCTGACAAGCAGGAGATATTATAACGTGATCGGGTCCGCTAGAATCACCCCCGGCGCCATCAGCGTGTTCGAAAAGCTCAGGGAGAACGGCATAAAGACCGCAATAATCTCCGGCGGATTCAAGGAGGCGGCAGACAGGCTGAAAGCGGAGCTGAAGCCCGACTACGTCATGGTGCACTGCAGCCTGAAGTTCTCGAAAAGCGGGAAGCTCGATTCATTCGACCTCTCCAGGACGGACTTCGAGGCCAAGGCCGGCTGCCTAAGGAGAATAGCGAAGGCGAACGGGATACCGCTGGAGGAATGCGCATTCGTAGGGGACGGAAGGAACGACCTACGCGTGATGGGGCTCGCCGGCTTCTCTATCGCGTTCAATACCGAGCACGACGAGGTGCGCGAGGCAGCCGATGTCGCGGTGGATTCGGGCAGCCTTACGGCAGTGCTGCCGTATATAATCAAGCGCTGAGGGTCAGTCCTTTATGTTAAGCGCGTAGAGCTCGTTCACCTTTATCCCGAGCTTCTGCGCGACCTCAGACCTCTCGGCGTTGAGCACTATCACATAGCTGCTCCACTTCGATGTTATCGACTTGGATCCGCAGAGCGGGCATGTGTCCCCGCTCCTGATAAGCAGCCTGCAGCTCTTGCACGCCTTCTCTTCCATAGCGTCACCTATCTCCTCTGGCCCTTCCTGGCCCCGGCCCTAGCGGCCTTCGCCTGGGTCGCGGCCCATTCGGGCTTACCCAGCCCGTCAGGCCTCATTGTCAGCGCGATCTTCGAGTCCTTGACAGAGGTCTTCATGCTGACCGTCGATATCTTGGCAGCCACTATGTCTCCCTTCTTCAGGCTTATGCCAGTCTTCTTGGAGACGAACGAGGTGCTCTTCTTGTCGAACGACAGGAAGTCGTTGGCTATCTGCGACACATGCACAAGCCCGTCCATTGGCCCTATCCGCACGAAAGCGCCGAACTCCACGAGCTCGGTGACCTCACCCCTTACTATCTCGTCCACGCGCGGCATGAAAGCGAGCACGTCGAACTCCACCTCGTGGTGGGTGGCAGGGTCGCCAGGGTATATGAGCCCGTCGCTCACGTTCCTGACGTTGAAAATCGAGACTATGACCCCCATATCCTTGTCTATGGCGCCCTCGTACTTCCTCTGTATCACCTGTGCGGCAACCTTATCCAGCTCGTCCCCGAAGTGCTCGGGCGGCAGTTTGAACGTGTCCTTTACGGAATAGACGCTATACATTTATTCACCTAGAACCCCTTCAGGAGGCCGCTCCTTGAGAGCTTAAATAGAAGAACCGAAGCCCGCCTGCGCTTTAGCCTTTTGAGGAGCTCTGTATCATTAGTTATCACAACAGCATCTTTATAATCGTTTGCCTCCGCCTCTATCCAGGCGTCGACGCTCCCGGACGCCCTGGACACCATCGGCCTGTGGAGCGACACCGCCTTGAGGGCTGCCTTCGCGGCAGCGCCGCGCCTGCCCTCGTTCCTGGCTATCCCGCGCAGCTCCCTGAGCACGCCACTTGATATGACGATGCGGGAGCCGCCGAACCTGGACATGGCAAGCCCGAACACGTCCTTGCCGTTGGAGAACCCGAAGAGCATGGAGCTCGTGTCGACTATGACGCGGCGCTGCATCTAACCTGCCTTGCTGGCGCGCTCCGCCTTCCTCCTCAGCACCTCTGCAAGCGCCACAGCGTTGTTGTGCCTCTGGTCGAGCGCCGCGAAAACCAGCGTCACGGTTCCGTTCTCCACGGCCAGCTGCACGAGCTTCTGGAGCTCGCGGTTGTCCTTAAGCTCAACCCTGTACTTGGACTTGAACCTCATCCACTTCTTCGGGTCGTGGGAGAACCACTTCCTCAGCCCGTCGCTGGGCGCCACATCGCGCATCCAGATGTCCACCTTTGACGTCGCCTTCCTCAGCCCCCTTGGCCACAGCCTGTCAACGAGCACGCGCACTCCGTCGGTAACGTCGTAATCCTCGTAGACCCTCTTTACCCTGATGTTTATCAAACGGCCACCGTGTTAAAGGGATTGGTATAGAAAGCTATAAATATTTGGATAAGTTTTACATACAAAAAGGGGAACTCTTCCTCTTTTTGAAGTGAAATGATGAGCGGCCCCAACGCGAAGCGCATAGAGCAAGGGAAAAAGGTAGTATTGAGCAGCCCTGTTGTCGATCTTCTCAGGCTGGGCCTGGACGTCCCATCCATAAGGGACACATTGCTGGACACGCTTAAGGCGATAGAGCTGTCGCATGCAAGGATACAGGCGGCGAGCACAGCCAACTATTTCGTCAACGCCATGGATGTCCATGGGTATACCTACACAAGGGCTTCCGGGGACCTAGAGATCAAACCAGAGACCGAGCGGCTGCCAGACCATTTCACAAGGATGGTCTCGATATTCATAAGCCCAAGGGAGGGCATATACGACGACGCCAAGATGTACGGGTTCATCAGCGACCTGCAGATAAAGCTGGCGTACGAGTACAGGCTGCAATACTCCTCGTCCATGGCGTCACCCGTTAACGTGATAAGGCGCGGATCGCAGGCGCTCTACCAGACGCTCAGCATCTCGGTGGAAGAGCAGCAGGACGGCACCAACAAGGCCGGGCCCAAGATAGCCGACACCGCCATAACCATATTCATACTGCCCGACGAGGCGCTGGCAAAGTACGCCGCTGCCAATACCGACCTGTACGGCTATGCGGACTCCAGCGCTCTGGAGTTCTCAAAGATAGCAGGCATCTCGCCAAGGGTAATAACCAATTAGGGATTCCCTGGCCGGAGCCCTGCGGCTTTCCCTCTATATTCCAATAAAAGCCCCGTCGGGGGAAAGTATTAAAATACTACCAATGCAATACTAGACTGCTAAGGCGACACTACAAGGTGAAACGATGAGCATCTTCAACAAGCTAGGAGGCATTCTAGGTACATCTAAGGAGCTGGACGTAGAGGACTACATGAATTCGGCCGAGATGGAGGACGTGGACGTGATGAACGAGCCCGCTGATTTCTACATAAAGCCGGTGTCGCTGCAGCAGGAGTCCGACATAGCCTTAATAGAGGCGGAGCTCCAGAAGAGGAACATAATACTTCTCGACATATCAGAGCTGGCCAAGAGGCCGAACACGCTGAAGGGCATGGTCGACACGCTCAAGGAGTACGTAACGAAGACCAACGGCGACATAGCGCGTATAGGCGAGGAGAAGATAATGCTCACGCCTGCAAAGGTAAAGATAATCAAGAGCAAGAGGCCTAAGGCGCCGCAGAGATAAATCCTATTTCTTTGGCCTTCGCTTGTTAGGGGCTATAGCCACTGCTATTGTCTGCAGCTCGTCCTTGGTGGGGTTGGCCCGCTTGAGCACGTGCGACAGCGCGGCGTAGACCTTCCCCTTGTCCCTTATCCTGGAATTGGAATCGACGAACAGCCTCATCAGGCGCATCGCGCGGCCAGTCTCCTTCCTCCCAGGGTACTTGGCCGATATCTCTGGATAGTCCCTGCCCTCTGTCCCCTTTGTCAGGAAGTAGAGCGCGACCGTAAGCGCGTGCGAGATGTTGAGTATCGGGTATCCCTTGTCCGCGTCTACGAAGAGCAGCGCGTCGCACTCCGCTATCTCGTCGGTCTTCATGCCGATGTCGTCCCTGCCTATGACCAGGGAGACGTCCCTGATCCTGTTGCGTTTCACAAGCCGCACGAGCTGCTCCGGCGTATATACATTGTAGAAGGACGAGAAGCTCTTGGCCCATATGCCTGTGGTCCCGACCACGAAGCTGTCACCGACTGCAGACTTCAGGCTCTTCCATATCCTGGCCCTCTCCAGCAGCTCCCTGGCGTGCTTGGAGTACTTTATCGCCTCCTTGCCGTCCCACCTGCACCTCGGGTTGACGAGCTCCATGCGCCTCACGCCGAAGTTCTTGAGCACCCTAGCCATGTGGCCCAGGTTGACCTGGTACTTCGGCTCGACGACTATTACCCTTATCATGGCGACACTAGCTGAATATGAGTATGACCGTCAGAAGGTTGACCAGCGCGTGCGCCGTCATGGTCGTGTAGAGCGACCCCGTCCTCCTGAAGTAGTATCCGGCAAGCAGGGCGAACACGAACGCCGCGACTGCCTCAGATATCGATCCGTAGCTGAAATGCAGCGCCGTGAATATTATGGCGCTGACAAGTATGCCGGCGCGCGGGACGAGGAAGCCCCTGAACAGCGTCTCCTCGCACAACGGCACAAGCGTGAAGCTGAGCACAAGGAAGTAGAGCGGCATCTGCGCCAGTATCGGCTCCACATTCGAAGGCAGCGGTATGTTAGTTATTGTGGAGAACGCAGAGATCGCCAGCTCAACGACGAAGAGGATGAAGAATATGAATACGCCTGTGGCTATGTACCTGGCCCTGATCGACCGCCTTCCAAGGCCCAGCGAGTCGATCGCTTCGCCGAGCCTGTGGCCCTTCAGCATCAGGTACGACAGCACAACGAAGAAGAATATGAGCTCTAGCGCTATCTGGGTGTTGGCGAAGTTAGAGTAGCCTGTAGCTGCGGCCCAGACCTCGAAAGCGATGAGCAGCAGCGTTATCGCATAAACCAGGTACTTCAGCGGATATCGGCCGCTGCCCGCAGCCCTACTCCTGGCTCTTGGTTTGGTCCCTCTCCTTGCTAAGCAAACACCTACTTCTTCTGCTTGCCCTGCTGTTGCTGGCTCTCGGACTTCACGAACTCCGTGTACCCGCACCTGCCGCACGTCAGCCTGTCCGAGTGCCTGGCCATCCTGGCGCCGCACTTCGCGCACTGCTTGCCCGGTTCGTACGCCTTGAACGTCTTCTTCTCCTTTTTGTCAGCCATCTAAACACCTATTCCTTTTTCTCCTCTTTCTTTTCCTCCCTCTTCTCCTGCTTCGGCTCCTCCTTGGGCTGCTCAGCTGCCGCGCCCTTTTTGCCGCGTCCGAGCAGGTGCTCGGGCTCGTACCTCTTTATGTCCGCCGCATTCTTGTACGAATGCGCGAACCCCACGCACCTCTTGTAGCCGAACTGCTGGTCCACCCTGACTATGACTGTCGCGTCAGGGTCCAGGCTGAGCTTCTTGCACAGCTCCACCTTCGCCTCCTCCTTCGATACGGTGGCGCTCTCCGACACTATGTCGAACTCTATATCGCGCCTTCCAAACAGCCTGTTCTCCGTGTCCGAAACTATCCTTACATTCATGAAATCACTGGTTGCTGAGTATCCTCGATATCATCTTCCTGCCCATGGCCTCCATGACCTCGATCTCCGCCCCGGCCCCGACCTTTCCGCTGAGCTCGTCCGGTATCTGGAGGTCGTATATCTCGAAGCTCTCGCTGTCCATGAGCTGCGCCATGTTGCCGTTTATCGAGACCACCTGCGCCTTCCTCTTGTTTATGAGCGGAACGTCCACGTCGCCGCTGCTGGGCTTGAGCAACGTCTTCTTCTGGCCGTCGAATATCCCTATGGCGGTCACGCGCATCTTCGCTGACCCGTGCTTCCCTGGGGAGCTTGTCTCTATGTCGACCACCTTGCACGGTATGCCGTCCACTATGACGAAGCTGCCCACCTTTATCTCCTTCATCGACTTATGCAGAATGTCGTCGCTCATGATAAACACTAGAGTGAAATCGTCCGCTACATAATCGGCGATAAGGTATTTAATGCTTTTATTATCGGCGGGCGCCAGCCGCGACCAAACGAATATAAGCCTTTACCCGATAATAATTAGAAATGGGGTTGTGTTTCCTTGTCACGGCGTAAAGCCCTAGTTACCGCACTTGAGCAACTCGACACCGCTAATTATGACCTGACCGGCAAGAAGGTCCTGATGAGGGTGGACATCAACTCCCCGGTCAAGGACGGGATCCTCACGAATACGGACAAGATAAAGGCCATAGTGCCAGACATAAAGGGCGCAATCCCTTATTGCGAGGGCCTGGTGCTGGTATCGCACCAGGGCAGGATGGGCGGCAAGGACTTCATATCCCTGGAGCAGCACGTCGACGTTCTAAGGAAGGAACTCCCCACTGTGAAGATAAAGTACACCAGGTTCACCAGCGGCCCCAACGCAGAAAGGAGCATACGGGAGCTCCAGCCAGGAGAGATACTGGTGCTAGAGAACATCCGCATGGACGAGGATGAGAAGAGGGAGGGCACGATCGCAGAGCGCGCGGGCTTCCCCATGACCAGGAGCCTTGCATCGGCTGTCGATATTGTGGTGTTCAACTCCTTCGCGGCCTGGCAGAACGATGACACCTCCCTGACCGGCCTTCCGCAGGTAAGGCCCACGCTCGTCGGCGGCTATACGATCAAGGAGGCCAGGCTTCTCGAAAGCCTGGACGGCGAATCCGACAAGAAGCTTTCGTTCATAATAGGCGGCGGCAAGCCGGAGAAGATGAAATACATACCCGGGCTGATAGATTCCGGAGCGGCTACCGGGCTTGCGGTCACAGGCCTGCCGGGCGACATATTCCTAAGGGCGGAAGGCTACGGGCTCGGCTCGAAGGGTAAAATCCTGTCCGAGAGGTTTCCGAAGGCGCTCATAGAGGCCAAATCCATCCTAAGCAGCTACAGGGGCAGGATCACGAGGCCCGTGGACCTTGCGGTGATGGAGAACGGCGAGAGGGCCGAGTACAGCATAGAGTCGATACCTGCCAACCTCGAGCCCTACGATGTCGGCGCACGCACTGTCGAGCTGATATCCAAGCCGTTCGATCCGGCACACAGCGTGGTGATAAACGGGCCGTTCGGGGAGATAGAGCGGTACGGCGGAATGGTGAGCACGCTCGGCATGCTTGAGGCGATAGCCAAGAGCGGCGCATTCCTCCTGACCACCGGCGGGCACACCAAGTGGGCCGTGGACCAGTTCAGGAAGGAGTACGGAAGGCTGCTGCCGCTGCACACCGACACCCTGGGGGGCGGGGCTGTGCTGTCCTACTACTCCGGCAAGGACCTGCCTGCGGTCAACGCGATAACGGGAGGCTACAACGCGACCCACTCCGCCGAGCTAGAGGCCATGCTGAGGCAGAAAGCCCCAAGGGTAATGAAATCGAAATCCTAACCCCAACCCTAAAGGATCAGTAGAGGTTCTCCAGCTCGAGGTCCGCAGCCCTGCTGTTGTAGTTCTGGCTGACGTACTCGAAGAACTTGGGCTTGACTCCAGTGACTATCGACATCACCTTTATCTGGTTGTTCAGCTCAGGCATCAGCCTTGCGCCGAATATCACGTTAGCGTTGTCCGCAAGCCCCTGGGTGACTCCCTCGCCGACCTTTGTCGCCTCCTCTATGCTCAGCGAGTCGCTGCCTGCAACGTGCACCAGCGCGCTCTTGGCGCCCTCGAAGTCGACGTCCATGAGCGGGTGCGTGACTGTGCTCTTTATCGCCTTCTCCACGCGGTCCGGCCCATATCCTGTGCCTATGTTTATAACGGCAGTGCCTGCGTCGCGCATAACTGACCTTATGTCCGCGAAGTCCAGGTTTATCAGGCTCGGGAGCAGTAGGGTGTCAGATATCCCCCTGACGGCGTCAGCAGCGATGTTGTCTATCAGCTCGAACGCCTTCTCCATCTGGAGGTTCGGCGCGTAGCTCAGCAGGCGGTCGTTCTCTATCACTATGGTGGTATCTGCCTTTTTAGTGAGCTCCTTCAGCGCAAGGTCCGCCTTGACCTTCCTGTTCCTCTCAAGCGCGAACGGGTATGTGGTGAACGCGACTACCAGCGCTCCGTTCTCCCTGGCCACCTCCGCCACTACAGGAGCGGCCCCGCTTCCGGTGCCTCCCCCCATTCCTGCGCAGACGAACACCATGTTGTAGCCCTGGACCGCGCGCTCTATGTCTGCGCGGCTGGCCTCCGCGCACTTCTGCGCTATCTCAGGATAGCCGCCTGCGCCAAGCCCTGATGTAACGTTCTTGCCTATGAGCAGCTTCTTGCTCGAGTTTATCATGTTGAGGTGCTTGGCGTCGGTGTTTATCGCTATGGTCGCAGCGCTCTTTATCCCCTGGTTGTATATCCTGTTCACCAGGTTGCTGCCCTGCCCGCCAACTCCTATTACCGCCAGCTTAGGAGTGAAGTCCTCGTCGTCTCGGTTCTCGAACATTTTGCCACCCTTTTAATCGTGAAATGAAATAAAAAAGAAGGAAGAGCATGCCTTAACCCATGAGAGATAGGATTAACCTATCATCTCAAGGTCCGGGTATGCCGATACCTTCTTGTCCTCGAGCTTGCCTACGATGCTCGAGCCCCTGACTCCAGTGACAATCGCCACAATCTCGATCTGGTCGTCGAAGCCTGGCATGAGCCTTGCGCCCCACTTGATGTTCGCCTTCGGGTCCATGCGCTCGGTTATTATCTCTCCGGCCTTTATCGCGTCGCCTATCGTCAGGCCGCTGCCTCCGGATATGTGTATGAGCGCGCCTCCAGCACCCTCGAAGTCCACGTCGAGCAGCTTGTTCTTCAGCACGCCCTCGGCAGCCAGGTTGACCTTGTCGTTGCCCCTGCCTGTTCCGACCGCTATGAAGCCCACGTGGCCTCCGCCCATTATGCTGCGGACGTCAGCGAAGTCTATGTTGATCAGGCTTGGCTGGGTTATCGTCCATACAAGTCCGCCTATCGCCTTGGCGAGCACCTCGTCTGCAAGCGCGAACGCATCGTTCATCGGCAGGTTCGGCACCAGCTTGACCAGGCGGTTGTTGTCCAATATGATAACGCTGTCGCAGTGCTTCCTGAGCTCCTGTATGCCCTCCTCGGCCTTCACCTTCCTTATTCGCTCGAGGTCGAACGGGTATGTGACCATGGCGACAACTATCGCGCCCTGCTCCTTTGCTATCTGGGCCGCCACCTTTATGGAACCGGTTCCGGTTCCGCCTCCCATTCCTGCGCACAGGAATACCAGCTGCGCTCCGCCGAAGACTCGCTCTATGAGCTGCCTGTCGACCTCAGCCGCCTTCTCTCCGACCTTGGGGTCTCCGCCGGCACCAAGGCCGCGCGTTATGCTCCTTCCGATCAGCACCTTCTTTATCCGGTCGTCCACTATCTTGAAGTGCTGAGCGTCAGTGTTAATCGCAACAAAGTCCGTTCCCTTCACTCCCGCCTTTAAGAGCCTGTTAACGATGTTGTTTCCCGCACCACCGAACCCTGCAGTAACAATCTTGATCTGAGTAGAACTGAACTCTTCACCAGCCATGTCCTGCATTCCGCTGTTGCTGCCGCTGCTGCCCGATCCAAAAACTTCGTTCATTAGGTCTGCCATACCAATCGCCTGTATCTGTTTATCTAAAAACCTTTAAAAGCTTTCCGTTCTCTCTGACGATTTGCGGCACACCCGCCTCTGACGGAATTCTGCCATTACCCAAGATAAAGAATTATATACTTTGGTATACTTAAGTATTATAAAGTAAACAAAATCTGCGCAAAAATTCAGCCACAAAGAGCCAGAACAAAGGGTTTTATATATGTATATACGTGGTATATATGGTACTAAAATGAAATACGACCAAACGCTGCTCATAAAGATAGACAAAAAGACCAAGGAGCGCATGAAGGAGGCCGGTATAAACTGGTCTGAGGAGATACGGCGCTTCATCACCGCCAAGCTTGATCGATGGGAGAAGGTGTCATACGCACTGGAGCAGCTCAAGGAGCTGAGAAAGATGACCAAGGACAGAGGAGCCAAGGGTTTCGATAGCACGGCGTTCATAAGGAAGACAAGGGATGAGAGATATGGAAGAAAATGGTGGAAGACAAAGACCAACTATAGTCCTTGATGCGAGCGTCATAACGAAGCTGTTTATCGAGGAAGACTATACAGACATAGCGGAAAAGATAGTCGAAAAATATATCGCTGGAGAGGTAGACCTATTTACGACCCAGGTTTCGAAGTACGAAGTTTTCAACTCGATAAAGTATTCGGAAAAGTTTAACGTAGGGATGCTGCCGCGCATCTTCAGCATTTTCGACTCCCTCGATTTTCTGGTATCGGAGGAGGATCCGTGGATGGCTCCGATGTCGTTAATGTTCGCTATGCAATACGGGCTTACCGTGTACGATGCCTCATACGTGGCTTTGGCGCATGTCCAGAAAGCCACGCTATACACCGCAGATAATGAGATAGTCAGGAATGTGGGCCAGCCTTTCGTGAAGCACATTAGGGAATTCGCCTAGTCACTTGCCGAGCGTGTAGTTCGCCGCGAACGTGCCGTTCTGGTAGAGCACCGCGTACTGGTTGACCGGCGATAACGGCGCAGAGTAGTTCACTATCCAGACGTTGCTGAAAGGCTGCGAGAGCGGCGTGTAGTTCGCAACTACCGAGGGGTAGAACTTCGCAGAGACGAAGGTGGTGTTGTATCCGTACCTGTCAACATAGTTCTTGAACGTAAGCCCGGAATTGTACGCCTCCACCATTGCTATGTACGGCGACCCCACCACATATCCGGGCGCGTTGTTGAGCCCGTAGATCGCGCATCCCTGGGTGTAGACGTTCTCGACGCTGGGCACAAGGCCTGTAGCCGGGTAGTCGAACGACTCTATGAGCAGGGTCGGGCATGCCCTAGTGGAGTTGTATGCTATGCTGAGCACAACGTTCCAGCTGTCGTTCTTTAGCTTGGAAGCGGAAACGTTTATCAGGCCGATCTGCGCGTTCTGCGCCGAGGTCCTGAGGTCCTTCATCACTATCTGCACTGCCTGGCTCTGGTTGAGCGCCTTCTGGGCCAAGGCCGCAACGCTCGCGAAAGCGTATACCACCCCGGCTATCACCAGTATTATGATGACGCCGATCGCAACCCTAGCAAGAAGATCCATTGGAACCAAAACCCTTTGTTGTCGAAGGTTTAAATAACAGTGCTAATCACGTGCCGGTGTCCGTCTGCTCCGACAGGTATATGATCAGCGACTTCTCTATGAGCAGCTTGTTGCGCGCCTGCTCCCAGACTATGCTCTTCGGGCCGTCGAGCACGTCCGCTGTTATCTCCTCGCCCCTGTGCGCAGGCAGGCAGTGCATGACCAGCGTGTCAGGGGTTGCGTGGTCGAGCGCCTCGTCCGTGAGTATGTAGTCCTTGAACAGCGCCCTCCTCCTCTCGGCGTCGGCCTCCTGGCCCATGCTTACGAAAGTGTCGGTATACACGAAGTCGGCGCCCTCCAGCCCATCATCGAAGCTGTCGTAGACGTCGACAGTGCCGTACTCTCTCGCCTTGTTGAAGTAGATGCTGTTCGGGGAATAGCCCCTGGGCCCGATGAGCGATACCGAAGAGCCGAGTTTTGTCGCGGTGAGCATCAGCGAGTTTGCGGTGTTCGCGGCGATGTCCCCCACGAATGCGATGCGGACGTTGCGCAGGTCGCTCTTGTGCGCCCTCACAGTGTACATGTCTGCGAGCGCCTGTGTCGGGTGCTCCAGGTCTGTGAGCGCGTTTATGACGGGCACAACGGAATTCTCGGCGATCTTAACTATGTCTGAATGGCTGTACAGCCTTGCGGCGATGAAGTCGCAGTAGGTGCTTAGCGCCTTGGCGGTGTCCTCTACGGTCTCGCCCCGCGACATCTGCAGGTGCTGCTTCTCTATGTATACCGCGTTGCCGCCGAGCTGCGTCATCGCGACCTCGAAGGATACCCTAGTGCGCGTCGAGGGCTTCTCGAAGAGCAGCGCCATGACCGCGTGCTCCTTTATGAAGCTCTCGCCCCTGCCGTGCGACAGCCTGTCGGCTATCGCGAAAACCTCGTTGATCTGGCTCCTTGAGAAGTCGTCCGAGCTTACGAAGTTCATCTATCCACCGAATATCGAGCCTATGCCTACGTTGGCCTTTGACTCCTCTTCGTTGATAAACTCTATAACCTTTTTCTCGGTCTCCGGGTCCGCGCGCTTCACGCTCTTGAAGTCCTTTGCGAGCTTCCCCTCGGCGAGCGCCAGGAACTCCTCGTTAGCGTTCAGGTATAGGTAGAACTTGCCCGGCATCCCCATCGTCGTGCCGTCGCGCAGGTCGTAGTCCTGCCTTGTGAATATCACGCTGGAGTACGGGTCCTCGTTCAGCTTCTTCAGCGCCTCCTTGATGCGCGCCTGCTCCTCGTCGTACTCCTTCCTCTGCTCCGGGGTGAGCTTCTTCAGGTCCTTCTCGTCGTACTTGCTCGGAGGGATTACCTTTGGATCCAGATACGGGTCGTATTCGAGCGCCTTCTTGAGGGCCTGCGCCTCCTCCCTGCCGCACTCGTAGATCCTTGCGGGCATGAGATCAGCTAAGCTTGGCGTTGACTGTGCCCTCGCGGCCCGGCCTGTTGAGCACCACTGCGTTGCCCAGCTCCGTCGATATGACAGCGCCCTTCGTTATGACGTTCTGCCTTGCGAAGTTCCTGTTGTCCCTAGACTCGACCACGCCAGTTATCTTCACCTTCCTGTAGCCCTCCTTGGTGAGGACGTTGGCGTAGAGCGCCTTCTTCAGCACGAACGTCATCGCACCGCCGCGCCTCCTCATCGTCTTTCCGTCGTCAGCGGCCCCGGTCTTGGTAGCCGAGAAGTAGTTGCCTATCTCCGAGCGCCTCTTGTCCCTTGCGGTGATGACGCGCTTGCCGTTCCCGTAGCGCTTGGTCTTTGACCTCCTGTGCAGCTGTATGCCGAACTGACTCATTATAATCACTGAGTATTAGGATTTACGCTATTAATGCGCCTAATAGGTTTATAACCCTTCTTATTTTTCATCAGAAGTGCCGATTTTCACCAAACCCTTTATATATTTTAACCCGAATAAAACACTGAAGGTGTTTCCTATAAGGATAAAAGAGATCAAGGAGATGTCGGATTCCGCGCTTGAGACCAAGCTCGGGGAGCTCAGGCTTGAGCTCGGCATCGAGAGGAGGAAGGTAAAGTCTACAGGCGTAGCCTCAAAGGTGATAAAGGCCCGCGAGATAAGGCGCACCATAGCAAGGATAAACACTGTCCTCAACCAGAGGAAGAGAGGTGCCGGAGCCTAATGTCTGAGATGTGTCCTAAGTGCGGTCTTCCAAAGGACATATGCGTCTGCTCCGTTCTCGACCGCGAGACCGAAGGCAAGGTGAAGATCTTCACCAGGCCGGCGAAGTTCAAGAAGCTGGTCACTGTCGTATCCGGCGTCAACCACGACGAGATAGAGAGGACCGCGAAGAACCTCAAAAAGATACTCGCCTGCGGCGGCACCAACAAGGGCGAGGAGATAGAGCTCCAGGGCAACCACAAGGAGGCCACCAAGAAGGCGCTCCTTTCCATGGGCTACAAGGAGTCCAACATAGACGTTTTATAGGCTGAAGGCGTTCTAATCCTGGGAAAATGGCGACACTTGGCATAGAGAGCAGCGCGCACACGTTCGGCGTGGGCATAGTCGAGAGGGGCAGGGTTCTTGCCAACGCCAAGAGCATGTACCCCATAACCGACAAGGGGATGATACCCGCCAAGGTCGCGGACCACCACATCCAGACATTTAAGGAGACCATAGAGCAGGCGCTGTACGATTCAGGCCTGAGCATGTCCGATATCGATTCTGTAGGGTACACCAGGGGGCCAGGCCTAGGGCCATGCCTGAGGGTCGGCCAGCTTGCGGCAAGGACTATATCCGAGAGGCGCAGCATACCGATATTCCCGGTAAACCACGCGTGCGCGCACATAGAGATAACAAGGCGGATGGCCGGCCTGAGGAGCCCGCTCGCCCTGTATGTGAGCGGCGGCAATTCCCAGATAGTGGCCAGGGAGAAACACGGCTACCACGTGCTTGGCGAAACGCTCGACATAGGCGTCGGGAACATGCTGGACAACTTCGCAAGGTCCGCGAAGATGGTGCCCGCATGGGGGTCCAGCGTTGCAAAGTCGGCGATAAAAGGCAGGTACCTGCCCATGCCTTACACTGTGAAGGGCATGGACTTCGCGTTCACGGGCCTGCTCACCAGCGCTGCCAAGATGCTCGGCAGGCACAGCGTAAACGACATATCCCATTCGCTGCAGGAGACCGCCTTCTCGATGCTGTGCGAGGCCACCGAGAGGGCGCTGCTGCTAACGAGGAGCAGGGAGCTTGCGGTGTGCGGCGGCGTGGCCCAGAGCAGCAGGCTGAGGGAGATGCTTTCGATAATGTCGCGCCCCCACGGGATAAGATTCGGGTTCGTGGATGACCAGTACAACTCCGACAACGGCGCAATGATCGCGTATGTGGCGGAGCTCATGCGCGATTCCGGGTCGAGCTTCCAGCTCGATAAGTGCACGATAGACCAGAAGTACAGGATAGAGGAGGTCGAGGCCCTATGGCGATGATAGCTGAGGGCGCTGAGGCCAGGCTATTCAGCGCCAACGTGCTCGGATTGGACGCGATAGTCAAGCACCGCGAGCCCAAGGCGTACAGGGAAAAGGAGCTCGACACCAGGATAAGGCGGTCTAGGACCGAGAACGAGGCGCGCATGCTGTACAGGGCCGGCGCGGCAGGCGTGCCTGTGCCCACGGTGCTGTTGGTGTCCGGCTTCAAGCTCTACATGGAAAGGATAAACGGCAAGCTTCTGCGTGACGCCATAACAAAGAAGAGCCTGGTCCAGGCCGGGAGGCACCTGGCCGCGCTCCACCGCGCAGGCATATCGCATGGCGATTTCACAACGGCGAACATCATGGTGGGCAAAGCCAGGGTGTGGGTTATAGACTTCGGGCTGTCGCAGGTATCGAATTCGATCGAGGAGAAGGCGATAGACCTGCTGCTCATGAAGCGGTCGCTGAACGACAAAGGGCTCTTCGGGTTTTTCATGTCGGGATACGGAAAGGGAAAAGGCACGAAGCAGATACTGGGGCGGCTCGAAGAGGTGGAATCGAGAGGCAGGTACCAGGCCGACAGGTACAGGATATGATCAGAACCTTCCTGCGTTGGGCCAGTCAAGCTGCAGCTGCTCCTGCTGCGACCCAAGCAGCTCTCCAGCCCCGTAAGCTACGCTCCTCGAATAGATCAGCGCCACCATCGCGGCGAAGTCTAGCACGCTTATTATGCCCGCGTACAGCGTGCTGCTGTTGAGGAACTGGTAGCTGAAAAGCACGACGCCGAGGAACCCGACGAACAGCCCGAACGGGAAGCCCCCCTTCGCCTGGAGGAATATCAGCAGCGCAGATACGACGCCCAACCCTGTGAGTATCACGCCCAGTATCGCCGCAATGTAATCGAAATTGACGACCTTGGCAAAGTCGAAGAACCCTACGCTGTTCGCGTATCCGACCACGTAGATCACCTCGGGAGCGGCGAAGTACAGGAATACCAGGAAGGCAGCAAGCATCAATCCGCCAGACGCGAGCCCGAGCTTTGTGTATGTGTACGCCTCAGCGCTGGGCGTCGGCTGCTCTGACACCTTGTCGATGTCCTGCAGGCAGTAGTACTTGCCCCTGTACTCCATAGTGTCCTCGTAGCAGAACGGCCTTCCGCACAGCTCGCATACCGCGTAGGCGTCGCGCCACTGGTGCCAGGTGCATTTCATGCCCTTTGCGGAGTCCCGCTGCTCCGCCCTGCTCTTCTCCATCGCGCTCGGCGGGCTGAAGAACTCCTCGGCCGCCTTGACCTGCTCCATAGTTCCCTGCGGCGGCGCGACCTTCCCCCTCTGGGCAGGCTCAGGCCTGTAGGCCGGCGCAGGGGCCGGCCTAGGGATCTCCATTTCTATCGTCGGCTTCGGCCTGTAGACCTCCACCTTTGGCTTGGGCGCCTCGGCGACTTTCGGCGCCGGCGCTTCCCTTGGCTTTTCGATAATCTTCCTCTCAGGCTGCGGCCTGGGCGCAGGGGCCGGCTGCACCTTCGCAACCGCAGGCCTCTCCTTCGGCTGCTCCACCTTCCGGTATTCCACGCCAGGCAGCTCTATCCTTGCTGGCTGCTGCGGGGCAGGCTTCGCTTCCGGCTTAGTAACAGGCTGGGGCTTCGCCTCAGGCTTCTTAACCTCGGGCTGCTCGGCCTTCAACCCCTCCTTCTTCTCTGTTTTCTTCCTTGACTGGAAGATGAGAAGATCATCGGGGTTTACGACCATGTCACATCCTCTTTGACCTTTCTATGGCCATTCTCTTCTTCTTCTCGAATATTCCCCTGTGCTTTGCGCAGCTTATGCAGTAGTAGGTTTTCAGTCGCTCGAAGAATCGCACGTCCTGTGTCGTGTGCATGTCTGTGTTGTAGCTGACAGCCTTCTCGAATATGACGGCCTTGTTCCTCGGCACCATCCTGCCGCACGAAACGCAAGTGGTAAGGGTGTCCTTTCCTCTCATAAGATCACTGTGTTTCCGATAGCTATCTTGTCGCGCCTCTATATAAACCTTTCCTCGGTTTAGTGGTAGGAAAGCCTTTTATATCTGGAAAAACAGATGGAAGCGCAGTGAGATCTTGATGGTCGCGCAGCAGAAGGCTCTTCCTTACAAGCCAGAGGAGATACACAGGCAGATAACACGCATAGCCCAGGAGAACCTCTGGATACGCCAGAAGGGGATAGAGAAGGTGGCCGACAACATCGGCAGGAACTACCCTATGGTAATGGCCTACCTCAACAACCACAAGGACGCCAACCTGTTGTGGGTGATCAGGGCGATCGAGCTGTTCATAGACCTGATGCGCTTCGTGGGCGGCAGCCGCGACATAATAGACAGGGCTGCGCACGACATAGCGATAAAGGCGATCAACGGCCAGGGCATAAGGAAGGACTCCCCCGAATCCAAGGACTACATAATATCGCTGGAGGAGCGCGAATTCTTCTGCCTAAAGTACGCTGTGAAGAAGATCAACCAGCATGTGAAGGAACAGTCCATCAAGGAGGCCATCCCTGCCAATGTCCTCTCCTTCGCATCAATAATCCATGAGAACCAGCGGATAAAGTCAGAGGTGCAGGAGGCCGTGGCCAAGAACATAGCCAACAACTTCGATACCTGCACAGAATATTTCACAAACAAGGCCGATTCCGACCTTGGCGTCAAGGTGAACCTGGCCCTGCCGCTCTTCTCGATAGACGATTTCCTGTACAATCCCACGAACATAACGAGCAGGCTGAAGCGCGAACTTGCCATCAAGGCGGTCAACTGCTGCATGGGGAACGGCGATCGCTTCACAGAGCAGGAGGCAGCTATGTTCGATTCGCTTGCAAGGTCCGCAATCTTCAAGGCCACCAGCAAGTATAAAAATGGTTCATCCCAAACCGTATAAAGGCCCGCAAAAGTGATCGAATGAAGGTCTACATACTCACCGACGACCAGGGCGCCGGGATAGCGGTATCGAATTCCGTCAACGCGAGCAGGAACGCCGGCATACTCGGCGAGAGCGCGATGGGCAACGACGAGATGGTCAACGAGGTGTCCGCGCATCTGGACGATTACGACACTTTCATACTCTGCTCATCCAACCCGATACCGCTAAACATCAAGCTCAACAAGCTCAACGGCGTCAGGTCTGCGGTGTGCAACTCCAGGGCCGAGGCGTCTTCCGCAAGGGAGAAGGCCGACGCAAACGTCTACATAATCGATTCCTCGAAGAGGTCGGACAGGAGCGCCATGATCTCGATAGTTTCTGGCGTGCTCAACACAGATATCTCCCAGGCCAGGCCGCAAGCAAGGCCGGCCCAGCAGCTCCAGGCCCAGTCCCAGAGGAGGCCTCAGCCTGCCCAACAGCCGCAGTCCGGGCAGAAGGGGATATTCGGCAGGATAGCCGAGGTGAGGCAGCAGCTCCAGCCCGACGACAATGTCCAGCAGCAGGAGAAGAGGAAGGAGAAGGACAAGCGCAACTGGATGGAATCGCTGAAGGACACATTCGGCATAGAGGAATAGAATGGATTCCGAATGCGACGCGGCCCTAAGGCTGTCTGTTCCTGCGGCTCGTGCCGCTGTTATAAGGGAGCTCCACTCGAAGTACGGGATGAGCCAGATCGAGATATCAAGGAGGCTGGGGGTCACACAGGCGTCTGTCAGCAAGTGCATAAAGGGCAAGTACTCGAGGAACATAGCGCTTGTCTGCTCTATGATTATGGGCAAAGGTCTGGAGTCCAACGCCGTCAGGGCCGCGGCCAAGTCTTCAGTGAAAAGGGCAAACGAGGAGATAGACAGGATTGCGTCCAAGTCCACCGTGCTCGGCTACGCAGAGAAGCTGCTGGCAAAGGGCTAGTCCTCCACTTTCATTACAGTCCCTTTAACCAGGTCCAGCTCCACATAGTCCCCGTCCTTGAGCGCCTTTGTAGCGTTTCCAGTGCCTATGATGCAGGGCTTCCTCATCTCCCTGCCCACTATCGCGGCGTGGCAGAGTATGCCGCCCTCGTCCGTCACGAAGGCAGCGGCCTTTTCCATCGCAGGCACGAAGTTCGGCTCTGTCATTGCGGCCACCAGTATGTCCCCTGGCTCCACCTTTACCAAATCCTTCACCTCCAGCACAATCTTCGCAAAGCCCCCGATCTTCTGCACCGGCCTGCTCGCCACAGTCCCCTTTATCTCCTTTGCGACTGGGTGTTTCCTGGCCCACCAATCGATAAAGAACCTCGCGTCGTCGCCAGAGAAAAAGTGCCACTTGCCGTCAAGGACCACGTAAGCGTACGCTGCGCGCCTCCTTTCTATCTCTGCCATGCCGATAGGCTTGCCTGCCAGCACCTCGTCTATGGTGAACTGCTTTATGTCCTCCAGGCCCAGCCCCATCCTCTGCGCCATAGCCGCCAGCAGCGGATATATGTTGACTATCGATCCGCTCAGTATCTCGGTCCTGTAGGTCCTCAGCCAGACGAACCACTTCGCGACCCTGATGAACGCTATGAGCTTCTTCCTGTCTGCGTGCTCCGCCTCAAATTTCCTGAAGTGCTCCTCGACGATCCTGTCGTGCTCGGCAAGCTCGTCCAGTTGCCGCCTCGCATCCTTTATGTCCCTTACCTTCTCTAGCAGCTCCCCATTTGTCCATGGGGCCCCCATGCACCACCTTATCCTGACGTTCCCGAAATCGTATATGTGCCTCTCGATCTCCATGTCGACATTCTTGCCGGAATGATAGGCAAGCGCTATGTTGAGCAGGTCCACGCGCTCCTTGTATATGGCGTCATGCTCGTAAGGCGCTGTCAGCTCCACTAGCGCAGAGTTCATTTCCTCCTCCGGCACTATCCCGTCGAGGCCTTCGCGTATGTTGTCCTGCAGGTACTTCTCCAGCGATATGGTCACAGAAAGGTAAACCGCGAGGTGCGCAAACTTGTCCAGGAACTCCCTGAACAGCGAGAGCAGCTCCTCCATCGATTTCCCGCTGAAGTCGCCCCTCTTTATCTCAAGGCTGAAGCCGTCAAGGTCTGTGCCGAGCGCCTTTCCCCTGCGCGCGAAGTCCTCGAGCACAGCCATGTCGCCGTTGGCGTAGTCTATGACGCTCTTTGCGTTGTGCGCTATGCCGTCCATGTCGTAGTTGACGGCGCCGCCCAGAACGGCGAAATTCCTGTGGCAGTTCCCCTTCAGCCCCCAGAGGACGTCCTCGCAGTATCTCTCGTCCCTGAAGCACGACTCCCAAAGGTTGGCGGCGAGCATGACTCCCTCCCTTGTAACCAGGGTCTTGAAGTTGACCCTGTCCAT
>JAGWHI010000018.1 GCA_028866905.1 Microcaldota archaeon
CTATCAACAACGCCAACCTGTCTGGGCTGGGCAACCTCACGTTCTCGGCCTATGTGAACATCACGCCAAACGTATTCAAGCTGGGAGCTACGCCGCAGGTGATAACATCGGGCATCGGGGAGCCTGCCGACATCTACGTCACGATAAACAACACAGGGGTTTCGGACAGCCCGTTTGTGATTAGCATTAGCGGACTGCCGAGCTGGAATGAGAGCCAGACAGTTATTGCTCTGCACAACACCACAAGGGAGTTCGTCTACCCGATATACGAGAACGAGCCGGGATCGTACATCATCAACCTGAGCGTCAGCTCGCAGCAGAGCCCGCTGGTGCACAAGCAGGTCTCGCTCAGCCTGGTGACCCAGGCGTCGCTGCTCAACGACTGGAGCGCGATAGGGCACGGACCCGTGACCTTCCCGATAATATACGAGCCGGCGTACGCGATAATGTACCTTATAAGCTACATCTTCAAGCACTGAAGTGTTCCTGATGCCTCGTTCTAAGCAGAAGAAAAACGCCTACATCCAGGTAAGGCTCAAGTCCATCATAGACCTGGCCAGGCTGTGCTGCACATTCTCGAACATCCAGCAGACGGCCTACTCCGTAAAGCAGGGGAAGGGCTATACGATGTTCGCGATCGGCGAACGCGTCGGCGACTCCAGGATGGCTTACACTGCAGGCGCCTCTGGCGACGGTTCCGCGGCAGTATACTCGGTGGAGGGGGCCGAGAGCCTAGAGCTGGTCGACACCCCGCCACAGGACTATCACACAGCCAGGAGGTACAGGATACCGATAGTCGAGCTGGCCAAATGGTCGTTCGAGAAGCCCAGGAAGGAGGAGATACGCGCTATTAGGGTGTCGGATTACAGGGCGCTGGCCAAGCAGGCGATGGCCAGGGGCATGGAGGACCAGTACGTCCCGCACCTCTACGCCTTCGAGGCCAAGGGGAGGAAGTACCTAGCTGCATTCGGGGTCATGGACATAGACAGGCACGCGCTCTTCTACGCCGAGTCCAAAATCAATAAAGACTTTGGCTTCCTTAGGTATAGCTACGGCACGGACACGCTTGAAGGCACCGATTCCTTCGGGGAAAGCCAGTACGCATACCTGAAACTGATAAACCTAAAGGACCCGTTCCCATTTTTCAAGCCCGAATAGCTCAGCGGTAGAGCGACCGGCTGTTAACCGGTAGGTCGCAGGTTCAATCCCTGCTTCGGGCGATGACCTTCAGGGTCTACCCCTGTGCCACAAGCTAGGTTAAGGCTTTAAGGTTTTAGAGCCAAGCTTAATTATGGTAAGAAATGATATGAAGTACATAAGACTGGCTAACTCTCTAGGCAAAATGGCCTTGGACAGAAATGACTATCCATGCGGTTGTGTCGTAGTCAGAGGCAATAAAATAATCTCTAAGGGAAGGAGCCAAGAGGTCGACAAACATGATGTAACTGCTCATGCTGAAACAACAGCAATTAGCAGAGCCTGCAAAAAGCTAAAGACCAGGACGTTAAGAAATTGCACTTTATACACAAACATAGAGCCGTGCCTAATGTGCGCTCAAGCAATCTTATATGCTAGGATAAACAAGGTAGTATATGGCACAGAGCATGGCGAGTATGGTAAAAAGAGAACGTTTGACATCCTCAAAAGGAACGGCATTGGAAAGCAAGTAGAGGTAATGGGCGGGATTGAAAGAGAAAAAGCCAAGCAAATGTTGAATAAGTTTTTGGGATCTTAAAACTTCCTTGTCGGAGATGTGCCTGACGCACATCTTGTGCTTCGGGCGATGACCTTCAAGTACGACCCCCGCTCCACAAACTATATCCTTTTAAGCAGTATTGTCCCTTGTTAGCTATGGTGCCCCGTTTGGGCTTGGGTTTGTTGCTGTCATTATTGCTTACCCTTGCCTTGCCGCTTCCCATCATCTCGGCACAACAGGCATCCTCGTTTGCTGTAACGGCCCTGAACCCTGTCATGTACACAAACACCTCCACACAAAACGCGCGGTTCTATTTTAACGTGACAAACACGGGAACATCGCTCGACTATATCACCATACAGAGGAGCCAGATGGACATATCCGGCCCGCTGGGGAGCGGAGAGGCACTCGGGATCGGGTCGCCAGAATTTGGAAGATCGCTGGGCGCAGGGGCCACAGGGCAGATGATGATAATAGTGCAATGGACCGGGTTCCAAAACTCCCAGGCTGGCGCTGTGCAACTGGGCAATTATACCATATCGGTGCCATTCAAATCGGAGGCGACCGGTGCCACTGAGACCGTAAAGGTGCGTGTCGTAGCTAATAGCAACACCGGGCAGTACGAGCCAGAATCTAACATAAACATAACGCCTGCCGGGCATTCCGTGGGCAACGTGTCTATAACGCAGTACAACATCTCCGGCTCCATCTGGACGCTGGGCGGATCTGACAATCTTGGGGTCATGGCTACAGCACCTATGAACCACGGCGGCGGCGCAACGAAGGGAGTCGGGACCGGCCAGATCGGCACACCTGGCGTTTTCTACGGGATAGTGAATGGCAGGGTCGCATGGAATTACTCGTTCCCAAGCGTTTCGCAGTATGTCACATCTACCAACGCCTCGGGATGGCAGGCAACCGACACCTACATAAGCGTATCCGGCGACGGGAAGTATGCCGCGGGGATGGACTGGAACGGCTGGCTCTACCTGTTCAACGCCACAAGCGGCAAACTGCTTTGGTCTACAAACAGGAGCCAGGACGCCAACCCGCTTTACCCGACGAACAGCAAATTGGGCGTCGGCTTCCTGACAAGCGGGGCAACAGCATTCAGCCCAGACGGCAAGACTGTTGCTGCGGCAGGCAGCGACGGGGACCTGGTGGTGTTTAACACCACGTCGGGAAAGGAGCTTTGGTCTAAGCCGTTCGCCGCTGAGATAAGGGCTTTGAGCTTCACGCCAAGCGGCGGACTTGCGGTCGGAGCCGGTGACTGGCATCTCTATATGCTGAATTCAACGACAGGTACTACGGTGTGGACCGCAAACGACCAGTTCTGGCCGTTCTTCTTCATCGCAACGAACCAGAACGCGTCGCTTATCGGGACAGGCGGCAAGGACAGCGGATTCCGCGTATGGAATATGACCACGGGGCAGCTGAAGTTCTATGAGAATTATACCGGGGCGAGCGTAGGTTTCGTGTCTGGCGGGGGGATCGCAAACAACGGCGATTTCATGGTGAGCATGTGGAGCGGCGGAAACGGCGTGTTCTATTACAACAGGGAGGGGCAATTGCTCTGGAAGCGCAGCATAAACGGCGCGGTCGCGGCCATGACGCAGGACGGAAATTACACGCTTGCGGCCGGGTTCAACCCGGTTTCTGACAACAATTACATCTACCTCCTGGACAATAGCGGCTCCGTCATATGGAACTATACACCGGATACGCAGACCTCATGCCTGTCTACCATAAGCCCGTTCCCAAGAGTGCAGCCCAAATTCGTGAGGATCTCTGAGACGCAGGACCACAAAACGCTTATCGGCGCGGTCGCGTGCATAGGCGGCACTGTGTTCTACCTCAGGATACCGGTGTATGACACCCCTCCCTCTGCGCCCAACCCGAACAACAACGCAAGCGGCCTTGGTTTCGGGAACCAACAGGCGCAGCAACCGCAGCCCAACGGCAGCGGCAACCCCCTTCCACCATGCACCCAGAACTGCGCCGTAGGAGGTAATGTCAACGCCACTGCCCCGGCCCCTTCCCTTGGCAGCTCGACAACCGTTCAGGGCGCGGCCACTGTGCAGACAACCGTAATGCCGCAGGGCCCGCAGCCCACAGTGCAATCGAACGCGTCGCAACAAACAGCGGCGCCTAATTCGCCCGGGGGTGCTGCCTTGGGCAATAATGCAGCCGCCTTAGGGATAATCGCGATAGTTGTGGTCGCCGCCATCGTATACTTCTTTATCAAACGCAGGTAATCGTATGAAAAACACAACGGCCGTGGCATCGAAGAGGGCAAAGGGGCTAAGTAAGGAAGAAATCGCCGCGATGAAAGAGTACCTTCAGGAAAAGAATTCTAAGGTTGGGGGCGAAGAGGCGGTGCTCGCCGCAATAGCGAAGATGAGCGAGCCTGACCGCTCTATGGCGAAGAGGGTGCATGCGATCATAAAGGCCAGCGCGCCTGGGCTTTCCACCAGGACGTGGTACGGGATGCCTGCGTACGCCAGAGGCGATAAGATAATCTGCTTCTTCCAGAATGCGGGCAAGTTCAAGGCAAGGTATTCCACTTTGGGGTTCAGCGACAAGGCGAACCTTGACGACGGCGCGATGTGGCCGGTCACTTTCGCGCTGAAGAAGCTGACCGCAGCGGAAGAGGCGAAAATAGCTGCGCTTGTGAAGAAAGCGGTGGGCTGAAGATTGGAGGCGACGGGGTATTCCTTACTGTAACCTTTTAATAAATTGGGAATTATGTGGTAATCATGGAGGATTACGACAGGGAATTTTTGGACTACATGAGGACCAAATACAAAATCACCTTGGGAGGGGCTACAAACGGGCAGGAGTCCCAGATAATAACATTTGCTGTTGCGTGGGATGTGTGGAAGCAGGCCAAGAAAGTGTATTCGCGGGATAGGGAGGCCAGCATATCGAAGTTCATGTCTAATGACCATTCCAGGCTGGATTACATATTCCAGGAGTTCAGGAAGTCGGGAACCGTGGAAGAGGCAAAGCCCCTGTTCCTCGAGTTCGAGTCCGGGATGAACAGGCACATTGGGTGGGAGGAAGACATCCTCTTCCCGCTCGCCAGGCAGAAGCTGGGGGAAGACTCCGCCATGATAGACGAGCTCTTGACGCAACATGCCAGGATAAAGGAGGACATGAAGAGGATTTCTGCGGTTTTGGGCGCAAGGAGTCCCAATATGGAAGAAGACCTCGAACAGCTGCTCATGGGCCACGACAGGATGGAGGAAGAGGGCATATACCCGTGGATCGACGAGTACATAAGCGACGATGTTAGGAAGGAGGCATTATCTAAAATGAGGTAATGCGCCGGTGGCTTTCCACCAATGTTAAGGCGCGGTGAGGTTCACCCAGTCGTCCGGGTGGTACATGTTGAAGTCGCACGGATTGGCGTCCCTGTACGCCTTCGCCACTACAATGTCGCTCTGGTTGACTCCGTACTTTGCGAATTGAGCCAGCACCTGCGGCGTCATGTGGTTGAATATCGAATCGATCACCTGCTTGCCCTGCATCTGGCTCCCGTTCACCAGTATGAACTTGCTGAGCCCGATGTCGAACGTCTGCTCGTTCATGCTCTGGTTGGCGTACCCTATGAGCTGGCCTGCTGTGACCCTTGACCCGACGTGCAGGCCGCTAACCAGGTCCATGTGGAAGAATATGACATTCCAGAGCCCAGGCGTGGGATACGTCTGGCCGCCGAAGCTCTCGGTTGCGTTGCTAGTCGCGTCAGCGACCCAGACCTGGTGGCCTATGGGCGTCTGCTCCGCCTGGATATTGCTTATAGTGCCGTTGAATGGCGCGAACTCTTCTATCTTGCCGGTGGTGTATTTGTACGGCCCGGAGGGCGAGAAGTAATGCTTCATAGACCTGTTGGCCTCAAGCGAGCCGTTTATGTCGTAGCCGCTGTAGTCGTGGCCGGAGCAGCTCCTGAACTTGCTTATCGCGCTCACCTGTGACAGGTTTACTGGTACGGCCACTATATAAGATTCGGCCTGGCTGGAGCTCGAGGTACTGTTCGCAGTTATGCTGGCGGTTGGAACAGTCGTGGTGGCGCTAACCTGGCCCGTCTGGTTGGTAGCCTTGTTGCCAGATTGTGATGTGCCGGTTGAACCGGAGTTGTTATTGGAGGCGGGTGTGTTCTGCGATGTCTGTGCTGTGTTGTGATTAGAAGTGCTTAGGTAGAATAGTGCGGCGCCGGCGACTAGGACTATCAATACCGCCACGATCGCTGCTATAGTGTTCATCGATTAAATAAAAGATAGAATAATTAAATATCTTGTGCCTGGTGCAGTTAATCGTTGGACGGCCTCGCTTTTGCTGAGGGCGGATGCGGCTATGGACACCTACGAAACGAAATGTAAGAAAGAGGAATAGCAAGGGCTACCCCGCAAAGAGGCAGCCTGGAGCACGGATTCAGCCCCCGATCTTGAACATCTTGGTTCCGCAGGACGGGCAGACGCCTGTCATGGCCTTCTTGCCGTTCTTCATCGTCACCGCCTTCGCGTTCTTCATCTCCCGCTTCTGCTTGCACTTGACACAGTATGCCTCTACCATGAAATCCCCGAGTATATAACGCAAGCTTATTTAAATAATATGCCTGCGGCTATCCCCTGAAGCCCCTGCCGGCAGCGAGCACTATCCCCCCGGCGACCAGCGAGACTATCGCAGCGTACAGGTAGGAATACGCGGGGCTGACGACGTATAGTATCCCCATCACCAGGTTCGCGAAGAATAGGCCGAAGCTTCGCGATCCCTGCAGCGCCCCCATGCCGGTATCGAGTTTGACCGCGCTGCGAAGCATGGATATTATCGTAGGCTCCATGGTCTCCACCACGCCGAGCCCGAAGCCCATAAGCGCCACGCCAAGGTAGTAGAGCCAGAATCCGCTGCCGGAAGCGTACGCAAGCGCCAGGATCCCAGTGCCAACCCCGGACAGGATGTAGCCTAGGTACCCGAGCGCCTTTATCTTGTTGAGCCCCTTCCTCGAGCCTATGAAATACCCCATGACCGCAGACACGCCGAGATAGACGCCGTAGGAGCCCACGCCGAGCAGGATGTTGGAGCTCCTCGCTATGGTCAGTATGGGGAAGCCCAGGCTGTAGTAGCTGAAGCCGTAGAGCGCAGTGGCCAATATTATCCCCCTGTATGTGCTCCTGTTTATCCCAATCCTGTGGGATGGGCCTGGCCTGGGTTGCGCAAGCCGTCTCCTCCTGACATCTGATGTTATGACCAGGAGGAGTACAGATATTGTGAGCGGTACGGCTGTGATAAGCAGTATGCTGTTCTGGCTCACGCTTATGCTCAGAAGCAGTATCAGTATTATTACGGATGCCAGGCCTCCGCTTATGTCGAGTGCATGGAGGAAGCCGAAGACCTTGCCAAGGTTTTCCTTCCTGCTCATGTCCGTCAGCATAGACCTCCTTGGGGGTATCCTGAAGTTCCTTGCCCACCATCCGGTGGCGAAGAATGCAATCGCGAGTATCGGGTTTATGGATATGCCGACAAGCGGCATCAGCAGTATGAACGCGCTGCCTATGACTGCCAGCCACTTCCTGCTGTACCTGTTGCCGAGGAGGCCGGCGCAGTACGCGAATAGCGCCCCTCCGCCGTATGCAACAGCGTTGGCCGCGCCGAAGTAGAAGGCGTTGGTGGACAGCGTGAGCACAAGGTATATCGGGAATATCGCCTGCACCATCTGGTAACCCACATCGGCGAAGAAAGCCGAGAAGGATATGAGCAGCACTCCGTTACTCATCCATTTTGGGCGCAGCGCATCACCATTGCAACAGGAAATGCGCATTGGCATTATAAATAGCTAATGAGGTCTCCCGTGCGCTGGACCTGTCCCCTCGTGCCTCTGGTGCAGCCCCTTTTCCACGTGCATCGGCCTGCCACGGTTCATAGCAAGGTAGAATATTATCCCTGACACGGGCAGTATGAGGCCCAGCGCGACGCTCGTGGCGTCGAACTGAGTTAGCAGGGCGAGACAGGAGACGAAGCCTATGAGCCCTGTGACCGACAGCCAGCCTATGCTCAGCGGGGCCTTGAACGGCCTTTTCAGGTGCGGGGCTACGCGCCTAAGATGCAGCAGCGACAGGTTCACCATGGCGAACACTATCAGCGAGCCGAAGCTCGTTATCCTTGCCACTACGCCTATCCCGCCCAGGGACAGGAAGGCGAGCGCGACTAGCAGCGTCACTATAGAAGCTACGTACGGGGTCCCTGTCCTCTTGCTCACCGTTCCCAGTAGCTTTGGGAGAGCGCCTTCCCTGGCCATCCCGTAGATTATCCTGGAGCCCACTATAAGGAGCACCAGAACTGTGTTGAGCGTTGTGAACAGGGCAGCTATAGTTAGCACTATGAATGCGGGCTCGCCCAGGGTCGCTGACGCGGCAAGCGCAAGTGGCGCGTCCGATGCCGATAGCTTCTGCCACGGCACCAGGCTGACCGCGGACACGCTCACTAGGACGTAGAGCAGTGTGGTTATCGCGACAGCTATCAGAAGGCCGCGTGGGATTGTCTTCTCCGGGCGTTTTGTCTCCTCGGAAAGGTTAGCTATGTTGTCGAAGCCTATGTATGCGAAGAACACAAGTATCGCAGCTGCGAATACCCCGGAAATGCCGCCGGGGGAGTAGCTGTAGTCGGTAGAGCCAAGCTTGGGTATGCCTGCGCCTATCACCACTATAAGCCCGAGTATCGCCACTATGCTGAGGATAGTGTTGACCCCTAGCGATTGCTTTATGCCGACTATTGAGAGGAATGTGAGCACAGCCAGCAGGACCGCTGCCAATGGTATTATCGGTACTGCGAACACGCTCTGGAAGTAGAGCGCGAAGCCTATCGAGACCGTGGCTGCGGCCACTATCTCGGTTATCAGCATTATCCACTCGGCGAGGAAGGAGAACAGCCTGTTGCCGTACGCCCTGCCGACGTATACGTATTCCGACGCCGCCTTCGGGTACATCGATCCAAGCTCCGCGTACGACAGGCCGGTGAACAGCGCCACGAACGCCCCGACAAGGAAGGCGAGCCATATTTCGCCCCCGGCAAGGCCTGATGCGGCGCCGACCAGGACGTATATGCCTGCGCCTATTATGTTGCCGACGCCGTACGCCACGAGCTGGAATAGGCCGACTGTGCGCCTCAGGCCGAAAGCTTTCCCGGCCATCAGGTTCGCCCCTCCAGGTCGAAGAGCTTTAGACCCACTCTCTTGTCCAATTTCTTCGCCTTCCTGCTCTTCAGGTCGCGAAGCATTATTTCCACTGTCGCGGATGTGATTGCGCTGGAAAGGTGGCCAGCGTATGCGCGCATTCCGCTGTCGGACACGACTGCATGCGCATGTACCAGAGGCTCGCCGTCGTAAATCGCCACGCTGCCCACCATCGATGCGAGCTCGAATATCCCCCTCATCTGTTTCTCCCTGTACTTCCTCCTGTCGACCCTGTAGTGCGCAAGGACAGGGTCCTTCACAGAGCCCAGACCTATGAAGTAAGCGTTGCGCACGCGACTCTTGGCGCAGAACCTCGCTACCGATGAGACCAGCTCCTCGCCCATCTCCAGCACGATGATAAAGTCGCCGCTTACCGTTTTGGTGTAGCGCATCGGTGAGCTATCCCATTGGTAATATTTATAGCCTTTCCAGGAGATATGGCTACGATTGGTTGTACAAGGTTGGTCTAGCCCTGGGGGTTGTCGCGCTGCTGCTGGCCTCGTGCCAGCTTGCCGCGGCTGATATGAACACCCCGTATATCGCGGCGAACGTTTCCTCGCTCGTCAGCTACGCCAAAGTGCCGTACAACGGGTTCGCACCTGTGTACGCCGCCTTCCTGAACGGCACGATAGTGAGCGAGGTCTACCTGCCTGTTACCGACCCGAAGAACTTCAGCTGCAGCCCTAGGACGCCGCAGGTGTTCCAGAACGAGCTTGCGGTTGCAAACATTACATGGTGCGAAGCAGGGGCGAAGGGCAACACCATAGATGCAGATCCGCAGTGGCTTGAGATCCCGGCTTTTGCAGGAATGACCATATTCGGGTCAAGCTTCGGCGCGAACCAGAGCGGCTTCCCTGTCTTCCAGAACCGGTCGATAATGATGCACTGCGGCAGCGGAGTTGGTTCCCCGACAATGTGCCTTGATCACCCGACGCTGATGTACTCGCCGCTGTTCACGGACATGGAGAGGCTGATTAACATAACAAACGGGACGCAGGGCCTGCCGGAGGGCGTTTTGCCCGTTCCTTCACACGACCACCTGATAATCACTGACGAGAACGGACAGTTCATCAGGTGGTACCTCGTCAACGTGCTCGTGTTCGACCCGAACATATTCCCTGATGCCCGAACCGGCAAGTGCGCGCAGATCGCCAACTCCAGCCTGCAGGACCCTACACTCAACTGCCTTGTGTCGCTTGGCGCTGTGGCGAATGCCATGACTACCAACGACAGCGCGGTGGCCGCGATAAACGCGAACAACCCCGTGTGGATAGCGGCAGGCAGGCCTATGACCGAGGTGTACGTGCCCAATGACACGGTCAGCACGCTCAACCAGTCAAACGCTAACGTGGACATGAATTTCTCGATACAGTACGTGGACCCTTATACAGGTACGCGGGTACAGAAGCCCGGCAGCGCGCCTCAGGGTTCATTGACCATACCGCCTACGCAGGCGTTCTCCGCTGCGATGCCGGAGATCGTCATCGGGATCATCGTCGGCGTGATAATAATATCAGTGGTGTTCCATTTCTATTTCAGCAGGCGCAGGGATGGCTCACAGCAATACCAGCCGCCGGCATAGCGCGCGCAGCGACATAAAGGATTTATAATATTTGCTGAGCATAATGGCTGGCGATCTGTTGAATAAGTCCACGTTAGTCATCGGTGCGATTGCACTGCTTGCGGCGTTGGGCTCCACGGCAGCGTATTACGGCGGCGTGCCTTACATATCGGACAACGTTTCCAAGCTCATAACATACGCAAACGTTCCCTACAACGGCTTCTCTCCGGTGTACGCGGCCTTCGTCAACGACACTATTTTGAGCGCAGTCTACCTTCCGGTAAACGACCCGAAGAACTTCAGCTGCAGCCCGACCACTGCGCAGCTGTTCCCGAACGCGACCGCAGCGGCCGGCGTGACCAAATGCGAGATAGGTGTCAAGGGCGATACCACCGGCGCGGATCCGGAATGGATAGCGGTGCCAGCTTTTGCAGGCGAGAGCGTTTTCGGACCGAAGATGGGCGGCGATTCAAACGGCTTCCCGATTTTCCAGAACAGGACCATACTCACAAACTGCGGAGGCGGATATCCGACTCCCGGGATGTGCATGGATCACCCGAATTTCTTCTATTCGCCGTACTTCACTAAGGTCGAGCAGCTGATGAACATCACCAATGGAACCGACGGGCTGCCGGAGGGTGTGCTGCCAGGGCCGGCGCACAACCACTTCATGATAAACGATGAGAACGGGCAGTTCGTGGGATGGTACCTCATAAACGTGCTCGTGTTCGACCCGAACATATTCCCAAATCCACAGACTGGAAAGTGCGCACAGATCGCCAACTCCAGCTTGAAAGACCCGACAGGCAACTGCCTGCTATCGCTTGGCGCGTTCGCTAACGCAATCACCACGAACGACAGCGCAATAGCCGCGATAAACGCGAACAACCCGCTTTGGATAGCTGCCGGCAGGCCTATGACCGAGATAGTCATACCAAACGACACGGTCAGCACGCTCAACCAGTCTAACTCCAACGTAGACATCAACTTTTCGATAGAGTACGTCAATCCATACACTGGGACGAAGGTGCCGGACATAGAGGCCCCGGCCACTGGAGGTACGGCCAGCCAGCCGCAGCAGAGCGCCTCGCCCAACATGCTATACATAATCGGCGCTGCTGTCGTCGCGGTCGTGATAATATACGTCCTGATGCGCATGCGTTCGGGTAAGAAAGGCAACGGTATTCCGCAGGGGACTGCGCAGGGACAGACCGCGGCATGACCCAATCTATTTATAACCAGTCGTGGAAATCCTTAGGGTTCAATGAGGGTGGTGATGTACCTTGTCACCACTGGTAACGGCTTCATAGCCAAGGAGGATGACGACGTAACCTTCGTCTCGAAGCACCAGTGGGAGAATCTGAGGAGCGTCATAAACAGCGTCGGCGTAGTGGTAATCGGCAGGCGCACATACGAGATACTCCACGACCATAAGGAGGCAGAAAAGATCAGCAAGTCGGTCAGGATATTCGTGATGACAAGGAAGGCCGGCATGAAAAGCGATAACCCGAACGTCACCTTCACGAACGAGACGCCGCATGCAGTGCTGCGCAACATAGAGGCGATGGGGTTCGACGAGGTGCTGATCGCAGGCGGTGGCCGCATAAACAGCCTCTTCATGAGCCTAGATTTGGTTGACGAGATATACCTGAACCTCGAACCCACATTCATCGGCAGGGGGACGCGCATGTTCGCCGATGCCAAGTTCGAGAAGAAGCTGGACATAATGGAGGTGAAGAAGCTCGCGCACAACGAGATCCAGATCCACTACAGGATAATACACGAGCGCGGGATGAGGCGCATCTTCTGAATGCCCCGACCAATATTTATATAGCTGAATGAGCATCTGTTAATGGGGCCCGTAACTCAGTTCGGCTAGAGTGGCTGGCTTTTAACCAGTAAGTCACGGGTTCGAATCCCGTCGGGCCCGCTCGCTTAAGAGAGGAAGAGGTCGAATGGCGGTATCAGCGGCGCGTTCGGATGGTTCATCGCCGTTGCCTTTATGTCCAGGTTGGTCTCGTACCTGATGAGGTCCTCTATCACGTTCGCCTTGGTTTTGGTGTCCAGGGCGAGGAGCTTCCTGCTCTGCTCGTCACCGTATACCTTGCGGAGGTAATCCCTGTTCGGCGCGCTAACCCTTATCGTGACCATATGAACAGTATGCCATCTCCTGCCGAAATATTTATAACCGGCGATTAGCGCGGCAGCCTCTCGAAATCCATAGCGAGCGCCGCTGCGCCGATCACCCCTATCTCGTCGCCCAGCTCTGTGAACGTGACCCTGCACCTTTCCGCGCCCCCATATTCCAGGAGGTGCATGGCAATCCCCTTTTCGAAGATTGCGGTGTTGTTCCTCGCCACTGAACCGCCCATCACTATAAGGTCGGGCGAGAAGTTGTTTATCGCAGAGGATACCCCTGCAGCGTACAGCCTCATAAGATAATCGTCGACAAATCCCCTTATCTTCTGGTCTCCCCCGTTGTATAGCGCGAATATCGCTTCCGATTTGATCCCGGCGTACTTTTCGGCCCTTTCTCCTCTCGCCGCGAGGTAGGCGGCCAGGGTCCTTGGTATGTTCCTTCCAGAGGCTAGGCCCTCCCAATGCCCGAGCCTGCCGCAGCCGCACTCCTGGTCGGAGTTGAAGTCCACGACGGTGTGGCCGATCCTAGAGGCCCTGCCGTCCTTGCCAAGCAGGAGGTTGCCGTCCACTATCGCGCCCCCGCCTATGCCTGTGCTTATCGTTATGTAGACCATGTTGTCTATGCCCCTGCCCTGTCCGAACCTGTGCTCTCCCCAGGCCGCGGCAGTGGCGTCGTTGGCCAGTATCACCTTCTTTCCTACTGCCTTGGAAATCGGGCCGACGAGGTTGTAGCTGTTGCCCGTAGGTGCGTTGTGCGACTTGAGTATCACGCCCCTGTTTATGTCCAGGCGGCCCGCCGCGCCCACGCCGACGCCCTCGACGTCTATGCCGGATTTCTCCATGTCCAGAACGCGCCCTGATATCAGCTCGGCGATATGGTTCTCGTCCCTGTGCGGCGGATGCCTGAAGCTCTCGGATTTGTGCACCTTGCCCTTCGTGTCGACTGCACCGACCCTTATGTTGGTGCCGCCTATGTCAACGCCAACGTACATGATAATTACAAGAAATATTTCTGTTATTTATACCTTATAGAGTTTGCCGGTAACTTCATTCCACAACTTAAAAGCCTTTAAATACCTTTAGTACAGATAGTTAAAAGTTCAGTGCTGGTTCCTCTTGAAGGAAATAATTAAATACAGAGGTATCGATAAGCTATCAAGCCAGGGTGGCGGAATCCGGTAACGCGTACGCCTGGAAAAGATCCTGTCAGCGTATGGCCCTCACGGGCCTCCTGGGTTCAAATGCTTCTTAGCTGAATATCCCAGCCCTGGCGTTTGTGCTGATAAAATGGCGGAAGAAGCCGCAAAGGGAAAGCCCCAAAGGGGCAGACGAGACGAGAAGAGCGGAGCCACGTCGATCATAAGGCTGGCGGGCAAGGACATGAACGGCGCGCTGCCGATACCGAGGGCGCTGGCCCAGGTCAAGGGCATAGGCTCCAACATGGCGAACTCTCTCTCCCACGCCATAGAGACAAAGATCGGAATCCCTAGGACTACCCCAGTCGGCCAGCTGGACGAGAAGCAGATAGCGGCAGTGGAGGACGTGATAAAGAACCCGGGGAAGTTCAACATCCCGGCCTACCTCCTGAACAGAAGGAAGGACATGGAGACCGGCAAGGACATGCACTTCGTGGGCAACGACCTGATTTTCGCGACGAGGCAGGACGTCAACAGGGACATAACGCTTAACGTATGGAGGGGATTCAGGCACCAGTTCGGACAGAAGGTGCGCGGACAGCGCACCAGGAGCACTGGCCGCACAGGAGCCACCGTAGGAGTTACGAAGAAGAGCGCGGCAGCGCCTGCGCCTGCAGCAGGGGCAAAGCCAACAGCCGAGAAGAAGCCGGCGCCTGCAGCGAAATAGTGATTGATTGGGAGCACCTAAGAGAAACCGAAGGACGTTCGAGAAGCCAAAGGACATATGGAACCTCCAGAGGATATCGACAGACAACGCGATAATCAAGGAGTTCGGGCTCAAGAACATGAGCGAGCTGTGGAAGGTGCAGAGCGAGCTCAGCAGGGTGCGAAGGAACGCAAGGGAGCTGCTGACAGGCGGCGTGGGAGCGGCTGAGAAGGAGCAGGCGATAATAGGGCGACTGTCGAAGTACGGGATCGTCCAGAGGGGATCGACGCTCAGCAACCTGCTCGACCTCAAGGAAAGCAGCTTCCTGGAGCGAAGGCTTCAGACAGTTGTTTTCAGGAAGGGCCTTGCCAGGAGCATGAAGCAGGCCAGGCAGCTGATAGTTCACGGTTACATTTCGGTCAACGGCAAGAGGGTCAACAGGCCGGGAATACTTGTGCCTACGGAGCAGGAGGGTTCCATAGGGTACTACAAGCCTATAGACATAACCCCGAAGACCCCGCCGCCGAAGGAGGGCGAGGGAGCGGAGGGTGTCGCGGCAGAGGCCAAGCAGGAGGCCGAGGCGAAGGCGGCTGAGGTAGCCGCAGCTACAAGTTGATGATTATGGCAAAGAAGGGAGAGAAGAAGTCTGCCAAGAAGGAGGGCCCTGCAGCGGCAAAGCCGCAGGAGAAGAAGGAGAACGTATCGTACGAAGCAAAGGCCATGGAGGAGGCGGCCGCCAAGCCAAAGCCGGAGCGATGGGCAGTTGCGCACGTCTATTCTTCAAAGAACGACACGATTATTACATTGACGGACATGAGCGGATCCGAGACCATAGCGGTAGGGTCCGGGGGCATGGTTGTCAACGCTGATTCTCAGGAGGGATCCCCATACGCTGCTATGCAGGCTGCCTACAAGGTCGCGGCTGCAGCCAAGGAGAAGGGGATAACGACCATAAACATAGCGATAAGGGCGCCGGGAGGCCACGGCTCTAAGATAACAGGACCGGGCGCGCAGGCTGTGGTGAGGGTGCTTGCTAGGAGCGGGCTCAGGGTCAACAGGATAGAGGACAGAACACCCATACCGACCGACACCACCAAGAGGCCGGGCGGAAGGAGGGGACGCAGAGTATAAATATTGCACGGCTAGTGTATATTCTCTGTATGCCGAAAACCGACAGGGAGAAGATTCTCCGGGAAGTCCGTTCGATAAAAGACTGGACTATAGCTAATTCTGGCGCTGTGCCGTTCATACTCGGGCATGCTATGAGGCAGTGGGCATATGAGGTAGGCCAGTGGTACCCCAACAACAACCTGGTCACCATAGGGGGGGCTAGATTCGTAAAAGACGGCGCGGAGGTCCAGTGGCCGTACAGCGAGAGGGACTACAGGGACTCCTGCAAGAAGCTGATGTCGGACATAGGCGCGCTCAAATCCATCTACGAGGATTTCCTGAAGGGCGAGGCGAAGTTCAACGGCATCATTTCTAAGATAAGGGAGAGCGGGGACGGATACCTTATCGAACACTATCGGGAGTTCGTTGAGGCGTATGATGCGGAATACGTACCTGCGTTGACCTTTGACGGCGTGCTGGTTTACGGGCCCGAGATAGTGGACGGGCTGAAAAGGAAGTATCCGGAGAACGACAGAGAGATAGACACCCTCATAGCCCCGTATGGGGAGACCTTCCTAGGCAGATACAGGCGCAGGCTGGTATCGCTCGCGGCGGAGAACCCCAAAGGGCCTGGGCTGGACGAAAGGCTTGAGGGCATTGCCAGCGAGTTCCACTGGATGCACAACAACTACAGGGATGTCGGGCCCATACCGCTGTCGTTCTTCGAAAAGGAGTATGCAGAGCAACGCAGCAATGGCGACGCAAGGATCGCCGAGGAGAGAATTGCGTTGGAAAAGCACGTGGAGGAACACCAGAATGAAGTAGAGGCCATAAGAAAACGGAGGGTATTCAGCGATGACGACTTCGACCAGCTGTTCTGGATCGGGTTTATAGCGTGGTGGAGCGACCGCAGGAAGGAATACAACCTGATCGCCAACCACTATATCGGGAGGTATCTGGAACACCTATGCGCCAAATACGGGCTGAGGTACGATGACGCGAAATTCCTGTATCCATGGGAACTGGATAGTGTCATTGAAGGCAAGTCAAAGCTGTCGGACTACAGCATAGAGGAGAGAAAGAACGGCGGATTCCACTTCATGGACTGTGACGGGGACGAATTCTTCTTTGTGGGAAAGGAGGCTGATTCGATTTGGGAGATGATAGAGAAGAGCATACACGGCACGGCTTCTGAGGCCATAAAGGGATCTGTGGCGTGCAAAGGCAGGGTTGTGGGTATCGCAAGGATCGTTAAAAATCCGAAAGAGGCCAAGTCCTTTATGGAGGGAGACATCCTTGTCGCAGGGAATACGAGACCGGAGTATCTCCCGTTGATGAAAAAGGCGGCGGCCTTCGTGACCGAGGAGGGCGGGGTCACCTCGCATGCAGCGATAGTGGCGAGGGAGCTTAACAAGCCATGCATAGTCGGCACCAAGATCGCGACAAAGGCGCTTAGGGACGGCATGCTCATCGAGGTAGACGCCGACAACGGGGAGGTAAGGATCCTTAAGGATTAGATATGCGACTACACCAGACTAAGACCACATTTTAAAAGGATTATCGTACAATCGTCTATTACACTTATCGCATTTATGAAGCAACGGGATAAAAATGCAGAAATCGCCTAGTTCTAGTCTCGACAAGATGAAAGTTGGTAGTCCCTTAAACAAGGACGAGGATTTGACAGGGAAGATCGGTCAAACCAGCATGATCCTGCGCAATAGCAATGGGGAATGGTACGCATCGTTGCTCTCGATAACCAACAACCTGAGAAAGTTGGAGGGGATAGAGAGGATAAGCGGGAAGGACCTGATGGACAGGGCAAACTTGGCCACGCAGACCAGGACCACCACTGAGACCATAGAGCCAATCCAGTTCAAGGAGCTCGTCAAAAAGCTCGAGGAGAGCAACTATGTGGAGGTCAGGAGGGAGAGCCCGGACCAGGACGTGATGGGCGCCGAGATAAAGATTACCAGCAAGGGCATAGCTTATCTGAAGATACAGGGCAGCGGAATAGCATAATCGGGGATTCTTTGGCGCAAAACGGCAGATTCAAGAGTACGTTACCCGAGATAAAGCAGTTCTCTGTCGGCGCCGTCATAGTCACTAAGGAGGAGACACCGCGGGTCCTGATCCTAGAGAAGAACATAAGGCTCTATAACGAAGAGATCAAGAGCCTTCCGAAGAGGAGGTACGACATCGGCCCTTCCGGCAAAATACGCGAGGGCGAATCGAAGCACCAGGCCGCAATGAGGCAGATAAGGGAGGAAACAGGGATAAATGATCTCACACTTGACCCGAGATTCGTGGGCGCCTACAGGTACGAGTTCCATGCGATTAACAGGATGGACGGACCGCTGAAGGGCGAGAAGGTCAGGGTGAGGAAGACGAGGCTTTTCTACCTGGCGGTTGCTGACGTCCAGCAGGTCATGGGGAACGTCAAGTTGACAGCGGAGCACCTATCCTCCAAGCTTGTGCCATTGGCAAATGCGGTTGACATGAAGATACTGCACCTGAACCAGAGGCGCACGCTCGAAAGGCTGAAGGGCTATCTAAGAGACGGCCGGGCGCAGACGTTTACTTAAGGCGTTACGCGGGATTCGCCGAGCTCCCGGTCCTGAGCTGCTCGCTCAGCCTGCGTATCTTCATCTCCCTTAGGCTTTTCTCTGCAGTATCGTTGGTGTGGTTCAGCTCCTGGAGGGTCTCAATAAACTTCACATACCTCTCGATCCTAGGCCCCCTTAATGCCGGGTCGGTCTCCAGGGCTATGGCGTTCTTCAGGGCGCGTTCGCCGAGCTTGACGTCGTCCTCGTACCACTTCCTCATGTTGAAAAGGTTGTCTACCAGCAGGTCGTACTGGTCCATCTCCTCCTCTTCCGCGCCTATGTCGCGTGGGCGCCCCAGCTCGTCCCCTATCCTCCTTGCATGCGCCAGCGCCTCTGCGGCCGACATTATCGTTGATAGGCCGTCTGAGCTGAACGACTCCTTTGTGTAATAGAAAGCCCCCTTCTTGAATAGCCGTTGGGCGTGCTCCAGGCCGTTCCTGTACCTGGTGGACACGCCGGATTCTGTGTCGTGGGGCTTGAGCGTGCGTATGTGCATCGGTGTCGTGGCCTCCGCTGTCTTCAGTATCTTCTTTGCAGCCGCCACGATGTAATCTCCTGCGACCCCATACTCCTTTTTGGATTCTGCCAGCTTGGCCTGGGCAAGCATCGCTGATACGGGCATGCCGCTTTCTATCTCGGCCTTCTGCCTTGACGCAGGGTTCTTCGTGGACCCCCAAAAGGAACGGCTCATCTTATCATCTGGGATTTGGTGCGCCGCAGAAATATTTATACCTATCAGGGCTGCGCTATCGGGTCCTTCGGCAGTATCTCCTTGGTGGTCTCGCGCTTGGTGAATGCGCCTATGCTCTTCGGGTTCCTCATCATCAGGTCCTCGGTGAAATCTATGATGAGCTTGTTCGCTATCCTCATCCCCCTGGCATTTATGTCGAAGAACTCACTGAAGTCGAGGTCCGTGTATCCGTGCTCCATCTTGTGGACCGACACCACTATGCGTTCGCCGTATTCCTTAGGGAGGCTGCCCTTGCTCTT
>JAGWHI010000019.1 GCA_028866905.1 Microcaldota archaeon
CCCACATAGAGATCCAGCTGCAGGGTCTTGCAATTCCGGTGCAGGAGGCCGACATAGAGAAGGTCTACACGGCCAGGGAGCGAAGGCTGACTGGCAGCGGGACATGGATGCCAGGGACCGAGGACGTAAAGAGGGTGCACCAGCTCGGCGCGGTATTCATGAAGATAAGGCCTGAGGAGGTCTACTACGTCAACAGCGCGCTCTTCGGCGGAGACCGCAAAATGATACCGCTGGACTTCGCCAAGCGTTGAGGCGGGAAAGGCTGAAAGGTAATCGGCAAAAGGCGAGGGCACGAAGGTAAAACATTACCCATTATCCAATAATGCAAGGACTGTCATCCTACTGGCATTTATCATAAACCTGTTTGCGCTTTGGATGACGTACGGTTCCATTTCTTCCCTGCTTATACTGCCAGCGATATTCTGGGCAGCATTCGTTCTGCTCCTCCTGGTGCTGGCCTTCAGGTACACCTTATTGGAGAACTACCCGTACCTAATCAACCTCCCCTCGTTCTTATATAAATTGAGCGCCATGGGGGACCCGGCCAAGGAAGGGGCAGTGGTAAACCGTGTGTTCACCGTATTCTCGCTTTCAGTCCTGTATGCGGCATTGCTCAACCTGTTGATAACTACTGGCGCAGTACTGCAGAGCAGCGTAGTCCTTATAGCAATCCCGATTCTTGTCACAGCTTTTGTAATTGCAACATTTGGACTGTATTGGAACATCTACAGGGGCTTTGCAGCGAATGCCAAAACCAGAAGGAAGCGCTAACAGCGTTATACGCGGCACAATCGCAGGAAGCGCCAACATTATCTGGGCCTAGAAGATACCCTGTCCTTTAAGGATTGGGGCTGCCGAGATTTGAACTCGGATAGCCGCGACCCGAACGCGGAAGTCTGCCAGGTTAGCGTACAGCCCCAATTAGGATGCGCACTTTCGCTAGGAGTATTGATAGACCATCTATTTATTCCTATTCCGCGCTCAAACTATCGTGGAAGACAACGCATCCCTCGATTTCGCGGCCAAGTACCCGTTCACGGAGCAGGCCAGGCGGATAGTGGAGTCGCTGAACCTGACCGCTGTAGAGCCAAGGTACCTGGACATAGCCAGGGCCAGGGTGGAGGAGGACATGTCCGACGAGCCCAAGGAGTACGGCAGGATACCGACCAACGACCTAAAGAGGAACAGCCTGGTCGGCTACCTCTACTCCAGGCTGCTCGTGAGCGCAATGTCTTCGGACCTCGCGCTGTCGAAGTACGCTACCGGCGAGGCGAGGAAGGCGGCCTCGGCGATGGAGGCGGAGGACGACAAAACGCTATCCATCCTTGCAGATTCCATAGGCATAAAGCTGTCAAAGGCAGGCCCGGAATACTCAGTCGGGCTTATAGACTACCTGGGCTTCAGGCAGAGGTCAGCCGGCGCAAGCCTTGCCAACCAGAGGCTGAGCAACGGCACTGTCTTCCTGCAGAGGTACAAGCTGATAAGGCTCCTGCAGGCAGCCGCGGAGTCCGCGATAAGGCGCGGGCTTCCCATACCGGCCAACGAGATTCCCGACGAGGTGCTGAAGTACGCCAAGTCCATGAAGGCGCCACAGAGGAAGGCAGCAACCCAGTCCAAGGCGGCGGGATCCTACGCCTGGATAGAGCAGGTACTGGCAAATCCGATACCCGACGTCAGGCACAGGACTGTCAACCTTGTGCTCGCGCCATACCTGGTCAACGTCAAGGGCATGGACGAGGAGCAGGCGTTCGAGGTCATTTCCAGGTACATAGAGCGCTGCAAGGAGCTGGACCCCAACACCAAGATAAACGATTCGTACATACGCTACCAGTGCAGGTACGCAAAGGCGAAGGGGCTGCGCCCGCTGTCGCTGGCAAAGGCGCGCTCTCTGCTTTCCGGCGTTATAGACAAGGCGGTCTTCCCAGAGGGGGCCGCCGGTGATGAATGATGGCCGCAATGCCATTCTGCAACCTGTGCGGAAAGCCAGCGACCCACACCTGCGGCCTGTGCGGGAAGCGGGTGTGCGGCGACCACTTTGACCACAAGCTCGGCATATGCTCCATCTGCAAGGGCGGCAGGAGGCTGGCCACCAGGCGCCATTAAACGCCGAAGCAAAAGACGCCAATCTTTATATATCTGGGCGGCAGCAATTCTAGGGCTGCAGCAGGCGCGCCGCGATGCCATGGACCCAATAACGAAAAATATCAAGGCAGACGGCGAAAAGAACAAGATCGGGCTAGCCGCCTCTCCGCAGCGCAGCAGGCAGGATTCTCAGGAAGCGGAAAAGGGCGCAGCAATCACCACAAATTTTCAGGGGGTGCTCCGCCCAACCCCGAAGGACGAGGAGGGCTCATCCGCGACCAGGCAGTGCGCCGTCCCGATAAACGCGATTTTCGATGTCGAATTCAAAACGCTTAAGACCCCGCCGGAACGCCAGGAAGAGATAACGGGATTATACGAGCAGTACGTTTCCGGAATGATGGATGCAGTTTCCGTGTGGCTAGGGCTAAGTGGCGCGTCCGATTACAAAAAACTAGCCAGCGCGGTAAGGGCTGCCGACGAGCACGAGCTTTTCTCCTTCATGTCCAACGTCTTTTACAAAGACTTCAAAGCATCCGTCGAAGAGACTAAACTGCTCACCATCGCGCTCGAGAGCAACAATTTCAACTGCTACTCCTCCACGGTCCTGTTTTCCGACACGCTCACGCGCCTGGGCAAGGAGCTAAGCATAATCTTCACCCCTGACCACATGTTCCTTGCCGGCGAGCGGTTCGCTCTAGAGACCACAGACAGCTCAGCAACACCGGCCTTCCCACGAGAACACCTAGACCTGTACTACCCCAAAAGGCACGAAATCGGGGTAGAAGCGGCGCTGGCCGCGACCTACGATTGGTGCGGAGCGATATTCAGCGGTCGCGGTATGCATAGAGAGGCCCTTGCAGCATACGGCAAGGCGCTGGAGCTGGACCAGGAGGACGCATCCGTATGGCATAACCGCGGCATAGTGCTCCATGACCTGAAGAGGTACACAGACTCCATCGCCTCATTCGACAGGGCGCTAGGGATAGACCAGGAGGACGCATCCATATGGTACGACAGGGGCATAGCGCTCCACGACCTGAAGATGTACGGCGATGCGGTCGCCTCGTATGACATGGCATTAAAAATCGACCCGGGATACGGATCAGCATGGTATAACAAAGGAGTAACATTCAACCGCCAGGGACGGCACGAAGACGCAATCGCAGCATTCGGCAAGGCACTTGAGATAGACCCCAAAGACAGATGGGCGCTGATAAACAAAAAAGTCAACGAATTGGAACTGCACGCCCAAAGGGCTGTGCGCCTTCTGCTTGGCATTGCAAAAGGGCTTGACGGTTCTCCGGACCGCCAGGAAGATTGAGGCCGGCAACCCATGGCCCGAACGCATTGCGGCAAATGGCATCTGGAGAAAGTCGCAAGCACGCCGGATGCGCCAAGAAGTACTGGTGCCGGCCCAAAGCGAAACGGCTTTAAGCCTTGCCGATAGATAGTTATCGTCAAACGGTAACAGAGGCGGGGAAACGCCCGATCCCATTCCGAACTCGGAAGCTAAGCCCGCCTTCGATACGTGTGTACTGGCTTCGGCCGGGAAAGCGTATTGCTGTTTGGCACCTTTAAGGTGGATGGATGGCGACCGCACAGCAGCTTACCGAGCCCATAAGGTTCTACCAAGAGGCTAATTCTAGGAGCATAAAGAGCCCGATAATGACGGTCAAGGACGACGACGTAGGCAGGCTCAAGATAGGCGCGTTAAGGGACGGGCTCAACGCCATACTCGCCGCGCAGAGGACTAAGAAGATGTACGACGCGACCATACTGGTGGAGCGCTCAAACCCAGGCGATCTTCTGGTCGTCCTAGACGTGCAGGACGTGAGGACGCAGGGCAAGGCGATATTCGAGTCCGAGGCCGCAGCGCTCTACAACATCATGATAAAGGAGGCCAGGAAGCTCGAGAACGCCCAGGCAAACGACGGGCAGAAAGCCTAGATAATCTCTGCATTAGGCAGATCGGCAAAATCTTTATCGCAAGTAAGGACAGTTTCCCTTATGGAGTGTGCAGTAGCAAGCACTATCGAATCTATCATCCCCCACTTATTCCCACGGCTGTGCCTTTTTCTCTCATAATTTATCTCACCGGCCAATATTGCTATCGCCGCGTCCGTTTTTATCACTGTACTTACCCTCTCAACGATTGCGGTTAATAGCGCAACATCCTTCCCATATCTTCTTGCCCAATTCGCAATCTCGGCAATCGAAACTACGGACGTATAACAACCCCCGCCGCCAAGCACTTCCAATACCCTGCGGTTCTTTTCACTCTCTTTAAAGAGCTCTATCCATGCCGATGTATCCAGCAGCATATAACCAGCTATTATATCCGGTCGGGCTCGTTCTCTCTGACGAACGGGCCTGCCCCCCTGGCTGCGCCGAGAGCCTTCTTAAGCAGCAACAGCCTTTTCTTCTTCAAGAAAAATGATACCTCTACCATATCGCCTACTGAAAGGCCCTCACTGACGATAACCTTCTTTGGTATCAAAATCCCCAAAGAGCTGCCAATCTTTATTATCTTCGTCTCGATAGTCTCAGCCATATTATAATATATTATAACATTTATAAAAACCTTATTGTCGGAGCGCCCGCGTTGCCGCGGGCACTTCTGGGACCGACCAATTGCATGGTCTGTATTATAGCGCGCCTCTTCAATAAAAGCTTTTCCTTAGTTCCACAAATCATTACCAAGATAAACTAACATATAGCAAAGTATAAATAGTTTGCCCACGTTAATACCCTTACAGAAGAGCGCAGGTCTAGCGCCATACAAGCAGGACGGAGCGCCTGTGTGACAGGACTTTTTCTGGGGCTGTAGCATGAACGGGGAAGAATACGACGCAGAGCGCAAGCTCCGCACCGGATTGGACTCCCTGATAGCAGGCATAGACGAGCAGTATGGAAGCAGACTGGAGGGCGAGGAGCTGTTGGTGAGGCAACTGGCCGACATAAGGCTGAGGAACCAGCTGATAGACTGCATCAAGGACATGGTGAAGTGCAGGAAGCTGGCGGAGCGCCTTATGGACGAACTGGAGAGCGAGCATCTCCACGAGGTCAGGGTGAGGATCAACAGCGGCGCAGTCTGGTGGGAGTGCTTCGAGCTGACGAGGGTCTAGCGCTACCAAGGGCATGGGTTTCTGGGGGTTTTGTTTGTGGTCCCCCTCCCACCAAAACACAAGGCATATACATCATAATGGCGATTTATACGCGGATCTAATGAAGCGCATTATGAAGTTTGCCGGCATGCACACGAAAGATGAGACCAAAGAACTTAAGAAAACCATTTCAAAAATACGCTCAAGGGCAAAGAGAAGAAAGATATAGGTGGCAAATCCCATGACGCTGCTAGACGGGCTGAAGATGGAGTACTCCAACAAGGTGTACACGCCGGCGGAAGACTCGGATCTGCTTGCAAGGGCTGTGGAGCACCACGCATTCGGGAGGGTGCTTGATCTAGGGACCGGCAGCGGCATTCAGGGGATAATCGCGGCGATGAAGGGGTGCGAGGTCACATTCGCCGACATAAACCCGGACGCCCTGGAACTCGCGAGGCGGAATGCCGATCTCAACGGCGTGCCGGGCACATTCGTAAGGACCAACCTCTTCTCTAGGGTAAAGGGGAAGTTCAACACCATAATATTCAACCCGCCGTACGTCCCATCGGCACCGCTGGCCAAGGGAAGGATGAATATCCATAGCGTGGTCAAGCCATTCAGGCGTCTCGACATCAACAGGCCAAAGCGCATATACCCCGCTCTTGACGGCGGCACGCGTGGGCGCGAAGTGATAGACCGGTTCCTTTCCCAGTACGGGAAGCACCTGCTCAAGGCGCACATCGTGCTAATGGTGGAGAGCTCGTTCAACGGCTACAAAAAAGACGTAAAGCGGCTGAATGCCGAGATTGTCGGGCACTCGCACTACTTCTTCGAGGACCTGGTCGTCCTGAAGTTCAGGTAGGTTAGTATCAGAAGCCCCTGTACACCTTGTGCTCCTTCAGGTCGTTGCTGACCTCCTCGAGGTCCTTCATCGAGTCCACTGACCTCCAGTAGCTGTCGGTGTACTTGGCGCAGCCCAGCTGGTTCTCCTTCGCCAGCTTCGGGAAGGTGAACTTCTCAATGTCCCCCTTCTCGGGCAGCATGGAGAATATCTCCGATTTCATTACGTAGATGCCGGCGTTTATCCAGTAGTCCTCCAGCACCGGCTTCTCCACGAACTGGGTTATGTGCGAATTGCTAGTCTTTATTACGCCGAACGGGCTCTTGAGCGGCACAAGCGCCATTGTGGCTACAGTGGAGTCGTTCTTCACGTCCTTGAAGTCTATGTTCGTTATTATGTCGCCGTTGACCATCACGAACCTCTTCTCGTTCTCCAGCAGGTGCTCGGCGTTCTTTAGCGCTCCGCCGGTGCCGAGCGGCTCCTCCTCTATGAGGTACGCCATCTTGACGCCCCACTTCCTGCCCGCCCCGAGGTGGTCTATTACCCTTTCCTTGAGATAGCCGGCCAGCACTATGAACGAGTCAACGCCCATTGACTTGAGCCAGTTGACCTGCCACTCGATTATAGGCTTGCCACCCACCTCAACTAGAGGCTTCGGCCTCTCCTCTGTCAACGGGCGCAACCTTTTTCCATATCCCCCTGCGAGAATGACAGCCTTCATGAAAACACGTTCACTTCCTGTGGCTTATGCCGAGTATGCTCCCTATTATCCCGAACACGAAGCCCACGAGGAAGCCCCCGCCGCCCATTATGCTTATGCCTGAGAATATCAGCGCGACAACCGACCAGTCCGTGACCTTCTGCGGATTGCCGTTGTTCATAACCACAGCCGAGATTATCATCATCAGCCCGCAGACAAGCTCTATGAACCCTATCACGCCGAATGCGGCAAGCGCAGCAGCGGAGGTCTCGGTGTGCGTGAAGCTCGGCACCACGTTGTTGCCCACAACAGAGAACCCTATTATGAGTATGCCCGCGACCAGGACGAAGATCCCGCCCAGCATTAGCAGTATGACAGGCGCAGTGGCCATCTCCTTGCTCTCTCTCCTTGGCATGATAATCAGTATCTATTCCGAACGAAACCTTAAAAAGCCTAGCGACGTGGCCCGCTGTCCCAGCAAGGTATAATAAAACGCAAAGCGATAGGCACCCATGGAATACGTCAGGCTCGGAAGGACGAACGAGAAGATACCCGTGCTGGGCATAGGCACATGGAACATGGGCGCAAACCCAAAAGCGTCCGAGGAGGCTATACGCTACGCCATCGAGCACGGTATGAATTTCGTGGACACCGCTGAGTACTACCGCACCGAGGGCATAGTCGCCAGGGCGGTAGCAGGCCATGAGGTGTTCGTTGCCACGAAGGTGTCGCCGCACCACTTCTCGTACGACGACGTGATAAGGTCGTGCGATGCCAGCCTGAGGGAGCTCGGCGTCAAGGCGATAGACCTCTACCAGCTGCACTGGCCCAACCGCAACATCCCCATAGAGGAGACGATGCGGGCGATGGAGCGGCTTGTAAAGGACGGGAAGATACGCCACATAGGCATCAGCAACTTCTCTGCCGAAGAGACCGCAGCCGCGCAGGCTGCGCTCAAGTCATGCGAGATAGTGTCCAACCAGGTGGAGTACAGCCCAATGGTGCGCGACATAGAGTCGGACATAATGCCGTACTGCAGGAAGAACGGCATAACGATAATAGCCTACAGCCCGCTGGGCCACGGGAAGCTGTTGGGGAGGGAGTACGGGGCGCTTCGCAAGCAGCTGGAGCACATAGGCGGTAAGTACGAGAGGACGGCGATACAGGCCACGCTGAACTGGATAATATCCAAGGGCAACATCTCGGCAATACCCAAGGCGAGCAGCGTGGAGCACGTCAAGGAGATTCTCGGCGCATCGGGATGGAAGCTCGGGTCTATGGACATGGCAGCGATAGACCATTTTTTGTCTGATTACAGGGGCCGCTCCACGATCGAGAGGATAGGCCCAGGCCTTGACAGGAAGCTGTTCGTCCACGGCATATACAAGAGGCTGTCGAAAAGGATCAGGGGGAGAAGTGCCCGAGCACCATTCCCGTGAAGCCTTCGAACTCCCCCTTAAGGTACCGCTTCAGGGCGAGCTCGTTCGATTTGACGAAAGCCCTTCCCTTCTCCATATAGTCTGTACCCAACTGGGCCTTGCCGATGTAGTTTAGTATGAAACCGGTGGCTGTGCTCTCAAAGAATGGGTTGCTCTTCATCCTGTAGTACTCCATTATCGCCAGATGCAGTGGATTGGCGAAATCCGCGCTGTACCTGCCGCTGCCGCCGCTTCCCAAGGGCACATCCATCTTCACGGAGTTGCACTGCAGGTCCCCGATCGGAATCCCGTAGACCTCCTTCCTTGACATCACACGTATCGGAAAGCCCGATGCCCTGACCAGAACGCTGTCCTTGAAGTCCTGGTAGTCATACCCATTGATCGACAGCACCTTGGATAAAACCCCCGTCTCTCTCGGCGCGAGAGCCAGCTCGACCCCGAAATCATAAGTGTGCCCGAAGCTGTGCACGCGCTTCGCCTCCTCGCCCAAAACTACGCACCTCGACTCGCTGGCAGTGCGAAGGTGCTGCACAAGCCTGTACAGCTCAGCGCGTATGTCCGACGACCCCGAAAGCTTCTGCATTGCGACCCTTTTTGAGAGACTGCGCAGCACCAGATATTTAAGGCTTCCAGGAGCAACGGCGATGGACGAGATTCAGAGCAGGCTCTCTATCCTCCTTTCCGGGAAGCTCTTCGGGACTGTCCCACGCATCAGGACCGCTGTCCCGCAGGAGTTGCACCTGTTCCAGGCATCCAGGTTCCACGAAGTGATGGAGAAGCCCTCCCTGCCTATCGCTATGCCCCCGCATCCTGGGCACACGGTGTTTTCATGTGGATTGCCATACGCATTGCCTATGTAAGCGTAGTTCACTCCGTTGCTTTCCGCTATGTCCCTGTGCGCCTTCAGCGTAGCGTAGTCCGTGACCGGATAGTCCATCATCTTGTAGTCTGGATGGAAGGCGTTGAAGTGCATGGGCACATCCGGGCCCAGCGTCTCGACCACTCTCTTCGTCAGGGCGCCGCACGCCTCTAGCGAGTCGCCCACCCTCGGTATTATAAGGTCGGTCATCTCCAGGTGTATGCCCGCCCTCTTCATCGCAGCCATTGACTCGAATATCGGTTCGTTTGACACTACGGCCTCGAACCTGTTGGCGAACTTCTGCTCGGCGTTGCCCTTGATGTTGACAACAGCTGCGTCGATGTTGCCCCTCATCGCCAGCACCGCCTCCTCCGTCATGTACCCGTTGGTTACGAACATCGTGGCCAGACCCTCCCTGTGCGCAAGCCTGGCTACGTCTATCGCGTACTCCATGAATATCGTCGGCTCGTTGTATGTGAAGGCTATTCCCTGCGTGTTGTTCTCCAGCGCCATCCCGACGATGCGCTCGGGAGAGAAGTACTCCCCCTGTATCTCCTTGTCCTTGGAGATGTTGTGGTTCTGGCAGAAGAGGCACCCCCAGTTGCAGGACGAGGTCCCGACGCCGAGCACGCTGCTTCCCGGCATGAAGTGGCTGAACGGCTTCTTCTCTATCGGGTCTATCTGTATGGCCTCGAGCACTCCGTAGTTCATGAGCTGCAGCCTGCCGCCCACGTTCCTGCGCACATAGCAGAACCCGTTAGCGCCCTCCCTGAGCTTGCAGAGCCTTGCGCACGCCCTGCATTCTATCATCCCCTTGCCCATGTCAGTGTAAAGACCGGCCTCCCTTATCATCAATAACCATTATGTCGTCGAAATATTTAAAGGGTTGGTGAGCGCCCCGCCGAGCTTATGCGTTCGAGCTGCACGATCTCGTGCCTGCCGCCTATCGCGTCGAGCCTCAGCATATTGGCCCCCTTGGACTCCTTGAGCCAGCCCCTCGGGTCGTTGGACACGAGCTCGTTCAGGAAGTCCTTGGCGTTCCCGTCCTCATGGCCTGATATGCACATGTTTAGGAACTTTATCGCTATCGCCCCATCCGCTTCCTTTATGAACACAGAGAAATCGTTCATTGCAATCTCTGCCAGCCTCATCCTGTCCTTTGGGGGGAGCCCGACTGTAAAACCGGAGATGTTGTCGTCGCGTTTCATCAGGTACCTGTCGGACAGCGCGTTGTATATGGCGCTCGTGGCCTTCACCAGGTTATCCATGCCGACGTTAACGCCCAGGCTGTCGAACCTCCCCTTCGCAGTAATCAGGAAGCCGACCGCGGCCTCCCTGAGCACTGATTTTATCTGTGCGGCGGTCTCACTGTCGTCGCGCGATGTCTCCCTGTAAAACCCACGCCCACGCTCCACGCAGACGATTCAGAGCCAAGATATTTAACCTGTGCGGCGGACGGGCCGTCGCCCTCCGGTCAACGGTAGAAATGCGGGCCGCCCAAAGCGTTCTGTCGCTCCCGCCTGAGTATGACCTCCTCGAGGTCCTTCCACTCCTCGCCCTTAAGCTTTTCGATTATGTTGCCAGGCGTGTCCCATAGGTCCTTCAGCGACTTTGTTATGTCGCCGCAGTTGCTCAGCAGGACCAGCAGCGTGATGCAGTTCGACATGTAGTCGGATATGTGGCCCATAGAGTCCCTGGCATCCAGGCCTACGAGCTCTATGCTGCAGTTTGTCGCGCCTGTGCCGAACGCATCCTTTATGTAGCCGTGCACGGCCCTGGCGTCGCAGAAGGGCTCCCACAGCGGCTGGTCCCCGAAGAGGTGTCGCGCCACAATGTCCAGCCCAAGGCCCTTGTGGGATATTATCTGCTCATGCCTTTCGAAGAGCGAGGCCACGAGCTCCGAGGTGCAGTTGTAGACCATCGACTTGTATATCTTGGCGTCAAGGCTTGTCATCTTCCCGTCGAAGGTCTCCCTGGACTTGCCGTCGCAGTTGACGATTCCCATTCGGCACAGGCTTCCGATGTAGTTGGTGGTGACGACGCCCCTCATCACCATTGCTGTAGCGAAAGCAGGGTCGGTCTCCGCAAGCCTGTTGTTTATGTCCAGCTCGTTCTTGCAGATGCCCACCCTGTGCGTTATTCCCTCCGGCATGTCAACGAGCCCTACGCTCGGCGGCTCTATCCCCCTCGCCTTCTCGCCCAGAAGCCCCTTCATGAGCTTGACGGATAGCTCGCTCACGGGCTGTGGGTTGAATCCGTTCTTGATGGCCATGCGCTCACCTTATTTTTGCTTCAGAATCCTCCCTTATGAAATCGAGCACCCCCTGCGGCTGGTCGAAAAGCACGTTGATGGTCCTGACGGGATCGAACCCGGCGCGCTCGTACACTATCGTGGCTACGGCAGAACCAAGCACCTTCCTGTTCACGCTCATGTCCGGGCCGACCATCACCCCGACCTCCGGGCCCTTCCTTGTGATGTACCTTTCAAGGCCGTTCAGGTAGTAGTCCAGCCCCTCAAGGGACCTGAACTCCGCGAACATGTTCTTCACGATACGGTCCTTCCTTCCAAGCCCGCGCCTGTCAGGGCTGCGCCAGTATCCCGAAACGAAGTTGGAGAAGGACTCGGTTATGGATACGTAGATCTGCGCGTCGAGCGCGGTCATCGGAGGATACACAGCCCCCATCCTGCTTTCACGGTATTCCTTGGTGAGGATCTCAGCCCCGTAAACATACCTTGCGGCTGCCCTGGACACGACTACAGGAATGAGCTCAGGCTCAGCCACGAACCTCGCCTGGTCGAACATTATGGCCCTCCTGCCGTAGTCCATGGCCATGCTGTTGCCGCCGATTTCGTTGCTCAGCACCACTGCCGGCTCATGCGTGACGCTTTGGGCTCCCCTGACGATGTCCTTTATCGTCTTAACGGTCTCGCTGGCTATGACCTTGGCGTTGAACTCCACTAGCCTCTTGTCCATCATGCTTGTACCGCGGCACTGCACATGGTGCCCTGAGCGCACTTCTGTCGCAAATAATATTTATACCTGACGAAAGCATCGGCGCTGCGCCTAGCCGGTCAACTGAAAATGCGCAGGAATCCCCGCCTGACGCACGCTATCATCTGCGCCTCCTCCGTACTCGCTATCCTACTGAGAACCGCCCTCGGGTCGTCGAACAGCGCCCTCATGGCCCTGTCAGTGTCCATGCTGTAGGCTATGAGCGTAAGCACAGCAACTGTCGATGCCAGTGTGGAAGCCATTGCGCTGTTAATGATACCCTCATCTGCGCCTTCCCGTAAGTTTGTGCGTAGGCCGATATCCGTCCCGTACTTGATGTGCTTATACATCGAAAGCACTGATTGGCTGGCATCCTCTATGCGCATCCCAGCCGACTCGATAAGGCGGATAAGCAGCTTGACATCCCTTATTTTCCGGTTGCCGTTGGCTATCCTATTTGCATTGAACACCGCCTCCCCGAAGAGCGGGAAGGAGAACTCCTTGCAGCTCACGAAGGTGTTCCTTCTCCCCATGTCTTCGACAGGGAAGAGCGGGTCGTTGAACGCCGGCGTCTTGAGCAATCCCCTTGGCCCAAGGAACGATTTGTAGGCAATAACGCAAACCTCGACAGGCACAGTCCTGTCCAGCGCCATGACGTTTTTGCTGTAGAACTCCTGGTCCAGCCTTATGGTGTTCGTGGACCAATTGGAGCTGGAGCTGCCCACCTTCATTCCCGGGTCGAATACGACCCTAGGCGGCTCAGGGGATATAAGATTTCCAAGTTCGGCCCTTAGCATCTTTGTTACCGCAGCCGATAGTCCCTTGGCTTTCTCCTCGGCCTCCCTTCTTGCAAGCGCCATGTTCTCGTATAGCGGCTGGGAGCAAAATAATATTTATACCTGACGAAAGCCCAGGCTATGGGCGGTGCAAAAAGAAAAGGAAAAGGGGGGACAGCCTTACGGCATGTCCTGCGCCACTATGTCCGCGAGCGAGGTCTGGTTCACCGTCGCGAATATCGTGACTACCGAAGTCAGCTCCGAGCCCTTGTATCCTATCAGCGCGTCGCCGATGTAGGCGCTGCCGAACGAATAGGTCATTCCGCTGTCAGTGGCGTTTATCACGGTGTAGCTGCTAGTCCCGTTCGACGCTGTGCTGTTCGCAAGCTCCCTCATGTAGAGGTACTTCGCCACGCTCGGGCTGGGCGCCTGCAGGGTTACCTGCAACAGGCTCTTGCCTCCAGTGCCTGCCTTGCTTGCGTTGATCGTGTAGCCTGCTATCCACAGCCCGGTTATGTTGCCCTTGAAGTAGCCGTTGGCGTACGTCCCGTTCTTGGAAATGTACTGCGCCAGCACTGTAGAGTTGGCCGCGCCAGTGGCGTTGTATGAGCCCCCAGGCCCCATCAGCGATACGGCCTGCGCCTCGCTTATGTAGGACTGCCCTGCTCCGCCCCCGGCCTTGTATCCCGAAGTGGAACTGCTGCCTGAGCCGCTTGACGTTGTCCCGGAAGATGCCGAACCACCTGAAGAGGTTCCAGTGCTACCTGATGTCGATGCCGACCCGGTCCCAGACGCGCTAGTGCCTGAGGCCCCCTGCTGACCTGATCCTGACGACCCGCTGCTGCTAGTCGCAGGCGCAGCGCCCTTGTTGCCTGTCTGGGTCAAAAGGACGCCAGCCACGACAATTATCACTACGATAGCCACTATCGCTATCAAAACAGTATTGTTGGCCATGGCAGGGTTTCTAAGTGAACATATAAAAAGAATAGGTCAGGCCCGCGATATTCGGGTCAATCGAAGTCCAGCTCCAGGGCAAGGTGGTCAGAGACCTCCTCGGGCATAGCCCTGAAGCCGTTAGGCTTAACGCCCTTCGACACAAACACGTAATCCGAGAAGTCACCCTTCTCCTTGGGGGAATGGCTGCTCCTGGTGCCCGTGATACCGTACTCCTTGACAAGGTTACGCATCCGCCCCTCTACTATGCGCACGCTCTCTGTGCCAGGCTCCAGATTGAAATCCCCGCAAAGCACCTTCTCCCCTTTTTTGCTCCCGAGGAATTCCATAATCCTTTCAGACTGCTCTATCCTCTCCGGGGTGTCCACCTTGCTCGCCTGCACCCAGAAGCCGTGGGTCTGCGCCACAACAAGGCTCTTCCTGCCGCGCTTTATCTCGGCCCACTGCAGCTTGGAGCCAAGGCTGTATTTGGAAAGCTTTCCGTCCAGCCTGACCCGCTTCTGGCCGACAAGGTCTATGCTTCCCCCATCGGCCAGGTCCACGTTCTCAGAAGCGAACATCGCCAGCCTAAGCCCGAAAGAGGAGTAAACATCGGTAAGCATCCCGTTGAACCCCGGAAGCGCACGCCCCAGCTCTGCGTACAGCGTAGGAACTGCTCCTCCGTATTTCCTAGGCCTGCTTGCGCCGCCCTGGAACACCTCCTGGAAGCAGAAGATATCTGTGTCATCCCTGTATTCCCCGACAAAGCGCAGTATCTCGTTAAGGAGCCTGCCGCCCCAGAGGTTCAGGGTTATAAGGCGCATGCGCACACCGTATTCTGGTATTTTAATCCGGAATCTTATTAACCGCAACGGATGCGACTGCTGTCCCACAAAAAACGAGCAACGCTTATAAGGATTGCCGGAAGATTCCTCACGGTTGGGCTATGAATTTCAAGGCTATAGCAGAGGCTGTTATAATAGGCACAGCGCTGCAGGCTGTAATCGGCTGGGACCACCCGCTCACACTTGTGTTCACGGGCTTCGTCGCCGGAGTGATTGCGCGCGACAAGCGGAGCGGCACAATATCCGGCCTTGCCGTGGGCATCATAAACTGCGCAGGCCTCCTGCTCTGGACCTCTGCAGGCCTGCCTATCCCGTTCATAGACCCGGCAGAGCAGTTGGTCGACGCCCTAGGCACCACCGCGATATACGGCATCGCGGCATCCATGGTCGCATTCGGCCTTGCCGGCGGCTACATAGGCGGCGCTGTCGTGCAGGGTTGGATAGAGGACAGCTACAGGCGCGGAGTGAACCTCGGCGAGGCGAAGAAGGAGATACGCGAGTTCAGGTCCGAGGCAAGGCGCAAGCGCTAGGCCCTTCTCCTCTTTAACCTGTCTAGTAATCCGCCGCCGGTTTCCGTGACATTGCGCCTCTCTGGCCTGCTGACTCTGGTGGCGTACATGCGCGCAAGCTCCATTATTCCCCTTGAGAAAGGCGCCCTCCTGTTCAGCAGCTCTACCGGGACGCCCTCGGCAACGCCCTCCTGGACCTTGTCGTCCTCAGGCAGCGCAACGCTTACAGGGGTCTCTACCATCTCCTCGATCTCGCGGTCGGAGAGCTCGAATTTCTTATCGCGAACCCGGTTCACCACCAGGGAGCACTTGAGCCCCACCTTGCCGTACCTGTCCTCCATCTTCACCGCAGCTATGCAGCTCGACTTGTAGGGCAACGCCACAAGCATAGCCTCGCTGTACAGGTCTAGCGGCAGCGGGTAGGCTATGCCCGGTTGGGTGTCCACTATCACGAAGTCGTAGCTGAGCTTCAGCACCTTCAGGAAGAAGTCCCTGAGCTGCTTGGCCGTCGGGCTGAAATCCTTTATTGTGAATATGTTGGCGTAGAGCCTGCCCGGCAGCACTCTCACGCCTGTAGGCGCATGCGGCACAATCGAGCGCTTCAGGTCGGCGCGCTTCTTGACCACGTCCAGGAACCCTAGGTTGGTGTCCTGTATCCCCATGTATAGGCCAACGCACGGGTTTATGAGGTCCAGGTCTATTATGAGCACGTTGTAGCCCATAGACTGCAGCGCTGTAGCGAGGTTTATCGCTATGACCGACTTGCCAACGCCGCCCTTGGGCGAGCTCACCCTGATTATGTAAGGCCTCTGTATGGGATCATCCGGTAAGAAGTGTCAGACGCAGGCTAAAAGGCTTGCGCCACGCCAAGGCCAAGCCTCTTATATTTCGGAATCCACAAAACATGTGTTCAAATGCCTAGGAATAAGCGTGAGCACGCGATAGTAATCGGAGCGGGCATAGGCGGATTGCTGCACGCGAAGATCGCCTCGCAGTTTTTCAACAATATAACTGTGCTTGACAAGGACGAGCTGCCTGACGGTGCTTCGGCAAGGCGCCAGATCCCGCAGGGCGGACACGCCAACGCGCTTCTCCCGCTGGGCCAGGCGCTGATAAAGGGGATGTTCCCAGGAATAGCGTCAAAGTTCGAGGATGACAACATACCAGTGATAGAGCTGGGCCGCACGCTGGCGTACCACGCAAGGTCAGGCCGCATGTCCGACTTCTCCCCCACGCTGGACATACACAGCTTCAGCAGGCCCTACCTTGAATGGAGGATAAGGGAGGAGCTGAGCAGCAACAAGGACATAAAGTTCGTTGCCGGGGCCGAGGTGGCAGAGCTGCTAAGGGCCGGCGACAGGATAGCGGGCGTGAGCACGTCGGGCGGCAGGGACTACACCGCCGACCTTGTGATTGACGCAAGCGGCAGGAACTCCACAACGCCGATGCTGCTGAAGAAGGCAGGCTTCGAGAGCCCGAAGAGCAAGTTCATAGATGCGCACGTGGGCTACGCGAGCAGGATATACGAAAACGTTGCCCTGCCGGAGCCGCTCAACGCGCTGTACATACCTCCGGCACCCCCACAGGACACAAGGGTCGGGGTAATACTGCCTATAGAGGACGGCAGGTACATGGTCTCGCTAATGGGTATGGACGGTAACTACCCCGAGCGGTACGAGGGCAGGTGGATGGACTTCGCCAAGAGGCTTAGGCTCGCCCAATTCTACGACGCAATAAAGGACGCGGATCCGGTCACCAACGTATCTGTGTACAGGAACACCGTCAGCAGGTGGCACAGCTACGAAAGCATAAGGATGCCGATGAACTTCGCTGTCACTTCTGATGCGGTATGCAGCTTCAACCCGCTGTTCGGGCAGGGCATATCAGGGGCAGCGCTATGCGCTGCAGCGCTGTCGCAGTGGCTGAGTAGGGAGTTCGCCAAAGGTGGCAACCTTGACCCGTCAAGGTTCCAGAAGATGCTGGTCAAGACTAATGGGCCGATGTGGACCATGGCGGAGGTCGAGGACACGAGATGCTCATCGGTGGAGGGCCAGTTCAGCGTCCTGAAGAACGCGCTGCTCCACAGGTACATGGACATGGTATACTACGCCATAACAAGGGACAGCGCTGTAGCGAGGAGGTTCGCAGAGGTCATGGGCCTGGTGCAGCCGATGGAGTCGCTGCTCTATCCGGACATGCTCGCTAGGATATTGCGCGCTTAGACCCGCAACGGTTAAAAAAGTACGGTCGGATTAGTATCCGATGAACTACTTTGTCCTTGTCGTAGCTGCAATAATCGTGATCGTAGCGATAGGCGCGGTATATTACATCTCGGTTCCAGCTGCTCCGCAACAGGCGCACCAACCGCAGCCAACAACCACGCCGCAGCAGAACGCAGGCCAACAGACCACCACGATAGCGCAATCCCGCACAAACCAGTCCTCTTCCTCAGTGCAGCAGTCCGTATACAACAAGCTCTCCATAGGCCAGGTGTCGACATACCCGCAGGCCGATATAAAGCTGGTCAACATATCGCAGGTTAACGGCCAGGCCGAGGCCACGCTCAACATAAGCTCAGGCCAGTACTCCAGGATTGGTGTCATAGGCGAGCGCCAGTACATAGCGATGGGGCAGAGCGGAGGGCCTTACATACTGGTCGACCAGGTCAACCAGAGCGGCGGATGGATAACGCTCAACTTCTCGTACGGCGCCATGCCGAGCGGATTCTCCGCGGCGCAGTCCAGCGGCCAGGCCGGCAACTCCTCCGGGGGCTCGTCAGCCCAGGGGCAATCCTACAGCGGCGCACCGGGCAACCTTCCCGCATGCGGCTCCGCAACAATGCTATCGACAACGCCGCTGTCAACATCAAACTACACAAGCATAGTACCGATGGGTTGGGTCAGCCCAGGGGGCCACGTGTTCCCATCGGACCACATCTACTTCCAGATCGCGCAGCAGGGCTCATCCACAACGCCCAACGTGACAGTGGTGTCGCCGGGCAACATAACGATATACGAGATAGACGCCAAGACGTACAGCAGCGGGGTCAGCGACTACTCGATATACTTCGCGCAGTGCAGCAACGTGACGTTCTTCATGCACCACGTCGAGTCGCTCAATCCAAAACTTCTCGCCAACCTGACCAAGTCCAAAGCGCAGGGCTGCACCAACACCACGATCAACGGCGCGACACAGTACTCCTGCCAGTACTCTCTCGACATAAAGATGAAGACCGGAGAGAAGATAGGGACGATAGGGGGGTTCCAGGGCGCTGCAGAGGCTCTAGACCTGGGCGCCAACGACTACAGGATTACCCCTCTGGCGTACGCCAACCAGTCGAGATACCGCGACCTGCAACTGCATGCCGCATGTCCCATCGACTACTTCAACCAGAGCGAGCAGCAGTTCCTGTACGGCAGGATAGGCCTCTTCGGCGTAACGAGGACGGCCCAGCCGCTGTGCGGCACTCCGGAGCAGGACGCCGTTGGCACGGCCCAGGGCAACTGGTTCCCAAAGGGTATACAGAACCCGTACACCAACGAGGGGCCGCTCATATCCCTGATACACGACAACCTGATAACGACTGAAGACGTGTTCTCGACGGGTGACGCCGCAGCCATATCCGGCTTCTCCGGTGTTACGGAATACTTCATGCCGCAGAGCTCCGGTTATGTCAATCGCGACTTCGGCAGCGTTGCAACGGGCCACACGTACTGCTACGATTCCCTAAGCGGCAACTACAACGGCACGCAGACAGCTTACAGCTCCTTCCCCGGGATAGTCCTGCTGCGGCTCGCGGACTCAAACACGCTGCAGATAGAGTACCAGAATTCCAACAGCTGCGGTTCTGGGCCGTGGAACTTCACCTCGGCGAGCGTCTACTTCTACAGATGAGCGCGTCATC
>JAGWHI010000003.1 GCA_028866905.1 Microcaldota archaeon
ATGCCATACGATATCACCGGTTTGATTAGAGCTTTCTGGCTTTCCCCGTCGAAACAAGATGAGAAATATATTTAAAAGTTTCTAGAAGAAGCAATAATTATAGTAAAGGTAAAGATATATAAATCTTTCGGTCATTTTGGACTAACAATATGTTAGAATAACCCCTGTTCCTTCGGGGTATTTTGGCATGGAGCCGCCAGAGCATGCTGCGGCGCATGAAGTTGCATTTTTATAGGTTTCCAGATAAAGAGAGACGAGGCGCATGTCGACCATCAGGCTACAGTCCGCCATGGAGTACCTTATGACCTATGGCTGGGCGATACTCATACTTGGGGTGGTGCTGGCCGCGCTGTATGCGACCGGGCTCCTCAGCCCGAGCACGCTAGTGCAGAACACCTGCAGCTTCCAGGCGCCGTTCGCCTGCCTGTACAGCTCGCTCTCGATAAGCGGGGTGCTCACCATAAACGTTGAGCAGTCTTCGGCGTCGCCGATAAACGTTACCGCGATAGGATGCAACTCGAACGGCACTGTGACAAACATGCAGAGCATATCCCCGGCCAACGCCATACCGATAAGCGGCAACCTCACGTTCACGGTGTCATGCTATGGAACTGGCAACAAGGTGTTCACGGGCCAGCCGGGCACTGTATACCATGGATACTTCCTGCTTAACTACACCAACCTGCAGACAGGCTTGCCGCACACGATGACGGGCTTCGTCACGGAGAAGATAACATGACGCCAGTGCGACCGGATCATCCGATAGATTCGACGCCGCATGCGCATGTCAAGGCGCAGACCGTGCTGGAGTACCTGCTCAACTACGGCTGGGCGATACTCATCATAACAATAATATTCGTCACAGTATGGCAGCTTGGCCTGTTCAACCCAAACTCCTTCGTCAACAGCAGCTGCATATTCTCGGAGGACTTCAGCTGCCTAAACAACGTATTCACGCCGAACGGAATAGCGATAATCAACCTCGCGCAGTCAACCAGCTCCCCGATAAACGTTACAGCGATAGGATGCAACGCAAACAAGACAACAACCAATATGAGGGCAATATCGCCGCCTGACTACCTGAACATAGACGGCAACATAACTTTCTATGTGCAGTGCTATGGTACAGGCGGGAAAGCCTACAGCGGCACCTCGGGGTCCATCTATCAGGGATACCTGGTACTTAACTACACCAACCTCAACACCGGATTCAGCACTATTAGCTATGGCGACCTTCTGGAGAAGGTCGGATCTACAGTATATACACTCCCGACAAGCACAACGTTCTCTACGTCGACATCGAGCACCAGCACATCCACGAGCAGCACTGTGACGAGCACCACATCCACTTCGACGAGCAGCACATCGACCAGCACCACCTCCACGAGCAGCACATCGACCAGCACAAGCACATCGACATCCACTACGAGCATACCGCTGCTGCTGTTCGATACGAACATGATATATGGTGGATTTAACTACAATTCACCGCTGCAGACGCCGGCTTTCAGCACCAGCTACTCGAACGACATGATACTGACTGTCGTTGCAGAATACAGCTCTGCAGTTACACCCACAGTGCAGGACACCGCCGGCCTTACATGGACAGAGGAGTACGCCGGGAGCAGTGGGTGTTATGCGGAATACTGGTTCTACGCCCTGCCGCACCAGGTGCTTACGAACGACCAGGTTACAGTAACAGCAAGCGGCACATCAGACCTCGGAATACTCATAGCGGCTTTCAGGGATGCGAACAGCTTCGATTCTAAGGTCAACGGGATAGGCAATGGGGCGAGCTCGGTCTCATTGACTTACAGCTCCACCAACAGCAACGAGGTACTGGTAGGATACGGCGACACTTGCATACTTGGCGGCACGCCGACATGGACTGCAGGGCCCAATGTCCTTGAGCAGACGACATCGCAGTACGCACTAGGTTATGTGATACTCAACAAGGTCCAGTCGAACCAGCACGCTACATTCTCATGGGACTCCAATGTCGACGAGGCCATAGTTGCGCTATCGATGACATGAGCTCATTGGGGTTTGCCGTTGGACCCCTCGAGGCTGAACCTGCTCAGCGTGTGCTTCCTGTTCGACTTGAAGGGCTTGAACTCCACACCGTTGCCGCTGAAGAATTTGGAGAAGAACTCCACATAGATGAGCCTGGCGCCTTGTATGCCCGGCTCGAAAAGCGCTATTATCAGGTTGAAGAGCTGGCCGACCACGAATACTATTATTCCGAGAACCGCCAGTATTATCCCATGCCTGAAGCCCGCAAGGAAGATTATGTCTATCACCTTGGCGAGTATGACCGAAGCCAGCAGTATGCCGACGAGCCTCGTGTATGAGAGTATGTGGCTTATGAGCGAGGGCAGCTCCATGAGGGACTGGACCCCCTCCGTCTTCAGTATCGTGACTATTCCGCCGACTAACAGGACGTAGGATGCCAGGGCCTCTGGGTTTGATACGCCCATGTCGGCCTTGTAGAGTATGTCCAACCCGAACATCACTATTCCTATCGCTGCGGCCAGCCAGCCGAGCTTGCCTATGGCGTGCTTCCTTTCACCGACCGCCATCTTGTTGAGGAAGCCCAGCACGAAGCCGAACATCACCATGAACACGCCAATGTACCCGGATATCTTAAGCAGCGTGGGCAGCCCCTCCTCGATCGGGAATGGGGTCTGGTAGTATGGCAGCTGGAAGCCGGCCCAGGTGTTGAACAGTATGCCCAGTATTACGCCGATAACTGCGCCCGGCAGTATCGCCTTCGATAGCGTGAGCATGCCCCTGGGGCTGATTATGTTGGTGACGAACTTCACTATGGGCTTCGGCAGCCTGCTGACCTTTGGCGGATGGTTTATGCGCCTTATCAGCCAGAGAGAGCCGAAGAATATGATCAGGCCGTACACCACGTCGCCTATCATGAGCCCGAAGAATACGGGGAATATCATCGCGAACATCAGGGTCGGGTCTATCTCGTCGCTCTTGGGCAGCGAGTAGAACCTTATGAAGAACTCGTATATGCGCAGTGTCACAGGGTTGTCCAGCCTCGTCGGCGGCAGCTGGTCCGTGTGCATCACTTCCGAAACGAAGTGGTCCTTGGTCGCGGTTTTCAGCACCGAGTCGAGCTTCGGGACCGACCTTGCTATTATCCAGCCCTCTATTACGACGGCAGAGTCTGTGGCGCCCAGCTTGGTCGTGGCGTCCAGGGTCTCCAGCTCTATGTCGAACTGCTCCCTTATTGCGCTGACCTCCTGGTAGTGCCTTTGGGATATGTGGTCGAGCTCGGCATCGAGCTCTGACCTCCTGCGCGACATCTGGGACAGCTCCCCATTGATTGCGCCAGTATTGTGGCCGACGGTGCCCTTCATCGCGGGGACCAGGTCCATCTCTGTCTTGTACTTCTCCGCGATCGGACCAAGGGACTTCTCCTCCGACCTCTTGAGGCTGACTATCGCCGATTGCTCCAGCTTCGTTATTATGACGTCCTTTATCCCCCTAGCCGCCTCGGAGACGAACTTGTCCAGCTCCTTGCCGGTGGCCACGAACGACACCACGCTGGAGCCCGACAGTATGGATATGTCCTTCTCGAAGCCCTTGAGCTTCTGGAGCATCCTAAGGTCCTCGGACAGCTGCTTGCCCGCCACCGATATGCGGTCCAGCTCTGCGTGGATGTTGGCGACCCTTGCGTCTATGCTTATGGTGTCGGCAGCCTTTATCAGCTCGGATATGCTTGCGAACCCTATCTTCTCCCCGGTCGGGTGCGGATGGAGCATCCCTTCAAGGCTCCTGAACCTCTGGGTGTAATCGGAAATGCGCTTGTACCCCTCGTTCTCTATCGCCTGGAGCATCGACCGGTCCTGCTCGGAAAGGATCTCTATCTGCATGACCCCGAGGTCGCGCAGCGCAGACAGCGTCTCCTCGTAGTAGGGCTTCGCGACTATTATGCGGATCTTCTCCAGATGGGAGCTCTTGAGCATTACAACCTGAACCTCTTGGTTATCGTCTCTTCGAACATCTGCATGACGTCCTCCTTGGTTACCTTCTTTATCCTCTTCACGCGCTCCTGGGCCTCCTTGAGCAGCTTTTCCCTCTGTTCGGCGGCCTCCTTCTCGGCCTTCCGGATCGAAGCCTCGTAGCCCTTCTTGGCCTTCTGCTGCGCCTCTTCGATCGCCTTCTGCGCCTCCTCATTGGCGCGGCCTATCTTCTCCTGCGCTGCCCTTTCGGCATCCTTGACCTCCTCGGTTGCGCGCGACTCCTGCTCCTTTATCTGTTCCAGCGTGTTCGTATCTTCCATGTTAACCCCATACTGCGATGCATATTATAGCGGCTGCTGCCGCTATCGCGGCCAGCTTTACTAGCGTCATCGTCTTCACTACCAGCTTGAAACTGGAAAGCCTATCCATTCATCTTCCTCTTTATGAACTTCAGCGATATTATCTGGTCGCGCTCTATGTCGTCGAGGCGCTGCTTGATGTAAGCGGCCTTCTCGCGCAGCCCCGGTATCACGACGTTCTCTATGGCGTTTGACCTCCTGTTGAGCTTCTCTATCTCGTAGAGCAACCTGCGCAACGAGTTCTCCTTCTCGGCTATCTCGATGAGCAGAGTGAAGAGGTTCCTGTAGCTCCTCCTCGCGTCCTCGACGGACGTGGGAAGCGAGACGAGCTCGTATGCGAGCGAGGCCTCTGCCTGCTCCTTGAAGCTCAGGTTGGGTATGCGCACGCCCATGACGTTCTTGGCCGCTACGCCGACCATCATCGTGCTCTGCTCGGCGGCGATCCTCTCAAGGGTGACCCTACCGACAGCTATGTTGCTTATCTCTGTGCTCGCCATGGCGCGGTCGACGCCGGTCGCGAGGTTGGCGCGCAGAGCCTTTATCTGGCGGGCGAAGTTGAAGAACTCCAGCACAAGGCTGGCGCGCTTCAGCTTGAGCAGGTCGAGCCCCTTCTGCGCGGTCTTTATCCTGCGCTTGGCGTTGATCAGCTCTATGCGCGTGGTCTTTACGTTAGTTTTTCTCGCCATCGGATTCCCACTTTCCGTACTTCGCGATGTTCGCCTCCTTGATCCTCTTGATGTCGCTCTTGTCGAGGCCGCTCATGAGCTCCCAGCCTATGCCGAGGCTCTTCTCTATGTCGCGGTCCTCGTAGTAGCCCTGGTTTACGAACTTGGTCTCGAACTCCTCCGCGAACTTGAGCAGCTTCTTGTCCCCGGCGCTGAGCGCCTCGTCGCCCACGATCTCCGTCAGGCTCCTGAGCTCCTTTCCGCGCGCATACGAGGAATACAGCTGGTCAGCAACCTCCCTGTGGTCCTCGCGCGTGCGCCCCTTGCCTATCCCATGGCTCATGAGCCTGGAGAGCGAAAGCAGCACGTCGATCGGTGGGTACACGTCCTTCCTGTGGAGGTCCCTGCTGAGCACTACCTGGCCCTCTGTGATGTAGCCCGTGAGGTCCGGTATCGGGTGCGTTATGTCGTCGCCGGGCATGGTGAGTATCGGCACCTGGGTTATCGAGCCCTTCCTGTTGTTTATCCTGCCTGCACGCTCGTAAAGGCTTGCAAGGTCGGTGTACATGTATCCGGGATAGCCCCTCCTTCCGGGGACCTCTTCCCTGGCCGCGGAGATCTCACGCAGGGCCTCGCAGTAGTTTGTCATGTCGGTAAGTATCACCAGCACGTGCATGTCCTCCTCGTACGCCAGGTACTCCGCAGTGCTGAGCACCAGCCTCGGGAGTATGACTCGTTCCATGGAAGGCTCGGATGACAGGTTGAGGAACATTACCGATCGCTCGAGAGCGCCAGTCTCCTCGAACTCGCGCATGAAGAAGTTCGCCTCCTCGCTGTTGATCCCTATTCCCCCGAACACCACCGAGAACTTCTCCGAAGAGCCGAGCACCTTGGCCTGCCTCGCGATCTGCGCAGCCACCCTGTTGTGCGGCAGTCCGAACCCGGAGAATATCGGGAGCTTCTGCCCCCTGACAAGAGTGTTCATGCAGTCGATGGACGATATGCCCGTCTGGATGAACTCCGACGGCTCGTCCCTCGAGTACGGGTTTATCGACGCGCCGTTGATGTCTATCTTGTTCTCGCTGTACACAGGCTGGCCGCCATCCCTGGGCCTTCCTATCCCGTCGAACACCCTGCCGAGCATGTCTGTGCTGACCGCTATCCTCGCCGTCTCGCCGGTGAACCTCGCCTTTGTCATCTTGAGGTCCATCCCCTGCGTCTCGCCGAAGGACTGCACTATCGCTAGCCCGTTCCTGCTGTCGAGAACCTGGCCTCGCACGCGCCTTCCGTCCTCGAGGCCGATCTCCACTATCTCGTTGTATGCTGCGTCCTTCACGCCGTCCACGAACAGCAGGACGCTCGTGACCTGCTTTACAGTGTTGTAGTATATGTCGCTCATTCTCTCACCTAACTGCCCTCCAGGGAGCGCTTGAACTCCTCGAACATCGCGTCGATCTTATCTTCTGGCGTGTACTTCATCTTGGCCACCAGCATCTTCGGCTTTATGCCGGTCATGTTGTCGACGTTCTCGCCCTTCTCGACTCTAGCGCTCTCGTACTGGTCGAGCATCATTATGGACTTGAGCATTATGAACTGCTTGCGCATGGAGGTGTACGTGTCGACCTCGTCGAATGCGCTCTGCTGCAGGTAGTCCTCCCTTATCGACTTGGCTATGTCTAGCACCTCCTTCTCTCGCTCCGGCAGCGCATCGTAACCGACGAGCTGCACAACCTCCTTGATCTCGGCCTCCTTCTGGAGGATTCCCATCGCCTTGACGTACAGCTCGGGCCACTCCTTGTCGACGTTCTTGACGTACCATTCCTTGAGGTCGTTGAGGTATAGCGAGTAGCTGTTCAGCCAGTGTATCGAAGGGAAGTGCCTGCTGTTGGCCAGGCTTGCGTCGAGCGCCCAGAATACCCTTGTCGCTCGCAGCGTGTTCTGCGATACAGGTTCCGACACGTCGCCGCCAGGCGGAGACACGGCGCCGATTACGGTCACCGAGCCGATCTTTCCGCTGAGAAGGTTGACCCTTCCGGCACGCTCGTAGAAAGCTGCGAGCTTGCTGCCCAGGTAGGCGGGATACCCCTCCTCGCCCGGCATCTCCTCAAGCCTGCTTGATATCTCACGCAGCGCCTCGGCCCACCTTGAGGTGCTGTCGGCCATGAGCGCAACGCTGTAACCCATGTCCCTGTAGTACTCGGCCAGGGTTATGCCCGTGTAGATGCTGGCCTCTCTGGCCGCGACAGGCATGTTCGAGGTGTTCGCTATGAGTATTGTTCGGTCCATGAGCGGCTTTCCGCTCTTCGGGTCCTTCAGCTCCGGGAAGGTCTTGACTATCTCCGTCATCTCGTTCCCACGTTCGCCGCAACCAACGTACACCACTATGTCGCTGTCGCTCCACTTGGCGAGCTGGTGCTGTATCACCGTCTTTCCTGATCCGAACGGGCCAGGAGCGGAAGCGGTCCCCCCGTTCGCCACAGGGAAGAACGTGTCTATTATCCTCTGTCCAGTCAGCAGCGGTACGTTTGGCGGAAGCTTCGATACCACGGGCCTTGCAATCCTCACCGGCCACTTCTGCACCAAAGTCACATTGTGCTTCCCAACATCGTCCTTCACAACAGCGACGGTCTCATCGAGGGAGTACTTGCCCTCCTTTATCGACTCAATCGTTCCCGAAACGCCCTTTGGCACGAGTATCCTGTGCTCTATCAGCCCAGTCTCCTGGACCGTCCCTATTATGTCCCCCTGCTTGACAGCGTCGCCCTTCTTCTTGACAGGAACGAACTCCCACTTCTTCTTGTAATCAAGCGCGTCTACGTTTATTCCCCTGGATATGAAATCCCCGGACTTGGCCTGTATCTTGTCGAGCGGCCTCTGTATGCCGTCGAATATCGAGCCTATAAGGCCGGGCCCCAGCGCAACCGACAGCTGCTCTCCGGTGTCGACCACAGGCTCGCCCGGCCTGAGTCCTGTCGTATCCTCGTACACCTGGATGACGGCCCTGCCTGAGTCGAGCTTGATTATCTCTCCGACGAGCTCCTCCTTTCCAACGCGCACTATGTTGTACATCTTCGGGTTCTGCAGGCCCTCGGCTATTACCACCGGTCCTGATATCCTGTATATGACTCCGTTCATTTAGCTGACCCCTTTATGCTCTTTATGTCTACACCGAGTATGCGCTTGGCGAGCTTCTCCACAGATTCCTGCTCGTCTGCGCCGTGCACCGGTATGAATATCACTATGGGCTTCAATGAAGTCTCAGCCACCATCTGGATGTGCTGGTCCATGTGCCCCTTTATCCCGTCGGAGGCCATTATAAGGTTGTGCGTCCCTGCCCTTATCAGCTCGGACAGCTTCTGCGCGCCCTCGGCTCCGCCGGCTATGAAGACGTCGCTTATCCCTATGAGCTTGAAGCCCAGCACAAGTTCGCGCTCACCTACAACAGCAATCCTGTCGAACTCCATTACATCACGTATTTCAGCATGCGCATACCTTCGTAGCGCTCGCTGCTTAGCCTGTACAGCTTGCTCAGCCATATCGCGCGGAGCTCGTACCTCTCCAGCTCGCACCTGAGTATGAAAGACATTATCGATTCCAGCGACAGCGCGAGCGAGCCGAAAGTCTTCAGGTACTTCCTGTACATCTCGCGCTCGAGGGCGGTGTTGAGGTATGTCACGAACTGCTCCTTCTTGTAGAGGTCGAAAGCGGCGTCTATCCTGAACGGCAGCTCGTTCCTTATGGACTGGAGGTCCTTCGACGCCATCTCCACGAGCTTGCTCTCGGCCAGGTGGCCGCCAGGTATTATGTACTCCTTTATGTCCTTGTACCCGAATTCCACCATCTTTATCGCGGTCACGGAGTTCCTTATGTCTATGCCGTCCTTGATGAACTCCAATACCGGCGACTCGTCGCCGTTGTACATCCTGAATGCGTTGACCAGCCTGTTGAAGTAGTAGAGGTCCAGCGCCAGGAACATGCGGTCGAGCGTGCCTGTCGGGCTCTTCGCCTCGTCTATGTACTTGAGCAGCACGGTGCCGTACCCGTACTTGACAAGCGAGTTTATGACGCCCTCGATGTCCTTCTGGTTAATCATGTTGATGTAGTCCTCGCGGCTGATCACGCCGCTGAACGTCCCGACAGGGACGTTCCTGTTGACCATGAGGAAGCTCTCGGTCTTCTCGACCTCGTACCCCAGCCTCTTCGACGAAAGTATGAGCTTGATGTTCTCTATATCCCACTTGCTCAGGTATGCGTCTACGAAGTTCTTCGCCAGCGGCGGTATCGGCGACGTCGCGGCCTTTATCATGCGCATCATGTGCGCGCTGAGCACAACGGAGACCAGGTCTGCGCCCTTGTACATGCCCGAGAAGGAGTCCACCTCCTTCCGGTAGCTGGTGTTGCTTAGCGTCTTCGTGAACTCGTCGATGTCCTTCTGGTTGAGCTGGTCGAGCACCTGTGGTCCGAGCAGGTCGGACTTCAGCGCCGATATCCGGCCGTACGCGCCAACGTATGTCGAATCCATCTTCAGACCTTTATCTTCTTGAACAGCTTTGTTGATATGTTAGACGACACCTCGCCTATAATGCTCTCCAGCGTGTAGTCCACATGCATCGTGTTGTCCTTGGACGACGCCTTGAGACCGCCGATGAACTTCTCCTTGGCGACCTCCACGCTGTGCCCCTTCTTGCCCTTCTTCAGCTTCTCTGCGTCGGGCTTCTGGACGTATATCCTGCAGTCCTCACCCAGCTCGGAAACAGCATGCTCCGCAAGCTTGTTTAGGAGCTCCGAATAGGTCGGGCTCTTCACGAACTCGGAAGCGTGGTGCGATATCTGGGAGAGCGCGGACGTTATCTCGCTGTTGATCTTCGCCTGGTACATCCTCTGGCCCTCTATGTGGGCCTTGGAGGCCTCCCTGGCGAGGAGCATCGCGGCGTCGGATGAGGCCTTGGACGACTCGGCATCGGTTATGGCCGCGGACTTCTGGGCGGCGTGGGAGCGTATCCTCTCCGCCTCAGCGTCGGCGTCGGAGCGTATCTTGTCGACCTTCGCCTTCGTACCGGTCCTAATGCTTTCTATGATCTCTTCGAGCCCCATGCTTCGCACCGAGTTGCGCGCTCAGAGTATCTGCAAGAGCAATATCAGTCCAAGCACGAATCCGATTATCCAGAGCGTCTCTGGTATAACGAAGAAGAACAGCACCTGACCGAATTTCTCTGGCCTCTCTGCTATGATTCCCATACCAGCCGCGCCTATACCCTGCTGTGCCAGACCAGTTCCGATCAGACCGCCAGCGATGGCGATAGAAGCAGCAACCGCATACATTGGATCTGTTGCCATGTCGTTTCACCGATTAGTTAGTTGCTTTAGCGTGAACGAATCCCACACTCACCCTAGAAAAAATGCCCTGGAGAATGTGAGGATTTCACACTTATATCTGGATAGAAGGTTTATAAAGCTATGCAGGGAGCACCGTCCGCAAAATATAAATATAATTGAATACGACAATCTGGCAAGGGTTACCGATGACCAGCTCGATGCACGGCAAGATATACAAGGAGTGCGAAAGGACTTGGGGTTCGATAAAGCACAGGTATAGCGACGTCAGCGAGAAGCATTTCAAGATGGCCTATAAGATACTCCACGGCATCGGAAACCCGATAGACCTGAGCTGCATACTCCCGTCCAATCCAAGGCTTGCGATGTGCATAGTGGAGAATTTCCCATTCCTCGCAGCGAGATGCCGCGCCGGGGCTGCAGGATTGCGAAACAGGGGCGCAGGCGGGATGCCGGAATACACGTCCACCCCGATCCTCCAGGATGCGGCCATCCACAAGGATGTGGCGAAGATCATTGTCGCAGAGCCGAAGCTTTGGGAGCTTGCGAATAAGACGGCGTGCATAGAGGGCACGGTCGCCGGGTATATCGCCAGGAAGCATCCGGACGTGATGGTGGAAAAGAATATGGATAGCATTATTGACGAGCTTTCAAGGAGAGGGAGGGAACTCACGATCAGGACGCAGGAATCAGCCCTTGGCGACCCCGACAGGAACAAGCCTGGCTACTATCTTTGATATCCCGGCGCCCTCCACGCTGGCTACGACGTCGTCGACGTTCTTGTACGCCCACTCCGCCTCCTCGCTTATGAGCTTCTTGCTCCTTACCCTGACCTCTATGTCCTTCTTCTTCAGGTCGCCGAGCGTCCTCGATGCCGGAATCTCGCGTATCGCCTGATGCCTCGACATCACTCGGCCGGAGCCGTGGCAGGATGACCCGAAGCTCTCCTTCATCGCGTGGTGCTGCCCCGCAAGGACGTAGCTCGCAGTCCCCATGCTGCCTGGTATCAGCACAGGCTGGCCGTAATCGCGGTATATCTTAGGTATCTCCTTCTCCCCTGGACCGAATGCCCTTGTGGCGCCCTTCCTGTGGACGTACACCTTCATGCGCTTGCCGTCCACGTCGTGCTCCTCCAGCTTGGCTATGTTGTGCGCCACGTCGTATACCAGCTCCATCCCGAGCGCGTCTGCGCTCCTTCCGAAGGTCTGCTCGAAGCTCTTCCTGATCGAGTGGGTCATTATCTGGCGGTTGGAGAACGCGAAGTTGACCGCACAGCGCATAGCAGCAAGATAGTCGTCGGCCTCCTTCGTGCCTATGTAAGCGTAGCTGAGCTCTGGGTCCGCAAGCCTGATGTTGTTCTTCGCTTGGTACTCGGTCAGCACTTTCAGGTAGTCGCTGCACACCTGATGGCCGAATCCGCGCGAGCCGCTGTGGAGCATTATCACTATGCCGTCCTGGGCTAGGCCGTATGCCTTCGCGAGCTTCTCGTCGAAGATCCGCTCCACGCGCTGCACCTCAAGGAAATGGTTGCCGGCGCCGAGAGTGCCAAGCTGGTTGACCCCGCGGTCGTGCGCCATTTTGCTCACTTTGGACGGATCTGCGCCACCCATGGTGCCGTTTTCCTCGATGCGGTCTGTATCGTCGGGGAACCCGTATCCCTTCTCGACCACATACCTCACGCCCTCGACAGCGACCTTGTCCAGGTCGGACATGGTGAATCCGAGGTTTATCTTGCTGCCCACGCCGCTGGGGACGTTATTGAATAGGTTGTCCATCAGGAGCTGGAGCCTTGGCCTCACTTCCTTGACCGACAAGTTAGTATTGATTAGCCTGACACCGCAATTTATGTCGTAGCCCACGGCGCCTGGAGAGACTATACCCCCATCGGCATCGAAAGCGGCTACACCGCCAACCGGAAATCCGTACCCCTCGTGCCCATCCGGCATCACCATCATGTGCTTTACTATTGAGGGCAGCGACGCGGATGCTACCGCCTGCTTGAGCGTGCGGTCCCTCTGCATAGTGTCCACTATGTGCTTGTTAGCGTATATGTGGACCGGCACGTTCATCGAAGGGTTTTCCTCCCTCCCTAGCTCCCACAGGAAATCGTTTATCTTCTTTATCATGAAATCGGCGGTATGTTTTTGGCTATTCATGATTGGTGTAAAGGTTATTTAAACCAGCGAGTGATTGTAATACCGGTGTGAATGGAGGGAGAAATCGAGAAGGAATTCGATTGGGAGGTGCACCCCGACCTGGAGGGATTCGTGAAGGGGCACGTGGAATATTTCCTGAAGAACAACTCCTTCGCCAATGCCCTCTCGCAGAAAATGATGGACCAGACCTCGACGAGGTTCGTGGACTGGATAGACCACGTGATAATCCCGGAGTCCAGGGCCAACTACGAGCAGTTCACAAAGGTCGGCATGACAGAGGTCAGCCAGATGGACAGGCCCGACGGCACAACCGCGTTCAAGCACCTGAGGTCCTACTTGTTCCCGATGCTGATGGGAAGCTCGGAGAATTTCGAGGTGGCGCTCAAGCCAGAGAGCATAGACGATTTCCTCCAGTACATCGGGATGGGCATAAAGGCGGAGGGCGCCGAGCTCTCTAAGATAAGGAAGGCTACGGTCAGCAAGGAGGGCAACTTCATACTTTCAGCTGTTGAGCGCAGGGGCTACAACGGCTTCCTTGTGAGCGAGGATACGGATGACATACCGGACTACGCAGCCGCGTTGGGAACCTTCTACTCCAGGCAGAGGAAGTTCGAGAACGACACGGATGGCGTAGAGCACACGCTGGAGGTGGTGAGGGAGTCGACATACAAGCTACAGGAGGCCAGGGCTGCCGATGCGTTCTTCAGGGCCGAGCGGGCGTACTGGCAGAGGAGGAACTGGCCAGGCCAGGTGCAGAAGGCGAGGCAGGACTCGCTCGGGCTGGGCTGGGGCAACCACGACCACCACACATACAGGTCGTCAAGGGCGAACTTCACCAAGATGATAGACATATTCGAGGCCTTCGGCTACAGGTGCAGGGAGAAGTACTACGCTGGGGACAAGGCCGGATGGGGAGCGCAGATCCTGGAACACCAAATCTGCAACATAGTCGTCTTCACCGACGTCGACCTGAATCCCGACGAGACAACGATAGACTTCGCGCACCAGGGATTCCTGGAGAAAGAGGAGCGAATGGGGACCGTTGGCCTGTGGGTCGGGCTCCACGGGGAGAGCGTACTGCAGGCAGGCATGCACCACCTGGAGGCGAGGTTCGAGTTCGAGAGGCTCACGCAGGACCTGGCGCGGTTGGGGGTGGAGATGATGCCGCCGTTCTCGCACTTCGACTTCCTCAAGCAGGCGTTCACAAAGGGAGTAGTCTGGCCCGTAGATAAGGGCAGGCTAGACTCGCTGCTCAATTCCAAATATATAACGCAGCAGCAGTACGACGAGTTCTCCAAGGATGGGGCGATAGGCAGCCACATGGAGAACCTCGAGCGGGACCAGGGGTTCAAGGGCTTCAACAGGAGCTCAGTCACGAAGATAATAATGGAGACGGACCCAAGGAAGCAGCACTTCGCCGGCGCATGATCAGTCGAATATCTTTCCCTTGTTGAGTATGCCCTTCGGGTCGAAGGATTTCTTTATCTCTTTCATCAATCGCAGCACCTCGATCGAATCCCTTTTCTTCAGCTCCTTGATGAGCAGGCCCTTCTTCTCCAGCCCTATCCCGTGCTCCCCCGACACGCTGCCGTTGTGGTCCAGCGCTATCTCGCCGAGAGCTTCCAGGAACCCTTCGGCCTTTGCGCGCTGGGTCTTCAGGTTGGCGAGTATGTTGACGTGGATGTTGCCGTCACCGATGTGGCCGAAGAGTACGGCCTCGAGGCCGACCTTCTTCATCGCCTTCTGCACCTCCGCTAGGGCAGATGGCATTTCCGAAGGGGGCACTATCGCATCGGCCACAATCACAGACCTGCCCGTAGACTTGGCCTTCTCCTCGGTCGCCATGAACAGCAATTTCCTTGCTGCGTGGAGGCGCTCCATGTCCACCCTGGACTTTGCGGTATTTACGAGTATCGGGTCGTGCTTCCTTAGCGCGGTTTCGGATATGCCTATGAACCTGTCGAGCGAATCCTTCGTGGTCGCGATGTCTATCAGCAGCATGCAGTTGGCGCGTTCGGGAAATGGCAGCCTCTTCGCCTCTGCCATCAACTCCATGGACGTTCGGTCCATGAACTCTGCGATCAATGGGGTTATCCCCTTCCTCTTTATCTCCTCGACAGCTCTTGCAGCATCCTCGAATCTCTTGTAGTAGGCGAGTATCCTCCCTATAGACTCCGGCCTCGGTATGATCTTTATTATCGCCTTGGTGACTACGCCGAGAGTTCCCTCGCTGCCGACGACAAGCCCGGTCAAATCATACCCCAGGGAGCGCTTGAGGGTCCTGCTGCCGGTGTTTATTATCTCCCCGCTGGGGAGCACCACCTCGAGGCCGAGCACCCACTCCTTTGTGGAGCCGTACATTATTGCCCTGAGGCCTCCGGCGTTTGTGGATATGGTCCCGCCTAGGGTGGCGAACCCCGAACTTGCAGGGTCGGGCGGATAGAAGTACTCGTGATTCTCAAGGTGCTTGTTTATCTCGTCTATGGTCGCGCAGGGCTCCGCGACCAGGTAACCGTCCTCTATGCGGGTTTCCAAAATCCTGTTCATCCTTGATAGGTCAAGCACTATGCTCTTGGGGTACGGCACGGATGAGCCGGTCAGAGATGAGCCTCCGCCTCGCGCCACTACGCCTATGCCGTTAGAGTTGCAGAGCTTTAGTATCTCGGACACTTGTTTAGCATTAGACGGGAGGACTACCGCTTCTGGGGATTTTCCGGATATGTAGGATTTGTCGTTCTGGTAGGCCTTCAGCTCTTTGTCTTTAGACTTAACGCCATCCTTGCCGACGACCCGCTGGAGAGCGGCTATCAGGTCCATCGTTAGCCTTTCTTTGGGAATGTTTTTAACTATTGGGTCGGGCAGAGATTGGAGATTGGTAAATCCCACGACCGCAGATATTTAATAATGCTCACTATATAACCGAGTTATAATAAAGCAGAGCAGTGTGGCAAATGATAAACACATACCTGACGATTGCGGTCTCGGTCGTGATGGGGCTCTCGATATTCGTATCGATGCCTGTCGTGTTCCGCAACACGCACAGCCTCAGGAAGATGCTGTTCTACAACGCGATAGCCGCGGGAATACTCGTGTTCCTGCTACTCGACATTTACGGCAACGTGGCCGCAGTGTTCGGTAACGCATCGATAACCGATCCGTACGAGATACTGTTCATCGTGGCATTCTTCCTGACTTTCCTGTTCTTCATATTCCCAAAATCCGGCAGGGACCCGCTGCAGAGCCCGAAGAGGACCTCCGCCCTAGCCGCGCTAGGAATCGGATTTCAGAACCTGACCGAAGGGCTTGTGTTCGGCTCTGCGGGAGCGGCGGGGATAGTCCCGATATACGTGCTGGCTGCGATAGGTTTCACACTGCAGGACATAACTGAGGGCTTCCCCATAGCCGCGCCGTTGATAGGGCTGAGGAAGAAAGTGGAGAAGAAATTCGTAGCCAGCGTTTTCCTGCTTGGGGGCATACCAGCGGTGATAGGCACACTGATAGGGCTGAACTTCTACTCAACGGCTTTCATAGTGCTGTTCGATGCGCTGGCGAGCGCCGCAATACTGTATGTCGTCCTGGTGCTGTTCCACATCAACATAGACAGGGGCAACAAGAAGGAGAAGCAGAGTTCGACGCACCTGACTTATCTCGGCATACTCATAGGTTTCGTGGCAGCCTACATAGTCAATTACCTGATAGTGGCTTAGGCCTCACAGGTACCTCTCGAACCAATCGAGAGACGCGCGTATCGCCTGCCCCTGTTGCCTTTTTGTCTCATACCTGTGGCCCGAGCCGTTTATCAGAACTAGTCTCTTCCCTGTTTTCAACATCCCGTACAATCTCCTTGCCTCGGAAGGGGGAGTCGCACCGTCCTTTGTGCCATGTACCACAAGCACAGGGCATTTTATCTTCATGATGTACTGGTCCAGGGCCAGCCTCAGGCACTCGTTCATGAACGCCCTCCCGACCTCGAATGTGCCGTTGCTCCTCACCCTTGTGAAATAGCCCTTCTCGCGCAGCTCCGACATGTATTCCTTCGACGCCTTGTACCTGTCGTATAGCCGCCTTGCGCGGCTTGAGGCGCTCCACAGGCACATCGCCTTTATGCCACGCCTGTAGGCGATTATCGCTACACCTGCACCGAGGCTGAAACCCAGCACGCCTATCCGCCCCATGCCGATTGACCTAGCGTAGCGGATTGCTGAGATGAGGTCGTCGCGCTCGCTTTTCCTTGTAATGTCCCTGGACCTGCCGTCGCTCTCACCGTTTCCCGCGCAGTCGAACCTCAGCACATTGTACCCGTTGGAGCAGAATTCCTTTGCCGCGTTTACGAACAGGCCTTGCTCGTCCTTGTCCCCGTAGAAGCCGTGCACCATTATTATCATGGAGCTAGACCGTTTCGGCGGAGTATGAAGTATGCCGATTAGCTTTTGGCCCTTTTTATTTATGAATACGGCCTTTCTAAATCCCATCAAACCAATTATTACATAGCGCCCTTGCCGGGATTTGAACCCGGATCACAGGCTCCGCAAGCCCGCGTTCTATCCAAGTTATACTACAAGGGCTGAGTAGAATGCGCGTGATAAGTCTTTATAACGATATCAAGGGCACGTTGTATAGTCAGGCTGGTTTGCCCTGCGGATCCTTTCCCGCTTCTCCCCGATGAGCTTGGCCTCGTATGTGGATGCCGCAGTGTAGATGAGCGCGGCGCTCCTGTCCGTTACTGCCATTATCTCAGGTATCGTGTACAGCTGGCCCTTCAGTATCCCTATGTCCGTTGTCTCGCCGTCCGTCAATCTGGGCTTTATCGTGTGCTTGATCACCCCATCCTCTTTCAGTATGGTGAGCGCCTGCTTCGGTGTGATCTTGAGGAGGTTTTTATCGGTAAGCTCGTTAGCCGCGCCCTTCGCGTTGCCGACCCTGAAGAATGTCTCCTCCAGCAGCTTCCTTTCCTTCTTGGTGAAATCCTCGACCCCCTTGGCTACCTTGTGAACTTGTTTTGACATCTCATTCCACTGGGACACTTCTGTTGCAAATAATATAAATAGGCTAGCGTTTGCGGAAGGACAATCTTTAAATAAGGGCACAGATAATTTACAGAGACGTGCTGGGATGTCCTACCATTCATATCTGACAGTGCTCGTTCCCGCAATCGTGGCGCTCGCAGTTACGCTAATCGGCACGAAGTTCCTGATGGGCTTCATGTACAACGCAGGCATAACCACTACCGAGAAGAACAAGGGCAAGAGGGAATACCCGCTCCCGAGCGGGATAGGCCCGGCAGTGGCGTTCGGCTTTGCGGTAGGCATACTCACGTACGTGTTCGGCAGCAGCTTCAACTTCTACACCGCAGAGGCTAACCTGACGTACCTGTTCGCAGCGCTGATATCCGTATTCCTAATCGCCTTCGTCGGATTCCTTGACGACATAGTCATACAGAAGGAGGTCGTGCTCCCGAAGGGCGTCAGGAACACAGGACGCGGGCTGAAGCAGTGGCAGAAGCCCATACTTACGCTTATAGGCGCGATACCGCTGATGGCGGTAAACGCCGGAGTATCAACCATAAGCATACCATTCTTGGGGCTCGTGGACTTCGGGATATTCTACCCCATAGTGCTCATACCTCTCGCTGTCGTATTCAGCTCAAACGCGTTCAACCTTCTCGGCGGGTTCGACGGCCTTACCGCGGGCACCGGGCTCATCGCATGCATAGGCTTCCTGGCGTACAGCCTTGCTTTCGGAACTTATACCGGTGCAGTCATATCGGCGATGCTAGTTTCAACGCTGCTGGCGTTCCTCATATTCACGCTTTACCCGACAAAACTCATACCCGGCGACAGCTTCACCTATTTCGTGGGCGCGGGCTTCGTAATAGCGATGGTGCTCGGCAACATGGAGGCGTTCGGAGTAATCGTAATATTCCCGTTCTTCATAGAGTTCCTGCTCCACCTGAAGGGCAGATTCAGGACGAGCGACCTGGGAAAGAGGAGGAGCGATGGTACTTTCGAAAACCCCTACGGCAGGAGGGTATATTCCTGGACGCACTTCTTCATGAACCTGAAGAGATGCAGGGAATGGGAGGTGTCGCTTTACATGTGGATAGCAGAGGCGCTGTTCGTACTGCTCGGCTTCGGCCTGTACGGCCTGCACCTCTTGTAACCTTAAGGTACTGATGCTATGGCACTGATAAGGATATCTGCGAAGGATCGTGACGCATATGCGGATTTCGTGAAAGCGTTCAGGGAGCATGAGAAAACCAAGAGGCCCATGATCGCCTATTTCTTCGGTGGGGAGGACGAGAACAGCATATGGTGCAGTTGGTGCAGGGCTGCAGAGCCTGTATTCAATAGGTTCTGCAGAGAAAACAATGGGATTGACATCTATGCTATAGGCGTAGGATCCGAAAATGCATGGAAGGATCAGGACAGCAATGGCGCAAGGACTAACCCATTCTTCGCAAAGTCACCTAATGTTGTATCTGTTCCGACATTGGTGGTTGCGGCAGAATACCACAACGGATTCAGGATAACTGCAAGGGTGTCAGTACCTGAAGACCCTGACAGAATGGACTTCGATGGGCTGGTCGCGCCATACATAGGTAAATAATCAGAAGCTGTTGACTGGCTTCAGGTGCTTATTGCCGACCACTATGTAGTTGTTCTGCAGCAAAGGCTCCGGCCTTCTTGCCGGCAGCCTTGGCGATGCCTTCTTCCTGTTCTCCGCTATCGCGCGCTTGAACCTCGTGTTCACGACAGAGTGCCTTCTGGAGAGCTTTATGTCAGACGTCTTTATCAGCGTCTTCCTGCCCGCGTACTCAGCGTACACCTTCGCCTCATCTATTATCTCGCCTACGAGCTCCTTGAGCTCCCTGTCGAGGCTGAGCACCGCCTTCTCGCTCACCCTCTCTGCGCCAGCCTCCCTCAGAAATTCCTCTATATCGTAAAGACTGAATCCCTTCCTCATTACCAATACACCACCATGTGCAACTAGTATTGCAGGAGAAGCTTTTTAAAGAAAACTACAAAGCTAGATTAGCGGTAGTCAGGCGAACCGGATACAAACGGATTTGGGCAATATTTTAATAGGTTCCTGCGCCTGCAGGCGATCAAATGATACGCATAGGATTCCATGTGTCGATAGCTGGCTCGGTCGCCAACGCGCCCAGGGCCGCGGTTGCCGAGGGATACGGCGCATTCCAGATATTCACGACCAGCTCTAGGTCGTGGAAGAACTCGGAGCTGGACGATGATGAGGTCGGGGAGTTCAGGAGGATAGTTGATGATTCGGAAATCGTGCCATTCGCGCACATACCCTATCTATGCAACCCCTCGTCCACCAATCCCGAAATGCACAGGAAGAGCGTCGGCATGCTCATAAACAACCTGAATAACTGCCATACTCTCGGCATCGGCGCGCTGGTCATACACCTGGGATCGCATTTGGGAAAGGGGCCTGCGGCCGGGGAGGAAAGGCTGCTGGCGGCGCTCAACCACGCTCTCGAATCCACAGAGTCGGTAAGGATACTGCTAGAGAACACTTCGGGCTACAAGAACAGCATGGGCTCCAAGTTCGAGGACATAGGGAGGTTCGCCGATACAGTAGGCAGCGACAGGATAGGCGTCTGCTTCGACACATGCCATGCGTTCGCTGCCGGATACGATCTGAGGGACGGAAAGGGCGTTGATGATACGCTGGACTCGTTCGACGACAGCATTGGGCTCGGCAGGCTGGGGCTCGTGCACCTTAACGACGCCAAGAACCCGCTTGGCAGCGGGCTAGACAGGCACTGGCACATAGGCAAGGGGGAGATAGGGCTCGGGGGGTTCAGGGCGCTGCTGTCCGACAAGCGGATGCGCGACCGCTGCTTCGTTATGGAAACACCGATAAACGAGGACGGCGGCGAGGAGTACAACCTGAGGACGGTAGAGAAGATAATCGAATCTGTCAGAGGTTAGGCTAGTTTTATGTGTATGCCGAGGACACCATCCTTTGCTTCCTCTTTCTTTGTATAGATAGAATGCATTCTCCCTAATTGTTCTGCCAATGTAATACTTTTCGGGTGGCCAAATTTACTTTTATCAAAAGCGATGAATAGATCCCTGAACGATTTAAAAATAGACAGGCCCACAACCCTGCATTTAACAGTCCGCCCTGATGGCGAAAGCTCTTCGAATATTATAGTGTCGCCTACCTTGACTTTCCTTCTTTTGGCGTCATAAATCCTTATCTCGATGGTCTTCTTGCCGCTTTTAACAAGATTGAACGGTCCTGCAAAAAGATGCATTTTATGCTCCATGGTGCTCTACTTACGGGCTTAGCAGCGGTATGTATCCCAGAGACCCCGCCACAAGGTATATCGCTATCATCGCCACAGCTACGCTGAAGTTGTCGTCGACAGGCAGGTCCATGCTCTCTATGAACGCCAGCGCGAAAGCGAAGAGCACAGCGAAGAATGGCCCGACAAGGAAGTACCCGCCTACGAAAACGACCAGCGCATAGGCCAGGCTGCCGAAGAGGCTCTTCTTCCTGTTGTAGATAAGCGGTATCCTCTTGGCGTTCATCCCCACTATCGTAGCCATAGGGTCGGCGAAGAAGAGCGCTATGAGGCCGAGCAGCGTCATGTGGAAGTTGTGGACGAAGCCCAGCACGAACATCACGCCTATAGCCAGGTGTAGAGCGCCGTACCCGTGCAGAGTGCCCTCACGCTCGAGGTTCTTCACCATCTTCTGTATGGAACCGAACCGGAACCCGCCTATGTTGTTGTAGAAGTAGCCCAGGAAAACCAGCGCTACCGTGATGTACTTTGCAGTGACCTGCCCGGTCAGGAAGAACATCGGGATTATTATTATGCCCAGGAATATGTGGACGATGTCCCTGCTTATCTCTACCGACTTGAACTTCCTGGACCTGCTGGGCCTAGGCCTCTTCTCCGAATAGAACCTGTAGAGCAGGCCGTAGAACGTGCCTATCCCGAATATCTGCATTATCGCTATCCATATCCCGTTGTAGACGTTGTATGTGTATACCGCCTGTATTATCGCGAACAGCAGGACGAGGGAGAACCTGTTCGGACGGGTCATGTAGTATATCGGGAGTATCGAGAAGATTATCGCGAAGCTTATCGTGAGGTAGAGGTACGCCAAGGTTAGATAGTAGCCCGAGGCCACGACAACGAACGCCGCGGTTATCAGGCTGGCTATTATCGGGAGCGATGCGAAGCCCCTCCTGTGCCTGAAGTCGAACGCGTACTCGACCAGTATCATCGCGGTCGCAACAGCGAACAGCGCGTTTATGAGGTAGAATGTCGCAGGCGGGAACTGTATGAACATCAATGGTAGCGCGAACATCTTCATCGGCCCTGAGCTATTACTCAAGCGTATCTTTTATAATCTTGCGGTCGGGTCATATCAGCGAGACTATCCACGATGCTATGACGAAACCCATCGCTATTATCGTAGGCACGAGGAACTTCGCTATGGCGAGCACGGAGCTGACAACGGAGAACAGCTTCTCCTTGACGTTCTTCCCCCACACCACGAAGTTCTTCATCGTCTGCCAACTGTAGGCGATGCGCACCTCCTCTGCGTTCTTGAGCGCGTTGCCGACAGCCTCCTCGACTATGCCGAGCAGCTTCGCTGTGGAGGTGCTCCTGCCAAGCACGTTGCTGACGTCCCTGCCCAGGGAGTTTATGCAGTGCGTATCGGTGGTGTACAGCTCGGCGTCGATCCCGTACACCTTCTTCAGCCTAGAGACTATCGCGTTTCTCACCGATGGCAGCATGTTGTTCGAGTTGAACTCGATTATAGCGCGCTTGGAGCTGTTGAACATGAAGATTGCGACGTTGACGCTGCCCGGCCCGATGTCTGACAGTGGGCCGAGCCTCGAGTAGAGGTCTATGCTGGCGGTGCCGAGCATTACCCGTTTGCTGGAATGGCCGCGTCCGCCCCCCATCATGCCTATGGCGCCCATGTACTCGTTCATCACCTTGGAGTCGAACTTTACCCCGGCGAGCTCCTCCGCTGACGCGCTCTCAAGCCTAGAGTTGTGCGCATCGACGAGGATAGCCTTCCCGAGCTTGTCGTTGAGCAGCTTCTTGAACATTATGCCCACGTCAGGGTCCAGGTCCTCCGTGACGTTAGGAGCCCTCGTTAATGTCACCATCGAGACATTTCCGAACCTCATGTTGGCGAGCGTGGAGGTCCCGTTCCTTATAGACCGGTAGGAGATACCGCTGCCGGACGGCTTCGCGTCCCTTATGCCGCTGTCCAGCGCGGCGTAGAGCTTTGATATCTGCGTGCTCGAGACCGGGTTGTTGTCCTCGTTGACCGGGCAGTGCAGTATGAATGGCGTGGCCTTGTAGCGCGTCGATATGTAGCGCTCCAGAAGGTAGGGGAAGTTGCTGCCCCCTATGGAACCGGCCGGCCCGAAGTGTATCTCTGGCATGAAGAATACCGCCTTTGGGGTGCCGTCCCTCCTCCGCGCCACGAGCGTGTGCGCCTCTATGTCGGTGGGGGTGCCGAACGAAGGGGCGAACGGCTTCGACACGTTTATGTCGAAGAGCCAGCTCTGGAGCATCTGGCTGAATGCATCGATTCCGCCAAACCCCAGGTTCCTCTTTATCGGGCTGTCGAATATGTATACGAGGGAATAGCTTACTATCATGAATATGAAGAGCGCAGCGTATAGCTTGATCAGCAGCAGCTGAAGCGGCGTCCTGAGCGAGAAGACGAACACGCTTGCTGGTATGTAGAATAGGACGTTCAGGGTCGGCTGGACGACTGCGAACAGTATCGCCTGCTTCCTCTTGCCGAGTATCACTTTGCTTATGAAGAACCACCAGCCGAATATGCTGGCGTCGCCGACGAGCACCACCACGGTTGCGAGGGAGGTCCCGCCCACGTGGTAGATCTCGCTCCCGATCAGGATATAGACGGCGTAAGCTAGAGCCCCCATCATCGCTATGAGCAGTATGTACTTAACAGCCACGTACCTGCGGAGCATCTTTACGAAAAGCACCGTCAGCACGGTGGGCATCATTATCAGCATGAGCCCTGTGAGCGAGCCGTTTACCAGTATGTACGGCAGCTCGCTCGGTATTCCGCCCTGCGGGTTGTGGAGCAGCGCTACCGCAGCTATCCCAACACCGACGCTTAGGAGCAGAACCAAGGCAAGCAGGACAATCGAGCCCGGCAGCCGCTTGTAGAAGATACCGGTGTACTTTAGGACACCGTCCTCCTTGTTCGATCGCATCTCAACACACGGATTACTTTCCGAACCTCCTCTGTCTCTTGGAGAAGGTCCTCAATGCCGCTTCGAGGTCGTTTTTGCCAAAATCAGGCCAGTACTTCTTGGAGAAATAAAGCTCCGAGTAGTCGGACTGCCAGGGAAGCAGCCCTGACGTCCTGAACTCGCCGGATGTCCTTATTATAAGGTCTACGTCCGGCAGGACCGAAGTCCTCAGATACGACCTTATTATCCGGTCGTTTATGCTCTTTATGCGCTTGTGTATAGCGTCAAGGTAGAGCCTCTTGGCCGCGTGGAGCAGATCGTCCTTGCCGCCGTACCCGACAAGCAGGTTTATCGTGAACTCCTTGTAGTGCCTGGTGCGCGCCTCCAGCCTGTCGAAAGCCTGGCGCACCTTCTTGGGAAGGAGCCTCTTGTCGCCGATTACGTTGACGCGCGACTTGTTCCTGTCGAGCGTCTTTATTATCTCAGGGTCGTCGCACGCCCTGACGTATAAGGAGTATAGCACGTTAAGCTCTGCGGAGGTCCTGCTCTTGACGTTCTCTGTGGAGAGCGCCCAGACGGATACCGTCTTCACGCCGAGCTTCTTGCACCACTCGCTCACGCTGATGAACTTCTTTATGCCCATGTCGTAGCCCTTCAGCAGGGCCAGGCTGTGGCTCCTGGACCAGCGCCTGTTGCCGTCCGGAATTATCGCTAGGTGCTCGGGAACCGGTCCTATCTTAGTCGCCAAACTATCAACCGTACCTTCAACATACTTGTTATTGAACTCTTTAAATACCTTTTGAGTCATTTCCTCCCGAAGTCGTCCTCGATCCTGACTATGTCGTCCTCGTCGAACCTTCCCTTTGCTATCTCGAGGAGGGTCGCGTCAGTTACGCCCTCCAGCCTGTGCCTGGTCTTGAGAGGCACGTGGAACGATTCGCCCGGGCCCGCCTCCGTTGTCATGTCGCCTATTGTGACCCGGACCCTTCCGGATATTATGCGCCAGTACTCCTCCCTGTGGTTGTGGTACTGGAGGCTGAGCCTCTTGCTAGCCTTCACGTGTATAAGCTTGACAGTGCATTCGGAGTTCTGGTTGAACTGCTCGAACATGCCCCACGGCCGCGTGTCAGTCTTGATCGGTTTTGCCGACGGGTCCATCCTGACTGCATCGTTCATATGTAGTCACTTGGCAGATAAGCTTTTTATCTTGAACTGCCGCGCCATCCGCCTCCGCTCCTGCCTCTACCCCGGTCGAAACGGCCGCGCCCATGTCCGCGGTCGCCACGGAATCCCCCGTGTGTTGGCCTGCCGCGTGAATGGAATCCCCCACGGCCGCGCCCCTGCTCCCCGCCGCGGTGGCCGAATGAGCCTGAGCCTCTCGAGGGGTGCATGTCGACCTTGAGGTCCTTGTATTGGCTGACGTCCATCTCCTCCTTCTGCATCTTTATGTTCGCGACGTACTCTATGTCGCCAATCAGGTTCTTCTGGTCGTAGCTTATTATCGTGAAAGCCTTGCCCTCGGTGCCCATCCTCGCAGATCTTCCGACCCTGTGCACGTACACGTACGGGTCGTCAGGCACGTCGAAGTTTATTATGTCGGTTATGCCCTTGATGTCGATGCCTCGCGAGGCCACGTTGGTGGCTATCAGGAACTGCGCCCTGCTCTTGAACTCGCTGAGCGACCTCTCCCTCTTCGCCTGCGTCAGGCCGCCGTGCAGGACCATGACGTCGAATCCCTGGTCCTTCAGGAAGCCGTGCAGTATGTCCGCCCAGTGCTGCGTGTGCGCGAACACTATCGCCTTGTGCGGCTTGTGCTTGTGTATGTACGCGAGCAGCGCAGCGAACTTCTCGCGCGGGCCCACGAGCGCATAGCTGTGCCTTATCTTCTCCACGGTTATGACCTCCTCGTCGCCCACGGTTATCATGGTCGGGCCGCGCATGTAGCGCTTCGCGACTGTGACTATCTTGTCTGGCATCGTGGCCGAGAAGAGCATCGTCTGCCTGTTGGTAGACGCGTTGGATAGTATGAACTCTATGTCCTCTATGAAACCCATGTCGAGCATCGTGTCAGCCTCGTCGAGCACTACGGTGCTTACTGATTCGAGGTCGAGAACGCCGCGCTGCATCAGGTCTATTATTCGCCCCGGTGTGCCGACAACTATGTTGGCCCCGCGCTCTATCTTCTCTATCTGGGGGTTTATCGAAGCGCCGCCGTACACCATGGCAATGTGTATCCTGCTGCTCGGCCTTATCGCCTCAGCAACGTTGGCTATCTGCAGCGCCAGCTCCCTCGTCGGGCAGATCACTATCGCCTCAACCCCGGAATTGCCGCGCAGCCCCTCCATTATTGGTATGAGGAATGCGCACGTCTTTCCCGTGCCGGTCTTGGCCCTGGCGATCACGTCCTTGCCGTGCAGCGCCACAGGTATTACCTGCTCCTGAACATCGGTCGGGTTTACAAAACCCGCCCTACTAAGCGATTCCGCTAACTCACGTTTGAGATTCATGTCTTTGAATTCTATCAACTGAACACCGTACTAAGGAAAAGAATCAGAAATTCGTTCCCTTCTACTTGATAATGATATGTTCTTTAGATTTATAGATGTTTGTATTTGGTGCACGATTGCAATTAATAGGTTAGGTGCGATATGGGTATCATGGAGGCCGCAAACAGGCTCGCTATGGAGAGAAGTCCGTATCTTAAGGAGCACTCGCACGACCCTGTCGATTGGTACCCCTGGGGCGACGAGGCCTTCGAGGCGGCAAAGAGGCTGGACCGGCCGATATTCCTTTCTATAGGGTACTCGTCGTGCCACTGGTGCCACGTTATGCAGAGGGAGTCTTTCCAGGACGAGAAGACGGCGAAGCGCATGAACGAGCTCTTCGTGAACATGAAGGTGGACAGGGAGGAGCGGCCCGACATAGACGCCGTGTACATGAAGGTGTGCCAGTTGATGAACGGCAACGGCGGGTGGCCGCTCACCATAATAATGACGCCGGACAAGAGGCCGTTCTTCTCGGCCACGTACATCCCCAGGAGCGCGAGGTTCGGCGACGGGGGGATGGACTCTCTGATGGACAACGTCGAGGCGCTTTGGTCGAAGAGGCGCGAGGACATAGAGAAGACGGCGATGAAGGTGGTCGATGCCCTCGAAGCCCACGTAGAGACGCGATCGGAGCCCGGAAAGGCAGACCCGAAAGGCCTGATAGAGGAGGCGTTCCTGCAGCTGTCCGGCATATTCGACAACACATATGGCGGCTTCGGCACTGCGCCAAAGTTCCTGATGCCGGCGCACCTGATGTTCCTGCTGCAGTACCACGCAAGTACAGGCTCGGACACCGCACTCTACATGGTTGAGCGCACATTGCGCATGATGCGCCTAGGCGGGGTCTACGACCAGATAGGATTCGGGTTCCACAGGTACTCCACGGACCAGATGTGGTTCATGCCGCACTTCGAGAAGATGCTCTACGACCAGGCGCTGATGTCCATCGTATACACCGACGCCTATCTTGCGACGAAGAGCGAGGATCTTGGGTCGACAGCGAAGGAGCTGCTCCAGTTCATGGCGACTGAGCTGCGCTCCAGGGACGGCGCATTCTACACCGCGCTCGACGCAGACAGCAACGGCAGGGAGGGGGAGTTCTACCTCTGGTCCGCAGAGGAGGTGAAAAGGCTGCTTCCGGATAAGGTTGCAGCCAGCGTGATGGAGGTGTTCAACCTTGACGAGGAGGGAAACTTCAGGGACTCGCACGGAAAGAACATCCTGTACATGACAGCCTCGTTGGAAGATATCTCGGAGAAAACGGAGAACGGAGACATTGCGAGGGATATCGGGCAGGCGCGTGAGGCCATGTACATGGCGAGGTCTGCACGGATACCGCCCAACCTCGACGACAAGATACTTGCGGACAACAACGGCCTTGCGATAGCCGCGTTCTCCAAAGCGGCCAGGGCGTTCGGGAATGAGGGCTACCTTGTGATCGCGAAGAAGGCCGCGGACAGGATAATCTCTGAGCTCTTCGATGGCGACAGGCTCCTGCACGCTAGGGGCGCGCGCGGTCCGATATACGGATTCATCGACGACTACGCCTTCCTATGCTTCGGCCTAATAGAGCTGTACCAGGCGTCCTTCGAGGCAAAGTACCTGGACTGCGCGATACGGCTTGCGGAGCATATGGAGGGGCATTTCCTGGACAAGGGGATGGCTGGCTTCTTCACGTCAGCAGATTACGCGGAGGGATTGCTTGTCAGGGACATCGACACCGCAGACGGGGCGATACCCTCGGGAAACTCTGTTGCGATGATGGACATGATACGCTTATCGAGGATGACAGGGGACGAAAGCCACGAGGAGAAGGCTTCGAGGATAGCTGATTCGCTGCACGGGAGGGTATCGCAGTACCACCTGGGGTACACTTTCCTGCTTACTGCGCTTTCGTACGCCACGTCAAAGTCGTACGAGATAGTGGTTGCAGGGGAGAGGGGCGCGAAGGACACCGAAACGATGCTCGCTGCGATAAACTCCACTTTCCTCCCGAACGCGGTGGTGGTGCTGAACGACGGGAGTGGGAGCGTACGCTCGGATTTCGCAAAGGGAATGAAACAAACCGGCGGGGCCGCCACGGCTTACGTATGCACTGGATTCAGCTGCAAGGCGCCCACGAACAGCGTCAAGCGCATGATCGAGCTTCTTGGCAAGGGGTAGATTTTTGGGTTGCAAGGGGTTTCCCCCTTGCATGGTGGGTTGGTGGGGAATTAGGTGTGTGGTTGGTATAAACAGATGGACTGACAGAGTCAATCCGGTCTTCCTCCACCGAATAATATTATGGTTTAACTTATATTTAAACATATCGTGGTTATATCCTAATAAATAGCTATTGGCATATTTAATAAGTTATAATAAATTAGTTTAATAACTAATTTTATATACTTCTACCCATCGCTGTCGTCTATATTTCTGGATATAATAATTAGAGCACTCACATTAAGGGATATAGATAAACCCATCTATTACGCCCTGCGTGGGGCTAGGCCTCGACGTAGACAGTGTCCCCTTCGACAGAGGTCTTGAAGGTCGGCTCCGGGTCCAGCGGCAACTGGAACCATTCCAGCTTGCCAGTAGTGACGTCCCACTGCGCGCCGTGCCATGGGCAGGTTATGATCTTGCCTTCGAGCTCGCCCTCTGCAAGCGGGCCGCCCTCGTGGTGGCACGTGCCGTTGATGGCGTAGAACTTGCCCTCGACGTTGGCCACGGCTATCGCCTTTCCGTTAACCTCTATGCCGCGCATCCTGCCTGGCGGAAGCTCCGAGACCTTGCACACCTGTACCTTAGCCATGGAATCGGTATTAATTGCACGCTCGGTTTATTAATTTTTGCTGAGATTCGATGGCGTGGTCAGGTGGTGACTAAGGCTGCGGTTGCAGTAAGGCTTATGTCAGGATTCTACATCACCGGCAGGAGGGCGCTTGCGAAGGACCTCAGGTCTGTGGGGCACGACCTGAGCAACTGCAGGCTGCCTGGCGCGCAGCTCAAGGGGCTGATGCTCCATGGAGTAAAGATGAAGGCGGCCAACCTGGCTGGATCCGACATATCGGAGGCCGTGCTTAGCGGATCCTTCATGAGGAGCGCGAACCTCGGCGGCGCGAACATGCCGTACGCCAATCTCAGCGGGGCCGACCTCCAGATGGCCAACCTAGGCGGGGCCAACATGGCCTACTCGAACATATCCGGCGCCGACCTGACGGGCGCGAACATGAGCGGCGCGTACCTCGGCTACGCCAAGGCGAACGGCACTGTTTTTGTCGATGCATACTTGTGGGGATCTTTCGCCCGTGGCGCGGACTTCTCCAAAGCCGATATGCGCAGGGCCTACCTCAGGGGCGCTGACCTGAAGGGAGCAAAGCTCTTAGGCGCCATGCTCTCCGGCTGCGACATGGCTGGCGCTAACCTGGGCGGCGCAATGATAAGGCAGGCACAGTCGCTCGAGCTCGCAGTAGCAGTCGGTTCCATATCCAGGAAGGAGATGAAGACAGCGTCTAGGCGCAGCGTCAAGTCCGCCATGGACTCGCTCGGCGTAGTGATTCTGTAAGCGCTTTCGGATTTTTCAGCGTCATCCTTAAAAACATGCCGAACCTATAAGGGATTGATTGGATGCCGAATTACCAGAATCAGAGGATATTCACGATAACCGAGCTCAAGGACGAGACTCCGGAGGTGCTCCTGGTGAGGCTGAGGGCGCAGGACGGCGCGAAGTACACCTTCGACCCTGGGATGTTCATAATGATATCGGGACTCGAGCAGCAGACAGGCAAGACATACATAGCCAGGGCGTTCTCGATAGCTTCGGAGCCGGAGCTCAGCGAGGTGGAGCTCTTCGTGGTCAAGGTGCACGAGGGCCACACGAGCCACTTCATTGAGTCCAGGATAGGCGACACCTTCCTGATAGGGAATCCCAACGGCCAGTTCAAGTTCCTGCCTGACAAGGACAGCAAGGTGCTCTTCGTGGCCGGGGGAACAGGGCTTGCGCCATTCATGTCCATGCTAAGGCACATGAAGCGCATAAACGCTGACAACGACGCGATACTGCTCTACAGCATAAAGTATCCGACCGAGATAATCAAGAAGGAGGAGCTGGAGAGCCTTGCGCAGCAGCTCAAGCTTAGGACGTATATAACAGTCACCAGGCCGCAGCCCGGAGACGGATGGGCCGGCGAGACAGGCCACATAGACGCCGACAAGATAAGGAAATTGGCCCCGGACCTGTCGGAGCGCGGGGTTTACATATGCGGCCCCCTGCCTTTCGTGAAGGCGATAAAGGACGCGCTGACTTCGCTTGGAGTTCCACAGGAGAGGGTCAAGGCCGACGTGTGGGGCTAGACTACTGACTTGCGCATATGGTTGATGCCGGCTGCAGCCGAGGTTATAAGGACCGCTTCGGGAACCTCCTTCCTCGCGAGCCGCCTGATGCCCGCCAGATTGGCGTGCGCCAGGGCTAGTGCATGGATCATGTCTTGTCAAGCCTCTGCTGTATCTCCTCGACGCTGAGCTTGGTGGCGAGGAGCGGTATCTTCTCGATCTGCGCAATCTTTATCGCAAGCCTGTCTATGTTCGTTATGCCGTGCATCACCACGACCTTTGGCTTTATCGGCGCCACCCTTATCACCACAAGCGGCGACCTTCCCGTAGACACGTGCTCGAAGACGAACGCCCTCTCGGTCGTAGACCCGAAGAGCTTCGGGTACTCCGATGGCGACATCTCCAGTATCACCCTGAGGCTGTCGACTATAGTGTAGCCGAACAGGTTTATCGAGTCCAGGTAGCTCGGGTTGACTATTATCTTGCCCTCTATTATCCTGTTGAAGTCCAGCCCGCTTATCGGGGCTGCGAAGTCGTGCACCCTGTAGAACGGCTCCTTCTCCGACTTGTTGGCCATGGCCATTCGCTCCAGGTTCTGCACCACCGTGCTTCCGCGGCCCTCGTCTATCGTGAAGATCGCGTCAACGAACCTCTTTATTACCCCTACGCCCGGGCTGAGCCTCCTGTTGCTCTCGTAATCGCTTATGGTCGACGCGGATATCTTGATGTACTTGGAGAGTTCCGACTGCGTTACCCCGAAGAGCTCCCTCCACTTCTTCATGGTGCTGCCTGGGCTCTCCGAAAGAGCTATCTCGCCCGCTATCTTCTCCCTGAGTTCGTCCATAACCTATCCCTTCCTCGTCATATGTCTTTTGTGTTTGGCCTTTATAGGCTTTTCTATTCCGCTGTAAAGGCGCTCCACCTCCTCGTCGGCTGGCGTGTCCTTGTCGGTCCTGCCCGGAACCTTTGGCGCCTTCATCAGGCCGATGACTATGATCACTATGCCGGCCAGCACTATTATGAAGCCGACCGCGCCTATGGCTATCTGGTTGCCGAGCGCGCCGAGGTTTGCAGGGGTCGTCTCGTTTGGCACCTCAGGGAGGTATGCGAGCTGCCCGCTTATGCTGGACTTCGATGACACGCTCCCGTTGGTGTTGTCCGCGACGAGGTAGTATGTTCCCGGCTGGATCCCCTTCCCCGGGGCGAGAGCCGAGTAGGCCACCCTTGTCGAGTTGCTCGTGAACTGCATGGCAGGCAGGTAGAATCCGCTTGCGTTGCTTATGACAAGCTCCGCTCCTGCGCCCTCCAAGGACTTCGCGTCGGACAGGCCTGAGCTCGAGTTCGAGGCCCTGCCGCTCCACCTTGATAGCGCGGAGCCGTTGAACAGGTAGAGGTTGACCGGCGCGCTGAAGTTGCCTATGACCAGCATCAGCGAATAGTTAGAGATGTAAAGCGGGAGCGAGTAGAACGACGAAGCGCCGATGGTTACGTTCTTGGCTATGGGCTGCGTCTGCGTCAACCCAGATATGTTCTGCGTCGCTGACAGAGAGAACATGACCACAAGCCCGATCACGAACACCAGCAGGCCTATGAGTACGATCTTCTTTATCATCCCATCGGGTAACTATAGTGAAAAGGCTATTTAAGGCTTATTCGGTGCTGTGCGGGCACAGAAAGATATTAAAAAAGCTCTTACATATTGTTATGACTGTGTGGTTCGATGCCTTCCGAAAAGAAGATGGGAGCGCCTAGCGGCGAAAGGTTCGCGACAGGAATAGAGGGCATGGATGAGATGCTCAACGGCGGCATACCTAAGGACAACCAGACCATACTGGCCGGAGGTCCAGGTTCGGGAAAGACGCTGCTGTGCTTTGAGGCGCTGTACAGGAACGCCAAGAACGGCATACCTGGCGCGTTCATATCCTTCGAGGAGCCGCCGAAGCGCGTGCTGGCTAACGCAAAGGCCGCGTTCACAAAGTTCGACGACATACAGAGCCTGGTGGACAGCAACATGCTGGTCATAGGCGGGGAGGACCCAGCCACCAAGATACAGTCGGGCATGGGTCCCGAAGCGTACCCGTTCGGCAACGTGGTGTCCGACATGGAGGAGGTCATCAAGACCAACGACGCCAAGTACATAGCGATAGACTCGCTCTCGCTGCTCAAGCTCATGCTGGGCGACAACCTGCTCTACAGGAAGTCGATGATCGCGCTGATATCAAACCTCAGGAGGCTCGGCGTGACCTCCCTGCTGACCGTCGAGGTGCCCTCTGCGGAGAGGAAGGACCTGAGGTTCAGCCCGGAATTCTTCATATTCGACGGGCTCATCACGCTCTACCAGACAGGGGAGCAGGACAAGAGGAGCCTAACGCTCGAGATAGTCAAGATGCGCGGCACGGACCACAGCAGGTCCCTCGCGCCGTACGACATTACCGACGAGGGCTTCAACGTCCTCACGGCGGATTAGGGTCTGTTGATGCTCCGCGGTCTGCTTGAGCCCGGCAAGAGGCGCGGCGCAGGCGGCCCTGAAGAAACGGCCCAGAGGACGAGAAGGCTCATAGTGGCTGTTGTTGTCTTACTGCTCGCGGTCGCGGCATTGTCGATAGCTTTCACCGGAGGCGGAGCTGCAGGGGGGATCTCGTCATGCTCGTCGATAATACTGGGGCAGCAGCGAATAGAGTGCATCTCCTCGCTCGCCAACTCGACGCTGAACGTGACGATGTGCGGATACCTGCCGTCGCCCCAGAACGACGAGTGCATAGTGCACATCGCGGCGCAGAAGGGCGCTGCGGCAGACTGCTCGATGATAAGCCGGGGCAGCGCATACTACGACCAATGCGAGTACCAGCTGGCGAACAGGACCGGCGACCGGTCGCTGTGCTACAACCTCACTGACAATTACACGGAGTCGAGCTGCCTGTACAGCTTCGCGGCAAAGGGCGGCTTCTCCAGCATCGGGTTGTGCGGCTCCATGAGGAATTCGACCTTGGCAGGCGACTGCAGGGACGTATACTACTTCAAGCTTGCGGTGTCGCAGCGCGACCAGGCGCAGTGCCTGAACCTGCCGGGCCATTACGACAGCGGCGCGCTCTATGCCGTGGTGTCGAGCGCGCAGAACCAGTCGCTGACCAACAGCAGCCTGCTGCTGTACAGCAACGCCAACATAACGGCCAGGGACTACTGCTACTACACGCTGGCTGCCGCTACTGGGAACAGGACGATATGCTCGCAGACGAGCGGCACGTACGCTGACGAGCTCTGCCTATCGAGCTTCTCGTCGTTCTACAACCAGACAGGCGCCGGGAACACTACGTCTGTATGCTCCAGCCTGCCCGGCTATCTCATCAGCTCGTGCACGTACAGCATAGAGGAGAGCAACGCGATAGTGGCTAGGAACGTGACAGCCTGCCTGGCGATACCGGACCAGCAGTACAGCGAGACGTGCATAATCAACATGGCCGCGCACTACAACGACAGCGCGTACTGCACTCAGCTCACAAACGACACGCTGAAGCAGATATGCTACAGCACCAGCTGATCACGCCGTGTGCGGGGCGAACTGCGCCCAGTAATCCGGGTCCTGCAGCACGTCGAGCTTGCGCTCATCGTTGTATACCATCCTGTAGAGCCAATCGGCCCAGCCGGACATCTCATCGATCTGGTACCTCAGCCCTGGTTCCAGCCCTGCTGCCATCTGCTTGAACTCCTTGCTGTTGAGGTCCTTTTTTATCTCTCCGACAGCCTGGGAAAGCTTGAGGTTCAATTCAGGGTCGTCGAAGTTGACTGTGCCGCGCAGCGCCATGTCTATGAATGAGAGCGCCGGCTTTACCCAGTCCCTCTCCAGCTCTGAAAGCGTTTCGGTCATTTTTGGCGGGATCTTCTCGTACGAGCCGAGAAGCGAATTCGTCCTTGCGTTTATGCCGTTTATCCTGAACTCTATATCCTTCAACACATCGACAGGCAGCAGCGTCATCCTTGCGTCAACGTCTATCTGCAGGCCGGTTTCGTGTATCGCTATCCTGCCCTGTACCTTTACAAGGTCCGCAATATCGGAATTCTCTGAAAATTCGCCCCTGAGGTCGATCAGGTGCACCTTTACCCCTTCCCTTATCTCAGGGTCTGCTATGAAGTCCGCCTGCGCCCTCATCTCTTCGAAGGTCTTCACTATGCCCCTGAGCTCCTCCCTTCGTTCCATGGGACTGAGCTTTGGAAAGTTAAGCTCTGCGCCCTCCCTGGTGTCGACAAGCGTGTCTAACTGCTTCTCAAGCTTCGACAGCAGGCTGTTTTCCCCGACAAAAATGCGCGAAAGGACCTCCCTGTCCATGCGCCTCTTTGCCGCTTCCTCGGTGACCGGCTGCTTGCTCTGAAGGGCCATCCTATCTGGGATATAATGCGGCTTGGATGATATAAATAGCTTACTGTACGGGTCAGGTGGAGTATATCCGCCCCATCCTCTCGTCGGACAGCTTCAGCCTCTCATACCCCTCCCTTTTGAGCTCGTAGTGCAGCTTCGGGTCGGGATTTGCCCCATTGGGCTGGGCGTCTGGAGCGTACCTGCTGAACTTTGCGTGCTCGAGCACGCGTATCGACCTTGCGTTGTCCCCCGTTGTTTCAGCTACGACCCTGTCCAGGCCGATGTCCTCGAACCCGAACTTCAGTGCCAGGAGAAGCGCCTCCTTGGCGTACCCCTGCCCCCAGTACGGCTTCCCGAGCCAATAGCCCACCTCCATCGTTTTCGGGTCCTGCTCTGACTGGTTCCTCATAAGCGCTATCATGCCCATTATCTTGTCAGTAGCCATCGAATAGATCCCGAAGTGGAACTCGACGCCGCTCTTCGCAGCGAACTGCGCGAACTCTATGAAGCTCGACGCGTTAGCCTTGGTGTATGGGTGCGGGAACTCGCCGCGCTTCGCAACCATGCGCGCTACATCCGGATCGTTCGCGTTCTCCGCCAGTATCTCTGCGTCATCGATGGTCGGCATCTTTATGTAAGCCCTGAACTCCGGTGCCCTTATCGCCATGTCATCTCAGCCTGTATTCGTTCCCCCTCCAGACTATGCTCCTCATCATGCGCCCCGACATGAGGTTGGAGAAGTATATGAAAGGCATAATGAATGTTATCAGCGCGATCTCCATGTCCCGCCTGCCCGACCTAGAATATGTCCTGGCTATCGAGATCGCTGCAGGCACAAGGAGCAGCAGGTACAGGTAGCCGGCCAATACTGAGAGCATTATGCCGGAAACCGTGAGCAGCATCTGGGCGCCGTAGAAGAGCGCGCCTATGCGGAAAAGCCGTGTGTTGCCCATGAGCGAGAGCGCGGTCTCCCGGTTTGCCCATTCAGTGAAGGATACGAAATCGTCATCCGCCAGCACGCAAAGGCTGCTGTTTGGGACATAAGCTATCTTCAGCCCCTTGAGCTTCACTGTGCGGGTTATCGCTATGTCGTCCGACACTGACCCCTTGAACCGCTGCATCGACCTCTTGTCTAGCAGGTCCCTCCTGAACGCCATGGCGCCGCCCCATGCGAACCTGGTCAGTTCCGACTCCATGAGGCCGTTGCCCACAAAGCCCCAGACGTGCTTTACCTTGGACCAGAAGCCCCCGACCGGCTTTATGTACTGCCAGGAGGTCGAGACCCCTACGCCCCTGTCGGCGAGGGGCGCCACCAGCGCGGATATCCCATCGGGAGTGTTCCTCACATCGGAGTCAGACACTACATACACATCATAGCCGCGCATTCGCTCGATGGCTGTCGCGATTGCGCGGACCTTCCCGCTGCAGCCAGTGCATTTTGAACTGGAAACGATGTTGCTGACCTTTGCGCGCCTTATCGCGCGCATCGCCGGGTCGCCGGCGCTGTCTACTACAGCTACGACGTCGTGACTGCCGCCCATGAGGGAGGCAAGGTTCTTCTCGAGCTCTATGTCGGTCCCCTTGCACGGCACTATCACAAGGGTCCTGGGCCTGTACCTGGGATTCGCTGGGCTAGCCTTGGGCCTCTTGGCCAGCGGCATGACGTTCACAAGGACCAAGCCTATCCAGCAGAGCGACACAATCAGGATATAGGCGTCGAAAATAGCGCTCATCAGTACACTATGAGCCCGGCACCATTTAAATACCTTTTATGAGAGTGTTAGCCGAGCCGGTCCGTTTCCATGTTCGACCCAGTCATATTCGATAGGGCGCTAATAGGCTTCTCGCTCGCCGTGCACATAATACTGGCGGTCATGGGCATAGCCATACCAGTGATAGTGTCGGCAGCGGAGTTCATAGGCATACGCACCGGCAACCAGATCTATGAGACCATAGCGAAGAGGATATCCGTAGCGCTGGTGATATTCTTCGCGGTAGGCACTGCGTCAGGCATGCTCGTGGCGGTTGAGCTTTTCGCGCTGTGGCCGAGCTTCATGGTGCTTGTCGGCCAGGTTGCGCTGCTGACTGTGCTGATAGAGGTCGGATTCTTCTTCCTGGAGGCGGTGTTCCTTGCGATCTACATATACGGCTGGGACAGCTTCAAGAACAGGTACGCCCACTGGGCGATGTCCATACCGGTTATCATAGGCGCAGGGGGCTCGGCCATGATGATAACTATGCTCAACGCCTTCATGAACACGCCTGTCGGCTTCAACATACAGAACTACCTTGCGACTGGCACGCTTTCCGGGATAAACCCGCTCGCGGTCTTCAACGGACCATCGACATGGGTGGAGGTGTCGCACGTCCTCTCGACGTCGTACTTCACAGGCGCTATGATAGTAGCGGCATACCTCGCATACAGGATGCTGCGAGCGAAGAGGGACTCTAAGGTGTATGAGTACCACGCCAAGGCGCTAAGGATAGCGCTTGCGATATCCGCCATAGCGATAATCTTCACGATATATACCGGCATAAACTCGATAACCGCGATGTACGCGCAGCAGCCGGAGAAGTACGCGGCCATGGAAGCCGACCTTATCCCGCAGTCGCATGCCCCTGAATACATTGGCGGGCTTTACATCAACGGCACCCTCCAGTACTACATACCCATACCGGACATGCAGAGCGTGCTAGCCACAGGGAGCCCTAACGGGACAGTGCCTGGGCTCAGCAGCTATCCGCAGAGCACCTGGCCCCCGCTGATAATACATCCGCTGTTCGACCTCATGGTGATACTGGGCTTCGCGCTCGGAGGCTTCTTCGCCCTCGTTGCCATACTTTACCTGCTGAGGCGCACGCCGTTGAAGGTAAGGCCGATCCTCTGGCTGACGCTCGTTGCCGGATCGCTGTCAGTGCTGCTGCTTGAGGCTGGCTGGATCGTCGACGAGCTCGGCAGGCAGCCATGGATAATATACGGCGTCATGACCGTTAACCAGGCGGCAAATTATTCGCAGTCCGTAGTCCCGATAACGATAGTGCTGATGGCCGTTTACATAATAGTTGTGCCTTTCACGCTGTACGTGCTCAAGAAAGTGTTCGACGGCAGGCCGCTCGAGAAAGAGCTGAGATGATGGTATGGACTTCCTTTACGCGATAAACCACCTGGTCTTTTCCGCGTTCATGACGCTGTTCATACTGGAGTTCGGCGTCGCGTGCCTGCTGCTCATAGATTACGACGGCCTCAAGGACAAACTCAGGTCATACATAAACCCGATCTGGGGAATAACCGGCACGTTCGCGGTGTTCTACCTGCTGAGCACCGCGGTCACATATCCGGCGCTGATGGGGATAGTGGGAAACGTCTTCATAGTCCCGCTGTTCGTTGTGGCATTCTTCATACTCCTTAGGAACGCGTTCATGGCGTACAGCGAATACATCGGCGGGGGCAAGAACGAGAAACTATACCTGAGGTTCTTCAGCATATCCACGATAGTCATCGCCTTCGTCCTGATGTCCACTTTCGCAACTGCGATAAGCGAGGTAGGATACAGCAACCTCCAGCTGGACCTCTCGTTCATGGCCAATCCGTACAACATATCGCTCTTCATATCGATAGCGCTTATAGCCATAGCGGCATCCGTCCTCTACTTCGACATAAGGAAATCTGAGAAGTTCGAGCTACTTGCTGCGGCTATAGGGTTGGCTCTCCTGATAATACCGACCGCGGTCTTCGCCGGGTACATGAGGCAGGGAATCGTCTCGTACTGGTACCTGATTGTCGCAGACATCGTATTCCTTGCAGTGATAGCCACCCTGGGGTACTTCGACAAAAAGATTGCCGGGCCGCTCGTCATGCTCTGGCTGTTCCTGTCTGTTAACCTGTTCTGCCTTGTGCAGTACCCGTACCTCCTCGGCGGCAAGATCAACCTTGTGGATTACCTGGTCAACCCCGCCACGGGGTTCTATGACGGGATAGTGACGGCGGTGATATTCGCGCTGCTGGTGGTATCGCTGCCGATATTGATGAAGTTCGTGTACGCGAATAGGAGGGGCTACTAGCCCGGGAAGTTCCTCTTTGAGAACCTTATGTTCACGTCCGTGATCTCGAGCAGCTGGTCTATGCTGCGCCTTATGTCATCGCGCCTGTTCGCCCTGTTGGAGAAGAATCGCTTCAGGCGCGCCCTGGTCTTCTCATCGGACACGAATCCTAGGTTGTCGACGAACCTGTCGAGCATGTGGGTCGCGCGGTTGTACTTGGACATCAGGACCTTCCACCTCCCAAGCGTCCATTCCAGCACGTAAGCCCCGCCGTCAGGGTTCAGCTGCGTGAGAACTGCGGGTATGGACAGCGAGTCCTGCAGCCTGACATTCTTCCCCTCGGAGAAGGCTATCGCCTTCCTGACCAGGCGTTTGTCGCGGAACGCGCCTATCGCGACAAGCAGGCGGCGCTTCTCGTCCGGTATCTCCGCCTTTATGTACCTTCCCGTTATAGTGTCGAACGTCTTGGAGTCCCCGTCGGCAGCGGCGAGCACGTATATCGCGCCCCTTATGTTGCTGTCTATGTCGCGCCTGCCGGCGATGTAATCGTTGAACATCCTTCTCGCGATGGCCATGGTCGCCGCGTGGCCTGTCCTGCCCAGCATCTGTATGACCATGCTCCTGTACTTCGTTGTGATTGTAGACTCGCCGGCCTTCCTGTCCCAGCCGATCCTCGAAAGCGCCTTCAGGTGGTACCTGTCGCTCACGCTCTTTATCCTGTCCAGGGTCTGGCGGTCCTTGCCGTACGCCAGCATGTAGAGCCCGCCCAGGTGACCAGAGACGTTCATGTTGAGCGGGTACTCCGCATCCATGCAGTAGCTCTCGACGAAGTCGAGATATTCGGATATCGGCAGTCGGGCGGACCTGACAATCGTGTAGAGGTCGTTCTCTATCCCCCATGCGTCAAGGCCGCTCAGCCTCTTTGACGCTATAGCCTCGCCGAGGCTGTCAAGCATCTCGTGGGTGTACATCACCCTGTACAGCCCGGCCTGCCCTGCGTTTACCTTTATCCAGTCCCTGCCCCTCGCGCGTATGCTGCCGGACCTTTTGTCGAGTAGATCGAACCCGGATGCGCCAGCGTCGGTCCTGTAATGCACGGGGATGGGCCACACATCAGACTTGTCCTCCTTGGTCTCCAGCAGGAGGAACCGCTTCTGCCTGAGGGATATGTTGCCGCCGGCGCCGCTCACCTCGACTATCGGGTATCCTGCGCGCTCTATCCATTCCTTCATCACCTTTGCCACGCTTATGCGCTTTCCGCTCTTCCTTGCCGCCTCCTCTATAGCGTTCCACAGGTCCTCGCGGGAGGCGTTGCCGTACTGGTGCCTGGTCAGGTATATGTGCAGGCCCTTCCTGAATATATCCTTGCCTACGAAGTCCTCGAGCATGTAGAGCACAGAGCCGCCCTTGGCGTAGCTTATCGAGTCGAACATCTCTGCCACCTCTCCGGCAGTGTTCACGTTGAAGCTTATCGGGTGCGTAGACCTAAGCTGGTCGGCGGAGAGCGCCTCCCCCACCTCGCTGTCGACATACTCCACCATCATCTTCCATTGCGGGTAAACCGACTCCATGGCCTTGTACGCCATGTACGTCGCGAAGCTCTCGTTAAGCCATATGTCGTTCCACCACTCCATAGTGACAAGGTCGCCGAACCACTGGTGGACCAGCTCGTGCGATATGGTCTCCGCTATCCGCTGCTGTATCGACACCGAGGTCTTCTTCTCGTCGCCTAGGAGAGCGATCTCCCTGAACGTTATTGCGCCCCAGTTCTCCATCGCCCCTGCTGCGAAGTCCGGTATCGCTATGAGGTCGAGCTTTGGCAGGGGATACTTTATCCCGAAGTAACCCTCCAGGTAGGATATGAACTGCTTGCCGAAGCGCATTGCGAGCTTTGTGTACTTCGCCTTGCCCGGCACCGTTATCGCCCTCACCTTCAGCCGCCCGAGCCTGCTCTCCACTATGTCGAATTTGCCCACGCCCAGGTAAAGGAGGTATGTAGACATCTTCGGTGTCGTATTGAAAAGTACAAGCTTCTTTCCTTCGCCTGCCGGCTCCTCCGATTTTATCGTGGCGTTGGATATCGCCTGGAGGCCCCTGTCTATTATGAACGAGACGTCGTAAGTTGCCTTGTAAGCCGGCTCGTCTATGCAGACGAAAGCGCTCCTTGCGCTCGGGGCCTCGAACTGCGACGTGAGTATGTACTCGGTCTTGCCGTTGTGCTCGTAGCTGCTCCTGTAGAAGCCGTACATCTTGTCGTTGTTGATGCCCTCGAATATTATGTGCACCTTGGTCCTTCCGGACGCGGGGCTCGCCAGCGTTATAACGCCCTCCTCCTTGTCAGACTGCCTGAAGCTGCACCTTATCATGCGGCCCCCGCTGCTGGCGCTGACCTTGATCACCTTAAGCTCCGATGCGTTCACCCTTATCGACGGGGCGCTCCCCTTCACGTCGAAGTCTATGGTCTCGTCGCAGATGTACCTGAAGGTCTTCATGTTGGGCGTGAACCTGAGCGAGTAGTGGACGGGAATCGCGTTTCCGCCTATGCTCCGGTGAGTGGCTAGCGCCATAGGAACCAGTAGCACTTGCGAACCAACTTATAAATAGGTTTTCAGGGGCGCACCCGCAATATATTTATTGGCGTTTTCCCCATACGATTTATCATATTCTAGGTGAAAAGCTTGGTTAGTGAGAGCAAAGTAAAGGACATGAAATTAGCACCCGCAGGCAGGAGGAAGATAGAGTTCGCGGAGACCAGGATGCCGGTGCTCATGAGGCTTAGGGAGATACACTCCAAGGAGAAGAGCCTCAAGGGGGTTAAGGTATCCGGCTGCCTCCACGTGACGAAGGACACGGCGGTGCTGGTAGAGACGCTAAAGGCAGCAGGCGCGGAGGTCTCGTGGTCGGGGTGCAACCCGCTCTCGACCCAGGACGACGTTGCTGCTGCCCTGGCCGCCAACGGGATAAGGATATTCGCCTGGAACGGCCTGTCGAAGCAGGAGTACTACTGGTGCATAGAGAAATCGTTGGAGATAAAGCCGCAGCTGACGCTTGACGACGGCGCCGACCTGATATTCACGGTGCACACTAAGCACACCGAGTACCTCAACGGCCTCATGGGCGGGACAGAGGAGACGACAACCGGCGTGCATAGGATAAGGGCGATGGCGAAGGACAAGAAGCTCAAGTACCCGATAATAGCGGTCAACGACGCGCAGACAAAGTCCGATTTCGACAACGTGTTCGGCACAGGCCAGAGCGCCCTCGATGGGATAATAAGGGCTACTAACGTGCTCTTCGCCGGCAAGAACGTGGTAGTTGCAGGATTCGGCCACTGCGGGCGCGGGATAGCGTCAAGATCAAGGGGGCTCGGCGCGAACGTGATAGTGACAGAGGTCGACCCTATCCAGGCGCTCAGGGCACGCATGGACGGCTTCAGCGTGATGCCCATGGCCGAGGCTGCAAGGCACGGCGACATATTCATAACAGCGACAGGCTGCAACAACGTCATAAGGGGAGAGCACTTCAAGAGCATGCGCGACGGCGCGATACTCGCGAACGCCGGGCATTTCAACGTGGAGATATCCGCGCCGGAGCTGGAGGCGGCTGCGAAGAGCCACAGGGAGATGAGGCCCGGCACAGAGGAGTACCTCATGAAGGACGGAAGGAAGCTCTACCTGCTTGCGGAGGGGCGCCTGGTGAACCTCGCAGCTGCGGAGGGCCACCCTAGCGAGGTTATGGACATGAGCTTCGCGAACCAGTTCCTGTCCATAGTCAGGCTGGCAAGGGAGGGCAAGTCGATGAAGCCGGACGTGTACACCATACCGAAGGACCAGGACGACTACGTGGCCAAGCTGAAGCTCGAGAGCATGGGCATAAAGATAGACACGCTGGACAAGTCGCAGGCGGACTACCTCTCCGGCTGGGAGGAGGGCACATAAGGTGTTGGTATAAAGCTGCTTAACCCGATGCCGCCGTACAACCTCTTCGGGCTCGAGGACCAGGAATACAAGCGCTCCAAGGTTGTGGTCCTGCCGATACCATACGACGCAATGGCGTCGTACGGCGCTGGCACGAGGAACGGGCCGCACGCAATAATAGAGGCGAGCAGGAACGTCGAGCTCTACGACGCGGAGCTGGGCTACGACATAAGCGACGTTGGGATATTCACCACGGAGGAGCTCGCGCCGGACAGGAGCTCGCCGCAGAACATGGCGAAAAGGGTGGAGAAGGAGGTCTCGCTGATACTTGAAGACTCGAAGATGCCTTTCGTGCTCGGCGGGGACCACTCGGTAAGCATAGGCGCGATAAACGCTGCAGCCAGGAAGGCCAAGAGCATGAGCGTGCTGCAGTTCGACGCCCATTCCGACGCAAGGGAGGAGTACGAGGGCACCAAGTATTCGCACGCGTGCGTTATGGCCAGGGCCATGGACGCCTGCGGAAGCTGCTACAGCGCCGGGGTGAGGAGCACGGACAGGGAAAGCGACTCCAAGCGAGGCAAGTCCACGCTCTACATGCACCAGATGCGCAGGATGTCCACGGACCAGGTGGTTAAGAGGATACTCGAGAGCACAAGGGAGAGCGTCTACATCACTGTAGACGTGGATGTGCTGGACCCTGGCGAGATGCCCAGCACAGGCACTCCAGAGCCCGGTGGAATGGGCTACCAGCAGCTCAAGGAGGTGCTTGGTGGCGTGATAGCCAGGAGGAAGGTGGTGGGCATGGACATCGTGGAGCTGAGCCCCATAGGCGGCATGCGCGCACCTGATTTCCTGGCAGCAAGGCTGGCGTACATGATGATAGGCTACGCATTCGCCAAGAAGGGGCGCAGGCTATGAGCGCAGCGCAAGCCACCTACGGCCTAAAAGAGGGCATAGACGCCGCTTTGTCGATGATAAGGCGCAAGATGGGCGAGAAGGAGGGCAGGCCAGTGATAGTGGAGATAGCGGGCGGCACAGGAAGCGGGAAGACCAGCGAGGTGGCGCAGAAGATAATCGGCGCGCTCGGCAGCGACGCCACTGCGCTCAACATGGACAACTACTACAAGGGGCTTGACGACCGCAGCATTGAGAACATCAGCAAGGGCATATACGTGAATGTCGATACTCCCGACACCACAGACATAGGGCTCCTTGCCAGGCAGCTGTCCGAGATCTCCGAGGGAAGGAGCGTGGAGATGCCGGTGTTCAGCTTCAAGACGCAGAAGAGGGAGGGCTACCAGAAGTTCGTGCCCGGAAAGGTGGTAGTAGTCGAGGGGATATTCGGGCTCAACGAGGCGATCGCGAAGTACGGGGACGTCAGGATATTCGTGAGCGCAGGCACCCACGGCAGGCTGGTGAGGAGGCTGATACGCGACATGAAAAGGACCGTATGGGCGCCTGGCTTCATACTCGGGTATTTCTCCGAAATCGCGGAGCCCATGCACCAGAAGCATGTCGAATCCACAAGGAAGTACGCCGACATCGTGATATCCAACGAGTTCGATGCAAAGTCTGAAACGCCTAGGCTGGAGACCAGGGAGGTGCAGCTCAAGTTCAGGCACAGCATAACGCGGCAGGAGCTCGAGAGGATCGGCGCTAGGCTGGTCTCCGAGGCCACCGAGCACACCGACAGGTATTACAGCCCTGACGAGCCCGACCTGGCAAAGACAGGGGAGATATTCAGGGTGAGCGAATCCGGTGACAGGCTTAGCGTGACCTACAAGGGGCCCCTGCAGGCGTCCGGCATGAGAAGGCGCCCTGTATACGAGTTCCAGATAGAGAGGAAGGTCGAGGGTTCGGCCACGAAGCTGTACTGCAACCTTGTGAAGGTCGTGAAGAAGAGGCGCACAGGCTACGTAATAGACGGGGTTAACATATACGTGGACGACGTGGCAAAGGTGGTCGGCGGCAGAGAGCAGGAGATCGGCAGCTTCGTAGAGCTCAGCTACCATGACGAGAAGGGCATAGAGTCCGTGATGGTGAAGATGGGGCTCGACGCAGGCAAGGGGATAAGGAGCAGCTACTTCGAGATGTGAGGGCTTATGGCAGGGAAATCCGTTGTGCTGGCGTTCGGGTCCTTCGACATACTCCATCCGGGCCACCTCGCATACCTGAAGAGGGCGAAGCGCCTGGGCGACATGCTCATCGTAGTTGTTTCAAGGGACAGCAGCATACGCACGATAAAAGGCCGCGAGCCGTACATGGATGAGAGGGCAAGGCTCGAGATCGTGGGTTCCTTAAGGTTCGTGGACAAGGCTGTGCTGGGCAACAGGCTGAAGCGGGAAGCCGACAAGTACGCTATAATATCGAGGTACATGCCGGACGTGCTGGCGTTCGGATACGACCAGAAGATAAACACTGGAGAGCTCAGGGAGTGGTTGAAGTCCAGGGGGATAAAATGCAGGATAGCCAGGATACGCGACTCGGTGAGCCCCAGGTCCTTCAAGAGCTCCAGGATATTCGGAAGGCTCAGCTGAAGTAGAAGGCTATGCCGCACCTTGCCAGGAAGTCCTGGTTGCCGTAGAAGTATAGGTTGTGGCCGGATACGACAGTGCCGTTGCCGTTAGCGCTGTAGTTTAGGAATATGCTCGGGTACTTGTCGCTGAGCGCAATGCAGGACTGCGCTGTGGAGTTTGTGAGAGTCTCATGCGGCGTGCCCAGGCCGGTCGGTATGCCGGTGCACCTTGTGCTGTTCACTATGTAGAAGCTTATCGTGGAGACGTTCTTGCGGATAGCGGCGCTCTCCTCGAGCTTCTGGAGCAGGACCGATGCGCAGCTGTCAGTGGCGACGAAGCTGGTCGAGTTGTTGAACACCGAGTAGACTATGACGTTCGGCGATGAGACGAACGCGCCCTTGAAGGATTGGAATGTCTGGCCAGAACCGCCGGAAATGAGTATCGCCTCGGCCCAGATCGCAACCACGATTATCACTATGGCTGCTACTATGACCCTGTCAGTGCCTGATGTGGTGCGGCGATCCTTAGCGTGGGATTTTTCTGCCATTCCATCACTTCAGCGGAGGGTGTTGAGCGCGGCGTTCGCCAGGCAGGATGCGCCGTTGGCAGCCTGGCCGCTCGCGTAAAGCACAGTGCCGTACAGCCCCTTGTAGATGAGGGATGTGGTATGCGGCACGCTGTCTATGAACACCATTGGCGTGCCAGACGAGAGGATGTAGTCGTAGCAAGACTGGCCGCCGTATGTGAGTCCGTGCACCGATACGCTGCAGCTGTAGTTCGCGGATATGCTTATCACCTGCACCGCCTTCGACATCGTAGACGCGGTGTGGTTCAGCGCAGCTATGCACTGGCTGACCGAGGAGTTGGCCGACCCGTTGACCCCTATCACGAGGCTGGCCTGGGAGCCCGCCTGCTGCACGAAGCTTGATATCGGCAGGAAGGCGTTGGCCTGCGAGGAGAGCGCGTAGGTCTCGTATGCGTACGCGAGCACGATTATGAACAGCACTATGAAGAGCAGGCGCCATGCCTTGTGCGCGCCCGGCGTGTGCCTCAGCTTGCCCCGCCTGTTGAACCTGTGGTATGTAGCGAAGTATATCAGCGCAAGTATGACTATGCCGATTATGAACGACAGCATCGCTGCGTAGCCAGGTGCCGCTGCTATCTTTGAGGCAGGGTTGATCTGCTGGCCCGACAGCATCGCGTTCACGAACCCGGAGTCGAACGACTTGACCATAAGCGGGAGGCTTGTAGGGACGTAGAAGTTGAGCTGCGACGATATCGACTGGAGCTGCGCCCTTATCGACGACAGCTCGGACGTGTTCAGGTTGCCCTTGAGCTTCAGGTCGAGCGCCTGCTGCTCCGAAGCGAGCTGCGCTATGCCCGACGGCACGCTCTGGTAGTTGAGCTGCCCTATTATGAGCTTCTGGGTGTTGTTGACGGCAAGGTTGTACGTTGGCGTGAAGTTAGCAGCGAGCACGCGGTACTGCGCCGTCAGGTTTGACAGGAGACCCTTCATCTGCGTTGTGACTACTGTTACGTTCTGCGATGCGCCAGCCGATACGAACGAAGCGAAGCCCTTCTCCAGGTTGGCCAGCGATGCGCTGAGCGAGGCGCTCTGAAGGTTCTTCAGCAGCGCAGTTGCGTTGGCCACAGAGGAGTTGTATTCGGGATAGAGCGTTGCGATGGACCTGTTGAACAGCGCGCCGTTCTGCTCCCTGAGCACGGGCAGGTAATAGGAGAACGCCAGTGATGTGGCGTTGCCGGCCCAGGCCCTTACCGTGGCGTTGGATATCGGCGAGTCGAGGATACCTGTCACAGTAGCAGTTATCGAGTTGGTGGCTGTAGAGTTGAATGTAGGAGTGGAGCAGAAACCAGTCATTGCGCAGTACCATGGAAGGTTGGTGACCGCGTAGTTAGAGCATGTGGCTATCGTAGTCGGCGTCACGTTGGATGGAGGGGGGAACACCGTTATCCTGGAGAAGTTTGTGGTTGTGGCTGTTATGCTTTTTATGGAGTTGTATAGCACGCTAGCCCTGCTTATGATGTTGCTCCTGTTTATGCCATTGAGCGCTGCGAAGTACTGGTTGTAGCTGCGGTTGAGTATTGAGTAGTTCTGGTAGAGGTTCATTATGCCGTACCCGAATGTGCTTGTAGGTCCTCCAAAGTCGTTCAGCGCCTTCTTGCATATCGGCGCTGTGCTGCACGAGTAGCACGTGTTCGCAAGAGTGCAGGTGAAGCCGCTGGTGTAGCCGGTCTCGAGCAGGCATTCCGCTAGGCCTGTTGAGTTGGCCTTCTTTATGTACGCCGACATTGTGGTGCTGAGGCTGGCCAGCGTAGCGTTGGACGGGTAGTAGATGCCATACAGGTACGGGCTCAGCACAGAGAACGCGGTTGCGTTGGACGTCACGAAAGAGAATTTTCCCGATGTGGCGTTGACTATGAAGTAATTGTTCGCGGTGACATGGCCTATCGAATACAGGGAGTTTCCGACCGTCACGTTGGTGAAGTTTATCCCAGATATGGTAGAGTTGCTGATGTACGTCGAGAGGAATCCTGACAGCTGTACGCCTGCGGACGCGCCGAACGCGGTGCCGGAAAGGCCCAATGCCAGAACAAGGGCTAGGAATATTCCCGTCTTCACTGTCGCCACCGAACAATAGGTATTGCATAGGAATATTTATATACCTCTCGACGGCGGAGTATGTTGTTACTTGGCTCAGGAGGCGTTGTAGACGTTGATGTAGGTGGGGCTGCTAGTGATGTAGTCGCCTGCGGAATCAACAGCCTGGAACTTGAACCCGTAATAGCCAGGCGTTGTGCCGCTGGGCGCTATTATCACAAGGTCGTTGTTGGTGCTGGAGAAGGGTGACCAGTAGTTCGACCCTGGGTTCTCTATCAGCCAGCTGAAGTAGTATGGCGCTGTGCCGCCGTTGATGTACCCGGACAGGCCTATGGTGTCGGTCTGGCCTGTGCCTATGGACAGGCTAGGGGAGCCTGGGCTTATCGATATGCTGCCGGTCAATCCGGAAGATGCCTGCGGCATGGTCGTAGTGTAAGGCACTGTCGTGGTGTAGGTGGTGTTGGAGTATCCGTTTGATACTATAACCTCCGCACCGTTCGACTCCAGGAAGCCGCCCGCGGAGTCGTTCATCAGGAAGTGTATGTAATAAACGCCTGGCTGGGAACCATACGGTGCATCGATTGTTATGCCCTCGTTATTCGTGGATAGCACCTGCTGCGAAGCCCCAGTGACCTCCCACACGTAGTTGTACGGCGGGGTCCCGCCGCTCACTGATCCGGTCAGGTTTACCATCTGGCTGGGCCCGCCTATCACGAGGTTTATCACCGAGGGAGATATCGTTATGGACCCAGAGAGAGGCCTGGATGACGGCACTGTTGTGGTGCTGTAGGCATAGGCGCACTGGGCGCAGTATGTAGTCGTATTGGTATAGCCTGCCGACGACGATCCGCCGAAGGTTATGGGTGCTATGTTCGATGTCAGGTTCTCCCCGCTGCCGTCGGTAAGCACGAACTTATAGTAGTATGTCCATGGGTTCATCCCGTTGGCGTATGGGCTGGTCCCGTTGTCGTATACTGTAAGGTTGCCGTTTTCCGATGATATGGGCTGCCAGAACCCCGACCCGTTCAGCATGCGGTACCACTCGAAGCTGTAGGGGCCGGTCCCTGTGTATATGGACCCGCTTAGCGATATGTACGTATGCAGGCCAGCGCCTATGTAACTGTTTAGCGGGCTTATCGAAACATATCCCGAAAGGCGCGTGGGCGTCGGGTTGGATACGTTGCTGTGCACTGTAGTGTAGTTGCTAGAATTGTAATAGGGGTTGTAGGTTGTGGTGCTGGATGTTCCGTTGATGTACCCGCTGAGTATGTTCGATGTCAGGTTGGCGCCGGTTGCATCAGTAAGGACTACCTTGAAGTAGTATTGGCCAGGAGGTATGGAGCCCGGCTCGTAGATCATGCTCATGAATCCAGGATTTATGACGCAGCCGCACGCCTGGCCGCTGGCCAGGTTCTGCGATTCGATCCACCCGCCGCCTGATGCAGATTCTATGTAGAGGTACTCCGAGTACGGAGCCACCCCGTAGCTCGCATTTGTACCTATGGTAAAGGATGTATGGTCTGTTATGTAGTAGCCCGTGGAGCTGCCCAGAGACACGAAGCCAGACAGGGCCCGCGGTACAGAGGTTGTGTAGTTATAATAACCGTTGTAGGGGTTTGTGTAGTTGTACGAATACGCCAGGTTTATCGATAGCGCCAGCAGGCCAGCAACAAACAGCGCTGTAATCCCTAGTATGCGGGCCATTAAAACCACTTGCTAGGTTATAGAGCACGCATGATATTTAAAGCTTGCGCAGGGGGAGAAATGGAAAAGAGGAATCAGAAGATAAACGAATTAAAAGGAAAGAAGAAGGAAAAGAAAAAGAAAGGGTCAGGAGAATTATTCTCCTGCCAGCTGGTAGAGCTGCTGGATGAACGCGTCGGCCTCTGTCATTGTCTGGTTGGCAGAGTATCCCGCTACGTAGATCCTTGGGCCTGTGCTCGCTGTGCCTGTGTAGGTCGCCAGCATAGGCGCAGACGATGGCGTCACGCTTATGTTTGCTCCCTGCTCAAGCAGCTTGGACATGCTGTTGACATATCCGCTTCCGACCAGCACGTATGCGCTCAACGGTGCAGACTGCGCCTGCGTATCAAGGACCACTAACGGGTTGCTTCCCGTGAGCAGAGTCTTGAGGTCTGCAGGCTGGCTGTACGATGAAGGCGTCGCTGTCGCCGTCAGGTTTCCTATTCCGCTGACAGTGTATGTAGCGCCCGGGCCCACGGTCACGTTGGCAGTTACCTTAGCCACTGTGACGTTGCTGACTCCAGGTATGCTCACAGCCTGGCCTATTCCGTACGGACCATACGTCTTGTGCGAAGACGTTGCAACTGTCGTAGCTGCTGACGATACTGCGAACTGCAGCGTGTCTATGTTCTTGGCGAAGTTGATTGTCAACTGCGTCGGTGTTATAGCTGCCACGCTTGAGCCCCTCTCCGTGCGGAAGCCCTGCCTCGCGTTTATCGTGGTTACCGTAGTCGATCCCGTGTACGACACGTTGTTGCGCTGGCTCACTGTGTTCGTGCTCGACGCCGTGTAGTTGAGCTGGAAGCCAGGTGTTGCCTGGTACCCGCTCGACGAGTTCACGATACCGAACGCCACGTTGTCCTGCGCCACCGTGTTCGCACTCACAGCAATCTCGTTCATTGAGTACGAGTAGTACTGCTGCATAGCCACTCCACCAGCACCTGCGCCTGTTGTGTCAAACGTAGGCTTTAGGTAGAACGTCGAAGTCGGGTTGCCGTTCTGCTGGTTGTACACCACATTGGCATTTGTCGCCACAGAGTAGTACACCTTGCCGGACAATGGACCATACACTATCGGAGCACCGCTTGCAAGAGTAGCCGGAACGTTTGCCAGTACTGCCATTGAGTTCACGCCAAGCGTTGCAAGGCTGTTGTCCTCAACAGTTATCGAGAACGGACCACCTGGTATAGCCCTGTTTATCTGTATGTTCGATATGTTGTAGAACGATGTAGACAGAGCCACATTTGCATTATTGCTCGTGAACGTCACAGACTGCGTCTGTGCAGACGTTGCCACGTTGCTCGTGTAACCGGTTATCTGTACAGTCAGCGGGTTGGTGCTGGTTATGAAGTTTGCAGCACCGAAGCTGTTGTCCAGTATAATTACGTTTACACCGTTAGCAGGTGCACCGCCGTTCGGGTCGTTAGCCACTATGGAGTTCTGGTTTATGTTCAGCTGGTATGCGCTGAGGTCATAAACTACCTGGCTTCCGGTCTGTCCAGCGAACGTGAATGCGTTCGGTATCTGGCTTGTGACCGTGAGCTCCTGCGCCGGCTCCGTTATGTTTGTCGGTGCAGCTGTGCTGTGGCTTGTTCCGCCAACGCTTCCAGAGGTTCCCGTGTTCTGGTAGTTGACCGAGCTGACCGTTGATGCGGCGAATGTCACTGCATCGTAGTTGCCAGATCCCAGTGTGTCACCCACGAACGATATCTTGAACGTCTGCGGGCTCTGGATGTAGTTGAATGACTGTCCAGGCAGCAGCGTCGTTACCGGCGTAGCGTTGTACAGGACAATGCTCTGGAGCTCCTTTGGCTTTGTTCCTGATGTGGTGTTGGTCCAAAGCAACCTTGCATACCATCCTGGGTTTGTAGTCTGGTTGTACACCTGCGCGTCAGTTACCTTCTGGACGTTGCTGAATATCTGCAGCTTTGCCCACTTCTGGTAGAGGTACAGACCTGCGAATGTGCTGTTCACCCTGACGTACACCCTGTGGCCGGATATGTTGAATAGCTGTGTCACACCCGGTGATACGGAAGTCTTGTTTGTAGCTACACCATTGTAGTAGACCTGCAATGCAGCCTGGCTTATGCCGTTGCTGTTAGGCTGACCAAGGTCCTGCAGCTGCACCGTGACCGGACCTGATGTCAGGTTCTGGCCTACGTATATAGTCTGAAGGTTTGTTGCAGCCTGTGCAAGGTAGAGCGAACCACCTCCGACTGTGTTTGTAGCCGTGGTTAACGTTCCTGAAGGCGAAGACGCGTTCAGTATCGTGTAGTTCGTACCCAACAGCTTTATCGGTACGTTTATGTTCAGGTTGTTGTTGGCCAGCGAGTTGGATATAGGTGACGAGAATGTCGCCTGGTATGCTCCACCAGCGCTAACTACAGCGAACGAACCGGCATTGTTGTTGTACTGCTGGTCATATACGGGGAATCCAGTGAACCATAGGTTCTCTGTCTCTCCCACTGCGCCCCAGTTGTTAGCAAGACCAGAATACTGTGCAGGAGTTATCTGCATTATGTTGTCGTTGCTCGAGGACGTGAATCCTGAGAACGTTATACCACCACCATTGCTGTTGGCGTTTGGCCCTGACCCAGGAACGAATCCTGCAGCGGTGTAAGGCGAAGCGACCGGCGATATGCTTGTCGCGTGCGACTCAGGGAAGGTGTACTGGCCAGATCCCTGCAGTGCCTTCGTGAACTGCGGTGTTCCTAATACAACAGCGCCGTTCAGCACGGAACCTATCAATGCGGTGAATCCATATGATCCGCTCGCTATCGAGGTGCCCGACTGGTTCAGGTAGACCTGCTGGTTAGCAATAGTATATCCAGATGATCCGGACACTGTTGCCTTGAGCACCTTCGCAGCCTGTGTAGCGTTGACTGTGGCAGTCACAGGTACCGGCGTTGAGAATGCAAGGTTTCCGATCGCAGCGGCGATGTTGCCCGCAGCCACTCCGTCAGAAGGCTGTGCGTGCGATCCTATTACGACCTGCACTACAGGCTGCCCGCTTGCGGTTATTATCGGCACGTTCTGGAAAGTAAGGTTCCCAGCAAATGCGCCAATACCTAACATTGTCGCCCCAGCCACTATGGCTGCAATCCTCTTCACGTTTAGACTTTTCATATTTACACCTAAACATTTTTGTGAAATTAGATAGAAAGGTAAAGTATTTAAAGGGATACCCGCTTTATACCCTTTTTTTTATAGTTCCCGGAAATCTGTTCGTTGATTGTCATAGGTACGCTCTTGCATCGTCGCATAACTAACCCTTGCCGATACCCAATGCCTCGAAGCACCCGTCGTAGAAGCGCTCTGCCCTTGATATGTAGAAGGAACTGAGGTTTGTGCTGTTGGGTATTGCCCTGCGGCCGCCCCTCAGCATCTTCGCCACCGTCGACGGAAGCTGCGATTCCGCGGATACTGTGCACATCCTTCTCACCTCTTTGGGTATTGGCGTATACGAGGGCAGCGCCACAGGAACCCCTAGCGCCAGCGCCTCGAGAGATATTATGCTGAGGCCCTCCCTCTCCGACGTGTTGAGCAGCACCGCCGACGACGCTATCTCCCTGTACATCGCTCCGACGTTGCCCTCTGGATAGAACGGGCGTATCCTTACGCTGTCCGAGAGCCCCAGCTCGTTTATCATGGCCATGAGCTTTAGATGCTCGGGGCCCTCCCCTATTATAAGGCCTGTAGCGTCGGGCACCTGCTCCCTGACCCTGCCGAATACCTGCAGCCACTTGTCCAGGCGCTTCTCCTTTATCAGCCTGCCTGAAAATATCACCTGGCGCTTCCTGGCCCTGGCCTTGGACCTTATCCTGGCCATCAGCCTGTCGTCGATTACAGGCGCGAACACCCTTATCCTGTGCCTGCCTATCCCTGCGGCGTGTATCCTGTCCGCGGTTATGCTGGAGTTGGCTATGTACAGGTCCGCTGAGCTGAGGAAGTAGTTCGAATATAGGTGCGCCAGCGTCCCCCAGAATGCGCCAAGGTATCTTGTCCAGTACTCCTTGCTCCACACCTCGACCACGTCGAGGATGAGCTTGCAGCCCGTCAGCTTGCAGTAGAGCTTCAGCAGGGGTATGTGCAGTATCGGGAACATGTTCGCCTCTATGACGTCGAACCTGTGTGCGAATATCCTGAGCATGCCGACAGAGAATATTATCGCCTCGCGTATCGACCTCCTGCCGTGCCTGTAGAACTTCTCCTTTGTGACGTGCTTCGTGGCGTGGTAGCGTATCCTCTTGTACGTGAAATCCGACCCCATGCCTGGCCAGCGCATGGAGAAGAAGTGCACCTCGTGGTGCCTTGCGAGCGCCTCGGCCTCGTTGAACTCAGCGGACTCCAGCCCCCCGACGTTCCACGGGTACGCCGCGTCCGACACGAATGCGATCCTCATCTGATGACCTGGCAAGCCTTATATATCTCGGAACCCTTATATTTGCTACTATAATATAGGGCTCTTCCATGAGGACAGCTGTTCGTATCCACCCGTTCGAGAGGGGGCTAGGCCCCGACGGCTATAGGATAAAGCAGACGCAGGAGAACGCATTCTTCGGGCTGCCTTACGAGGACAAGCTGAAGATAATAGAGTACTGGGCGCACGCGCTGGGGAAGCTCCCGGGATCGTGGAGCACCCAGACGATGCTCAACATGGAGTCGTTCAGGGTTTCCGGAAGGACACTTACAGAGACCGTATCCATAGGCAACTACGCCATGTACGTGGCGAAGAGGAATGCAGACCTGGAACCAGAGTCCGCTGGGCTTTCCGACGCAGCGGCTAGGCAAATCAGGATAAGGGGAGCGACCTCCGTGGCGCTCACCGGCGACGGCTTCCTTGTGCTCGGGCGGAGGCCATCGGGGCTGCAGGCTGCGGAGGAGTTCACTACTATGCCTGAGGCGTGGCTGAGCACGTCGAGGCCAGACCCGTTCGACGCTACCGCGCACGCGCTTGTGAGGGAGCTCGGGGTTGCCAGGGACAGCGTAATATCGTCGTTCATGACAGGGCTCGGGGAGGAGCTAGATTACGCAGGCGTGCACTCGTCAATGGCTATAGAGCTGTCCGTTTCCAAGGAGGGGCTGGAGAGCGCTTTCAGGCCAACCGGCATGCGCGGCGCTGCGACAAGCATCAAGTTCCTAAGGACTGACATCGGAAGCCTGAACGGGTTCATAGAGGAGGGCCACACAGGCTCGTCCAACATAGCGGTGCTTAACTTCATTGGCCACTACCACACAGGAAGGCAGCTCGAGAATATTCTGAGGCTGCAGCCGGAGAAGGAGATTCACCGCACGCTGGAGGGCTTCTGCGCCCCTATGGGCGTTGAAGTTAGCGTATATTAGAGGCAAAACGACGGTTGGATTGGTCATCTTAGGAAATGGTTTTTAATTTGGCTGGGCGGTATGATTTCGAGGATATCGCAACAGTCAGCGACCTAATTTTAGGATAGCCTCATGGCGATTACCATACAGGTGTTCCAGTCTTCTTTGATTCGCAGAAACAATTATAATGTTTGGAATTGCAGCAGTAGCGATATACGATGCGGATAATAATAACCGGCGGCACCGGTTTCGTTGGAAGCCAGATAGCGATCAGGCTTATTGGGGCAGGCCACAATGCGATAGTGCTCGGCAGGGGAAGGACCGACGGCCGCAACGCCAAGATGCTGAAGGACGCTGGGGCCGAATTCCTTACTATGGACGTAACGTCGGACGGGATTGCAAAGGCGTTCGCTGATTCCGGAGCAGAGGCGGTAGTGCACGGCGCGGCAAGGATCGCGATAAAGCCTGATGCCGCGGATATAATAGAAGGGAACAGGATAAACGTGCTGGGCACATTCAACGTGGTTAGGGCAGCGCTGGATTCCGGGATCAGGAGCATAACGTACCTGAGCACAGCCGCAGTGTACGGCATAACAAAAGAGGGGCCGATCCCTGAGACGAACCCCACAATCCCGACAAACCCGTACGGGGCCACAAAGCTGGCCGGGGAGCTTGTCGCAGCATCGGCTAGGGGCGCAGGCGTGAAGGTGTTCGTGCCCAGGATATTCAACGCCTACGGCCACGGCACCGAGGGATCCGGGCGCGTTGACATAGTGACGCGCATAGTGACTGACGTGCGCGAGGGCAGGCAGCCCCGGATATCCGGCGACGGCAGCCAGACAAGGGACTTCATAAGCGTAGACGACGTCGCAGATGCGATAGCGTTCGGCATGGCCAAGGGACTCGACGGCGCATATAATATAGGGTCCGGCAAGGCGACAAGCATGGGGGAGCTTGCAGAGACTATAATACGCATGTCCGGCTCCCCTGTCAGGCCGAGCTTCCTCGGAGGCGACCCGGGGGTGATGCACAGCCTGGCAGACATAGGCAGGATCAGGTCCGCTGGCTGGTCCCCAAAAGTGGAACTAGCCAAAGGATTAAAAGCGTTTCTTGGCCAATAGTATTGGTTCCTTTAGTGGTATCATGAAAATCCTAATAACAGGCGGAGCCGGTTTCCTGGGCAGCCACCTCTGCGAGAGGTACGTCAACCAGGGCGAGACCGTGGTCTGCTTCGACAGCTTCATAAACGGGGACGTCAACAACGTCAGGCACCTGGTCAACAAAAGGAACTTCAAGCTCGTCAAGGGTGATGTCAGGGACGCCGGCGCGGTCGAGCGCGTGGTGGAGGGCGCAGACTATGTAGTGCACCTCGCGGCGCAGATACACGTCGACAGGTCTATGATAGACCCGAAGCTCACTTACGACATAAACGTTGGGGGAACGCTCAACATACTGGAGGCTGCCAGAATGACCGATGTGAAGCGCGTGCTCCACGCGTCGACAAGCGAGGTCTACGGCAGCGCGCAGTACTCGCCCATGGACGAGAAGCACCCGCTAGACGCTCCGCACCCGTACGGCGCCAGCAAGGTGGCTGCCGACAGGATGTGCTACTCGTACATAAAGACCTACGGCATGGACATAGGCATAATCAGGTCGTTCAACATATTCGGGCCGAAGCAGAAGGACACGGGCTACGGAGGAGCGATATCGCTCTTCACAAAGCGCGTGATGAACGACACGCCCCCGATAATCTTCGGGGACGGCAAGCAGACAAGGGACTACACCTATGTCAAGGACACTGTGGAGGCTTACGACCTTGCGCTCAGGTACAAGGGGCGCATAGACGAGCCGATAAACTTCGGCACGGGCGTGGACGTAAAGATACTCGACATAGCTAACATGGTGATCAAGCTCTGCGGAAAGGACGGCAAGATGAAGCCAGTGCACATAGAGCCGAGGCCCGGCGAGGTGCAGAGGCTCATAGCTGACTCCTCGAAGGCTAAGAAGATGCTCGGTTGGAAGCCGAAGTACAGCTTCGAGCAGGGGCTCAAGGAGTATGTCGACTGGTACAAGAACTTCAGGTTCGAGTCCTGGAGCAAGGCGGACTGATGCGCCCGCGCCTAGCGCAGGCCTTGCCGCAACAAGATTAGATTAGCATGGATATCAAGAGGATTGCGGTCATCGTATTGCTCTACCTAGTTGTGGTGGTGGGCGTATACAAGTACGTCTCGAGCAATTACACATACGCGCTGCAGGCGTCGTACCTGGAGGCCTCAATCCCGGCCGTAACTATCGCCTTCGCATTCGGGGCCGTATTGACCGCCACCATCCAGGATATAATGCTAACGAAGGACACTAAGGTACTGAAGCCGTTCTTTACTGTGCTGGTGGTGATGGCGGTGCTTGTGGCGATCTACGCCATGGTGGTTGCATACCTTTGATAGGATACCTCGCATCGATGCTGCTCTTCACGTACCTGCTCATAATACCCGGCTTCGTCGACACGGCCATAAACTATCCCCTTGTATTCCTATTCACTGCGATAGGCGCAGCACTGTTTTCTGCGCTGTTCGGAGTGTATGTCGAGTACCTGCAGAGGGAGCTGAGGAAGTGAAATGCCGTCAAAAGACCTGGGGCTTCTGCTGAAAATCGCAGTGGTCGTAATAATCGCAGCGTTCATGGTTGCCGTACTGGTCGGGGCAGGGATACGCCCGATATACGTCCCGGCTGTGCAGCACAACGGCACGGCCTACATAAACGGCGTTGAGATGACGTTCACGATAAACGGGACGGAATACTTCACAATCGCAGGCCTTGTGGGCAAGGCCGGGTGCAGTTACTCGATATTCAGGGTGGAAAACGGGATAGCTTCGACGCCATTGCCCGAAAACAGCAGCACGTCCGCGGCAAACTTCTTCCCGAGAAGGATAAACTGCACCCTTGTAACGCGGTGAGACTATTTCCTCTCTGCGTACACCATGCCGAGAAGCATGTCCCTCTTGTCGTAGCCCAGCATGTAGTTTAGAGGGGTCAAACGGACGCTGAACCCGCACGAGCGCAGCTTGCGGCCCATCTCCTTGTAGCCGTAGTGCGCCTCTATCATTATGCGCGAAAACCTGCGCAGCGTCTGCCTGTCGCTCGACATTATTATCCCGTACTCGCAGCCCTCGCAGTCGATCTTCAGGACCGCGTTCCCGAGGTTGTACCTGTCGGACAGCTGCTTGAGGGTTACTATAGGTACGCCGACGCCCTTCCCAGAGTGCGATGCCACGCTGGCGGCGTTGCTCTCTATTTTCGGGTCTATCCTTATGCTGCCGGGCCTGCCGCCGCACGCGACCCTCAGCAGGGTTATGCGCTTGCCATATTTGTTGAGGGATATGTTCCTGCTCGCAATCCTGTGCGAGTGGGGGAACGGCTCTATAGCGTATACGTGCATTGCCCCATTCGCCGCGAAATAAATCGCGCTATCGGCTATGTTTGCGCCTATGTCGACGACATTACTGCCTTTTGGGGAAAGCCAGGCGTATTGCTCGTCGACAAACTGGTCTGCGAGGAGTCCGGCCATGTCTAGAAGGCTGTCAGGCCCGCTGCAGGCGAAGGAGATATTTTGTTTCTTGTAATCGAGAATCGCGGTTTTCGTCTTTGGGTCGTAGCGTATGCCGAGCTTGGACAGGCGCGCCAGGTTCCTTGACTTGAAGTACCTGAGATAGGCTCCGTGGAGGTGCTCGTTTGACTTCACGAACAGAGCTACTGGCTTCATCAGCCTGTTCCTTATACCTATTCTTTCCGCCGTTGAGACACCTTAGTAGATATTTATAGAGTTTGTGATAGAAGTCTATATATTATGTTTCGAATCGACGTCTGGCTGCCGACAGGCGGCTAGATGTCCGCTTTTATCATCCGCGTGCTTTTGATGGAACCAAACATACTGCTGATAGTGTGCGACACACTCCGAAAGGACATAATCGACCTTTACGGCGGAGAGGCGAAGATGCCGAACCTCAGGAAGCTCGCGAAGGACTCCATGGTGTACGATAACTGCATAGCACCGTCGCCATGGACATTCCCGTCGCACGTGTCGCTGTTCACGGGCCTGTACCCCAGCGAGCACGGGATACACGAGACGAAGGACGTCAAGGTGGAGCAGCTGCGCGAAAGGCACATGCGCCTGGGAGCGGAGAGGCTGGCCGAGTTCCTGTCGGCGCGCGGTTACAACACGCTTGGCGTATCCAACAACCTGATGGTATCGAGGTTCACAGGCTTCGACAGGGGCTTCAGGAACTTCTTCAACATAGAGCCGTCGCCGTGGTCGAGGAGCAAGATCGCCACAGAGGCGAGGAACATTGGCGCAGGCATGTTCCAGATATCCAAGGAGCTCATAGCTGCGAGGAGGATCAACGACATGCTGAAGTACGCCAAGGAGTTCATGAGGATCAAGTCGCTCGCCAAGGCGGTCAATTACCCGATGGACAAGGGGGCGGAACTCACAAACAGCCTGATAACGTACACTCCGCTCTACGGCAAGTTCTTCCTGTTCGTCAACTACTACGAGATGCACGAGCCGTACAAGGGCTTCGACGAGAAGGAGATGCTGGACAACCTGCTCGGGATAAGGAAGACATCCGCGGCGAAAGTGGAGCGCCTGAAGGGGTAGTACGTTTCCGAGGCCGAGTACCTCGACTCGCGCCTGGGCGAGCTGATCGGGACGCTCAGGTCAAGGGGCGTCTACGACGACACAATGGTAATAATAACATCGGACCACGGCCAGGCGTTCAACGAGCACGGGTTCATGTACCACGGAACCTACCTGTACGACGAGATAGTGCGCATACCCCTGATAATAAAGTATCCGCACGGCAGGAGGTTCAGGAAGAGGCCCGGCTGCCAGAGCCTGTGCAACATATTCCCGCTCATACGCGACATACTCGACGGAAAGGACGACAGGAGGGTGACTACCGGGTCGGCTTTCGCGGAGGCGTACGGCAACACCGAGCACATCCCCAAGGCGTACAGCCACATGATGCCGTACATCGAGAAGACGTACGAGAAAGTGAGGAAGGCTGTTTATACCGACAGCGGCAAGATGACGTTCAACGATACCGATGGCACAATTGAGGAGCTTTACGACGGCAAGAGGGAGATCGATCCGAACGGCAGCAAGGCAAAGGGATTGGCTAAAACGCTGTCGACCGAACTGAACAGGTTCGGAAAACGCGACGGGTTCAGGGTGAGCGCCTGACGGAACCGAACATACTGCTGATAGTGTGCGACACACTCCGAAAGGACATAATCGACCTTTACGGCGGAGAGGCGAGGATGCCGAACCTCAGGAAGCTCGCTAAGGACTCCATGGTGTACGATAACTGCATAGCACCGTCGCCATGGACATTCCCGTCGCACGTGTCGCTGTTCACAGGCCTGTACCCCAGCGAGCACGGGATACACGAGACGAAGGACGTCAAGGTGGAGGGCCTTACCGACTGGCACATGAAGCTGGACGTAGAGCGCCTTCCGGAGCAGCTGCGCGCACTGGGCTACAACACCCTTGCGCTGTCGAACAACCTTATGATATCCAGGTTCACGGGCTTCGACAGGGGCTTCAACCTCTTCCTGAACCTCGAGCCCTCGCCATGGTCCAGGAACAGGGTAGTTCGCGAGGCGAAGATGCTGGGCTCGGACATAGTGCAGGTCGCGAAGGAGCTGATAAGGCAGAGGCGCCACGGCGAGATAATAAAGTTCGGCAGCGAGTACATAAGGGCGCGCGCCCTAGCGAAGGCGATAAGGTATCCGGTCGACAAGGGGGCGGAGCTCACCAACAGCATAATAATGGACATGAAGCTGTCCGACAAGTTCTTCCTGTTCGTCAACTACTACGAGGCGCACGACCCTTACGTCGGGTTCAGCGACAAGGAGAACCAGGACAACTTCACAGGCGTGAGGCCGTACCGCGAGCGCAGGATAGCGGCGCTCAAGCACCAGTACGTGCTCGAGGCCGAATACCTGGACAGGCACATCGGGGACCTGATCGAGATGCTCAAGAACCGCGGCCTCTACGATGACACAATGATAATAATAACATCGGACCACGGGCAGGCGTTCAACGAGCACGGGTTCATGTACCACGGCATATACCTCTACGACGAGCTCTCGCGGATACCGCTGATAGTGAAGTACCCGGGCTCCAGGAAGTTCAAGAGGCGCGAAGGCTACCAGAGCCTGGTGAACATACCGGACCTCATACACGACGTGATTGGGAGCGGGGACGACTCCAGGCTCACCACGAGGACGGCGTTCTCGGAGGCGTACGGCAACACCGACAGGCCGCCGGCCAGCTACAAGCACCGCATGGGGTACGTCAACGGCAAGTACGAGAAGTCAAGGAAGGCGCTCTACCGCGACGGGTACAAGCTGACTGTCAACGGCACCGACGGCAGCATCGAGGAGTTCATGCACGGTAACAAGGACATCCTCGAGCAGGGCCGCAATGACAAATACGTTCTTAAAGAGATGCTGGGAATAATAGATGGGTTCAAGGGCGGAGAGAGCTTCAGGATGCCGCGCACCCGGAAGAGTGTCAGCGATGAAAAGAGATGAGCCTGCGAGGCACTACCGCAGGTTCCTTACGAAATGGAGCCAGATGGCGAGCTTCGCCAAGGAGAGCGTGAACGTAGTCATAAGCCCGCACATGGACGACGTCTTCCTGTCGCTGTACAGGCACATAGTCTCCGGGTCGCTCGGCAGCAACATAGTCGGCATAAACATATTCAGCCTGACCGACAGCAGGGTGGACACCAACACCGGAACCTCTTTCAGGAGCGTACGCGCCACAAGCCTGGAGCGCATGAAGGAGGAGATCGCTTTCTCCGACCACCTGGCCGATAAGGGCATAGACTACATACCCGCATTCGTCGGGGTAAAGGACGCTGCGCTGTACAGCTACTACCAGTTCATAGCATCGAGGCACATAGGGAAGCTGGGGGCCGTGGCGAGGAAGCCATACGACAGGTACATCGCCGCCAGGTACGCAAAGATCGGGATAGACTCGATAATACAGCCGATACTCAAGCAGTATGGCAGGAGCGTGGCCAACATAGTTGTGCCCCTGGGCATAGGCGACCACATTGACCACATGATGCTAAGGAGGTCGACGATCAAGGCAGAGGCGCCCAGGCTCGGGATGTTCTGCGACATGCCGTACACTTACCAGTACGGTTTCGACACTGTCGAGAAGCTGCGCGCAGCCGCGCCCACGGGCTACAACGAGTACACGGTAAGGAAGGGCGACGCCGCGCAGAAGGCGAGGGCTTTCGCGAGGCTGTTCCCAAGCCAGAGCGACAGGAAGACCGAGCGGCTCATACTCGGCGCGGAGCGCGCGACAGGCGAGGTCGTGTTCTGGTACAATCTCTGAGGTATTTGATGCCTGGGAAGCCGAAGCTTGCGATAATAACCAACAACCTGAACGCACTGGGCGGAGGCGAAAGGCTGTCGCTAGAGATCGCTTCGAGGGTGAGGGACAGCTTCGACGTCTCGGTGCTCAACCCTGTCTCAAGGCTCGACAGGGCCACCATATCGACCGAGGAGCTGAAGGGGAGGTTCAACCTGAAGGGCGTGGAGCTAGTCGACGTGAACGCATGGAGCTTCATGGCGAGGTCCTTCGGTTCCGACAGGTACGTGTTCAGGATACCCACGCCGAAGGGAATGGCGACGATGATGGACGCCATGCGCAGGTGCGACGTGGTATACCAGACCAGCCTGAACCCGCTGACGCTGTTCATAGCCGCGACCGCGGCGCGGAGCTACGGCAAGAAGTTCGTGCTGGGGGTCCACAACTTCTCTGTATCCAAGGCGATAAAGGGGGAGGGCGGGGCTAAGCAGCGCGCCCTGAGCGCGATGTTCCTCAAGGCGTTGGGCATGGTGGGCTACTTCCACGTGACCAACACCAGGGACCAGGGGCTCCTCAGGCAGCGCTTCCCAAAGGCGCACGTCGAGCTCATATACAACTTCATAACGAGAAGGGCGAGGGCGCAGAGGACCAACCGCAGGGATTTCATAGTGTTCTACGCCGGCAGGCTCGAGAGCCAGAAGGGCGTCGACCTCCTCTGCGAGGCGATCGCGAAGACGGTCGAGAGGAACGACAGGATAAAATTCCACATAGCCGGATCAGGAGGCGACTGCGAGCAGCTGGTGCGGGGAACGGCGCACAGGTATCCGCGCAACGTGAAATGGTTCGGCTTCGTGTTCGGGAAGAGGCTGGAGGCGCTCTACAAGGGGGCTAGCCTGTTCGTCCTGCCATCGAGGTCTGAGACCTTCTCCATATCGCTTCTCGAGGCGCAGAGCTACGGAATGCCGGCGCTCGCGTTCGACGTCGACGGGCCGAAGGACATGATCAGGAACGGCTTCCAGGGCGAGCTTATTCCGCAGTTCGATGTGGACGGGCTGGTCGACGGCATAGTGGCGCAGTACAACCTGTGGAGCGCAGGCAGGCCTTTCGACGCGAACAGGAGGAGGATAGCCGCGTTCGTTAACAGGAACTACAGCCCGTCAGTCATTATCCCAAAGATAAAAAGGCTTCTGATGCCATAGGTTAGCCTATGCCGACGTACAAGAACGTAATTGTGTCACCGCACCTGGACGACGCGTACTTCTCGCTAGGCGGCATGCTCTACAACGACAGGCACGAGAGGCAGAAGGTGGTGGACGTATTCACTGTCAGCGAGCACGAGGCTGATGACTTCACCAGAGGAAGGCACGAAACGACCCGGGCGAGGAAGGCCGAGGAAATGATAAACGGCAGGATCATTGGCGCGGACACCGTCTTCCTTGACGAGCTGGACGCCCCGCTCAGGGGATATCAGAGGGTCAAGGTTGCGCCGAATGCGAAAAGGGACCGCGCCATGATTGCAAGGGTCGAGAAGAGGCTGGCCAATGAGATAAAAGGCTGCAAACGCGTGTTCTTCCCGCTCGGCATAGGAGGGCACGTGGACCACAGGATAGTGCACCGCATGGGCATGAGGCTGCTGGGTAATAACAAAAACTTCTACTTCTACGAGGACCTGCCTTATGCGGTGCGCTACGCCAGGCCGCGTTTCGACTCAAGCGAGTACAGGGCGCGGAAGGAGCTCATGCCGATACAGATATTCGACAAGCTCTCGCTCGCAAACACGTACGAGACCCAGATGATCCCCAGGATACCGCTAGGGATATTCGCGCATTCTCTGCGCGTCGGTCGCGGGAAGTTCTGCGAGAGGGTATGGCACGTCGTCAGAGTATGAACTTCTCCCTGTCTATCTGCCTGTAGCGCTCGCGAAGCAGCCGTATCAGAAGTTCCACTCCCTGCTGCTTTCCTGCGTACTTCCGTGTTATCCGCTCCACTACTCCTGGCGAGTCCAGCCTCAGGAACTTCGTTACGCCGAACTTGTATATCTGCTGCGCGATCTCGAAGTCCTCGTCGGAGTGCGGTCCCTTCCTCCACCCGCGCATCCGCATGGCGTAACCGAGGGAGTCGCGGAATGCCGCCAGCACGCCGGACGCGCTTCCCCTCCTTGTCTGGTGCGCGACGGTGCGGGCCAGCCAGAACGACCAATAATCGAGATTGCTCACCTCCTGGTCCTGGCGCTTCATGCCGAGCGCCTCGTAAATCCTCAGGAGCGTCAGCACGAACCTCTTCGATGCCGTCATGCGCGATGCGCCTTCTATGTCGCCGACCTTCCCCAGCTGCTCCAGCACGCGCAGGTTGTGCTGCGCGTAGGTGTATCTCTGGAACCTTTCCATCTCTGCGTACCTGCCGCCTGTCGAGTGCACCATGCCGGTGACCATCTGGTTTATCCTGTATTCGGGCCCGAGTGCACGGAACCTGCCGTGCACTATTGGGCGCTCGTGGAGGAGGCCCCGAAACTCTATCCTGTCCTTCCTGAATAGCATGAACTGCCACGAGGTGAAGTTCCGGTCGGTCTCGCTCCTTACGGAATACACTCCGACCGCGTAGGCATCGTACATTTTGTCGGATATCAGCCTGCGTGCATCCCTTTTGAGATCGTCAGAGGGCCTCTCGTCTGCGTCGAAGTAGAGCACCCATCTGTTCCTGCACTTCGTGAAGGCGTAGCTCATGAGGGGCTCCCTGTAGCCTAGAGCAACTACATCGAAGATGCGGAGCTTGCTGAGGTTGAGCGCCCTCTTCTGCGAGTTAGCGTAGGCCTTATCGGAAGGGCCGCTCGCGTCCATCAGGACTATCTCATCGGCCAGGGAGTGGACCTCCCTTGCCAGCGCTATCGCTTGCCTCGTGTCGTCTTTAGAGAATATGAGGACGCTGAGCCCGGCCATCTGAACCACAGACTACGATAAGGAGATTGTGCCGCTGGGTTTTAATCGGTTGCGCTAACGCCTTCTCCTGCGCTGCCTGGACGCTGGCTTCCTGGCCGCCTTCCTTCTGGCAGGCTGCCGCTTGGAAGCTCTCTTCGGCGCCCTCTTGGCGCCCTTCCTCGCAGGTGCCCTTGCGGCTTTGCGCGCGGATGGCCTTGACGGCTTGCCGCCGAACTTTAGTATGCCCTTGAAGTGGAGCACGGCGACTATGACTATTATGACCGCGACAACTGCGCCGCCTATCATAAGCCAGTTGGTCTTTGCTGGCGAGGCTGCGATGTAGAGCTGCTTAAGAGTGCCAGCCTGCACTGATGCGCCGCCAAGGCTGCCCCCGGTGCTATTAACAGAGGTGGCGACAACGCTCACATATCCGTGCCAGACATCGCCAGGCGTGTTGTTGGTCGTCGGCATGTACACCGTGACATTGAGCTGGACCGGCGTGTGCGGCTGGATTATGCCGCGCATCGGGCTCACGGAGACTACAGGGTCCGTCTTATTGTTTATGTGGTTTATGTGTATCTGCGAGACATTGAACCCTATCGGGTAGTTCGCCGCGCTGAGAATCGTGTAGTTGAGCGTCTGGGTGGATCCCAGGCTGACATTGAAATGAGGGGTGCCAGCCACCTCCCCTATCTGCGCATCTGCCACCAGGGCTATCGAACCGGCTAGGATAGCCAAGAGTAGAAAGTATGAGAAGTGTCGTAATCCGTTCATCAACCAACCACTGCAATCAGCACGAGTTCTCGATGTTTATCGTCTGAGAGTAGGCGTCCGCCTGCTGTCCGGACGGAACCGCTGTACCGAAGTAGAACAACGCATTAGTAGTAGCTGTAGTGCCAACAACAAAGTTTGTGTTGGCAAATGATAACTGCAGCGCATTACTTGAAGTTACAGTTCCACCGGACACACCGTTCCACGCTGTGTTAGATGGGAGGTAGTTAACTGCTGAAGTCGTTATCACAACCCAGTTCGTTCCATCTATGAACGCATTGGCCTGGTTGTTACCAACAAGATCATTATCCATCACAGCATTAGATACTGTAGTCGACTGGCCCGGCGACACAGAACCGAAGTTCAGGTTTATGTTGCTGAGCACTGTGAAGCATGTTGCAGGGACTACGACGTTCGCTACCACAGCATTGGTGGATGTCGCGCCCACTGGAACGAAGAAATTGTCCAGCACGAAAAGGTAGCTCAAGAGTATTGCAGAAACACCTGCGACTATCCCTATGTTCAACCATGAGTTCTGCTTATTGTGTCTCTTAGCCATGATCTCTTGCCTGGTCCCTTCGAGTATCCTTTTCTTCTGAATAGATTTATAAAGGTTCCTATTGGTGTCCGCCGAAAGTTCCGCTAATGGCGTTTGGCGCTCTTTCGCCGGACAGCTACTATGTCGCCGGTGACAAGCGTTTTCCTGAACATGTTCGAGAAGCCTACCTTGGGCATTGTGTGCCTGACCTCGTAGCCCTCTGCCCTCAGGCGCTCCTCTATGTCCCTGTAGCCATAGTGATACTCAACGTGCACGACATCGAACTTCGAGAGGACCTCGCCGGGCAGGCTCCTGAATATGCCGTATTCGCAGCCCTCGCAGTCCACCTTCAGCGCAGCCCCAGACAGCCCGTGCCTCCTGACCACATCCGATAGCCTTATGGTGCTGGCCCTATCGCCCTTCCCGCTGAAGCCATCAGATATCGTAGCTCCGCGCGATGCGGATGCGGATCCGGACACAGCAGCGTTGTACACGGTAAGCCTCTTGCCCAGTTTGTTAAGCCGCCCGTTCCTCTCCGCCAGCTTCGCCAAGGATGCGACAGGTTCGAACGCATAGACGTTCCTCGCACCTGCGCCGATCAGGTAGTAGAGCGCGCTGTCCCCGACATACGCCCCTATGTCCACCACATCCCTGCCTTTTACATCTATCAGGGAGTGATCCCCGCTGTAGAACTCCGCGACTATCGCGGTAGCGGATTCCTTGTCCGACAGTATCCTCTTGTCCCTGGCCTTTATCAGAATAGCGCCGCCATGCTTGGACATGCTGAAGCCCTCTGGCATGCGCGGCGGATTCATCGTTTCCACCCTTGCTATGAACTCACTCATGTTGGACCTGCTAAGGGCGAAGCTGGTCCCGTCCTTAAACCTTACACTAGATGTGCCGCCCATCGCATAGACAAGCGCAGGCGCCCACCAGTTGCTGACGTTTGCGATTATCGGGAACAGGTACGTGCGCAGCACTACACCTATGTAGTTGGCGGCCGCAGGCAGGGCTATCAGATAGAGCAGTATCCTGTCCCTTGCAGAAACGTTGGATATCAATGGGTCACCCTGAGTAGTTCATCCTGTATATCTTCGCGTCGCTGCTTATATATACAGGGGTGGCGGTCACGCCGGACCCGGGCTGGTTGTACGGGCAGGAGCTGTTGTTGCACAGCAACGCGAGCTTGAAGATGTTGGTCTGCAGCATCTGCGGCGACACTATCGTGGCGTTTACTATCACGTCGCCGGTGTACGATACCATGAGGGTGTAGCCGAGCGTGTTGTTGAGCGTTGAATTTACCATGGTGTACTCGGAGCTCGATATGTTGTAGAGCATTACGTGCTTTAGCGCGGCGAGCTTCCCGGAGTTTTCGGGACCCACTAGACCCAGCACCCCTGAGCTGCTGCCAAGGCTCCTCGTTATCAGCATCGCGGTCAGGTTCGACGGTGCACCGGAATCAAACCTGTACTCCGTCTCGTTCTGGGCTGTCCTGTTTATGGACACGTGCGCGAATACAGGTATGAAGATGTAGTCCGTAGAGTTTATCAGGCCCTCCTCCTCTATGCTGCCAGTGCCGCCAAACCATGTGGTGCGCGCAAGTATGTAGTCCGGTTTGCCTGCCTTCTTCAGGAACTGCAGGTCTGGAGTGGAATTGAACAGGAATCTGGCCATCATGTATATCCTCGTTGCGTTCTGCCCGCCCACGCTGTCCAGATAGCTCTGCCTGTGCGCCATAGCCTCGACTATGGAGCCGTCGGGCCAGAAGGTGAGCACGGTGCTGTTGGACGGGGTGTTGTTCGCCATCCAGGAGAGCGCGCCAAGGAACTCCGGGTTAATGTTGTCCACAGGGTAGAGAGTGTACGACTGGCCCCACACTATGTAGAAGTTCATGGCCATCAGCACGGCTATTATGCTGTAGTAGACGTACCTTATCGCCATGCGGCCTTTCACTGACGCATATACTGAATAGGCGGACATGGTCAATGCCGCGATCGCAGTGACTGCGCCGCTCAGTATTATCACTGGAGCCGTGGTGAATAGCAGCATCGGGTATACCTGCACAGAGAGTATGAAAGCTGAAAACATGATCAGCGCAGCAGTTAGCAGGATTATGGTCGGCCTGCCATCTATCGTCCTGTCGTGGACCAGCTTGCCTATCGCATACACGCCGTAAGCCGCGAATATCCCCAGCGGCACGGCGAGCAGGGCGTTGAACCTGACCGCAGAGAACTGGAGGTATGCGGTTATGGCGAGGTACGAAGCCATCGCTATGAACGGGACGGATATGTTTGCCCCTATGCCCTTCCACTTGCTGCCATCGATCATGTACGCCAACAGCGCGAAAAGGAGCACGCCTATCGGCGCGAAGTATATCTGCATGTTGAAGCTGCCGAAGAACAGGTTGAATCCGGGGAGCTGCTGCTCCTGGATGGTGTGGAGCAGTGCCTGGGTTATTGCTATGGTGGTCTGGTTGCCCGGTATCGGGGCGTTGACGCTGATTATCTGGCCGATCTGGCTGCCGAAACCGAGGTATGCGATGATGGCGAATACCGCAACAAGCGCTGCAACCAGCGCTGCCCTTGCCGGTTTGCTCTCCAGGAACTTTGTTGCCTTAATCCGTTTCTGGCTCATCCCCCAAGGCCTTAGGCCCAGAAACGAGAACGCAAGCAGGGGCACGAAGAACAGGAAGAACTCTGGGCCCTGAAGGGGCAGCTCCCTCCTTGAGAACCCCGTGAATAGGAAGGCGATATCTAGGACGTAGCTTATGAACAGCGCGCCGAGCGCCAGCAGCGATTCCTTCAGTATCTTCCGGTCTGCGCGTATGAACCCCCACATGGCCATTAGCGCCACTGCAAGAAGGTAGACCGCCACTGTGAACGGCGATCCAGTCCAGACAAGGTAGCCGAGGCCAAGCACAACGCCTGAGAGCGCGTACTTCGCGATCTTCGGAGCCGTGCGCTTCTCCCTGTACGCCATTACGAGCAGCAGGAGCGCGGCCATCAGGAAGATGCTTATGAAGCTGTCGCCCCTGTACGTTGTTGCCGCTGTGCGCCCTGCAGCGCCTGCGGATATCGATGTGAAGAACATTGCCAGCAGGCCGAGCTTGTTGCTGTCCGACAGCTGTTTGACCAGGAAGAACGCGAGTATCGACTGCAGCACGCCAAAGGCAACAGGTATGAATTCCATCATCTGGAGCGGCGTGATACCGGTCCAGCTCAGCAGCATGTAGGGTAGCACCGTGACGTATATCAGCCCGGGCTGCTCGGCCCTGGCTATGTGGTTCGGGAAGCCGGACAGCGCGTCTATGGCGGGCACCACGAAGTGGTTCGCTATCGTCTGCTGGATCACGCTGTAGTAATAGTAGCCGTCGGGTTCGTAGAGCGTGCCGTGCGACAGTGGGCCGAGCCTCACGAAGACGTTTCCAAGGAGTATCAGGAATGCGAGGGTCAGGACCCCGTACCTGCTTCCGGATAATGCGGCAAGCTTACCGAATAGATCCGCTTTTTGTTTGCGGTTGTTGCCGGGATATTTACCCATACGGACCATTTGGAAGCACGCTTAGGTTCACGCGGTGGCGTAGTTGTACCTGTAGATCTTGGTGTCGCCGTTGATATAGACCGGCGTGACTGTCACGCTGGAGTTCGGCTGGTTCACCGGGCACTCGTTGAAGTTGCACAGGTACGCCAGCCTGAATATGTTGCTCTGGACAAGCCCAGGTCCCAATATCGAAGCATCGGTTATGTTCCTCTGGCCGCTCTGGCTTACAGTGTAGCTCACCATCAGCGTGTAATTCAGAGTGTTGTTGAGCGTGGAGTTGAAGATGCTGTACTGGCCGTTGTCCACATCGTAGAACAGGAGGTGCGATATCACGTCGAACCTGTTCGACTGTGCGTTTCCTATCGATGCGAGGAAGCCGGTGCCGTTCTTCTCGTTGGACAGCAGGAGCACGGCCTGGAAGTACGGCGGGGAGAACGAGTAGAAGTGGTATGTCGCCTGGGTCGCAGTTGTGTTTATCGTCAGCTTGTTGTCCACGCGTATGAAGTTGAACGCGCTGTTGTTTATCAGGCCCTCCTGCGCTATGCCCGCATACTCGTTGAACCAGAAGGTCCTTGCCACGATGTAGTCTGGCCTGCCGATGCCGTTGAGGTACTGCGCGTCAGGGGTGGTGTTGAACAGGTACTGGGCGAAATTGTATATCCTAGTGCGGTTCTCCCCTCCGACGCTGTCCATGTAGCTCTGCCTGTGGGCCCAGCCTTCCACAACAGACCCGTCAGGCCAGAGCGCGAGCACAGTGCTGTTGGACGGTGTGTTGTTCGCCATCCACTGCATGGCGCCGAGGAACATCGGGTTTATCCCGTCGGCCTGCTGGGACGTGACGGATTCCGCCCAGACGTTGTAGAAGTTGACCACGAGCAGCGACAGCACCGCTGCGTAGAATATGTACCTGATCTCGATGTGCTGCTTCATTATTGCGGACTTCGCAGCGTAGAGCACAGCGGCGATTAGTGCTCCTGCTATGACGAGGCCGCTAGCCATTATGACCGGGGCTTGATCGGTTATCAGCGTGTAGACGTTCGCGTATATCGCGTACGCCACAAAGGCAACTATCGCCGCTGCGGCTATAATCGTGAATATGCCAGGCGGAAGTTTAATGCCGTAGAAAAGCCTGCCGAGCGCGTAGACCCCGTACGCTGCGAATATCGCCATCGGCATCGCGAGGAGCGCGTTGAACCTTATCGCTGTGGACTGGGTGTATCCAGTTATGAGCAGGAATGAGAACAGCGCGAGGAACGCCACCGTTATGTGCAGCCTCTTCTCCGACCAGCGCTTGCCCTCGAGTACTCCCCCCAGAAGCGCGAACAGCACCACGCCTATCGGCGCCAGGTATAGCTGCACGTTGAAGCTGGCGAACAGGAAGTTGTAGTCAGGAGGCTGCTGCTCCTGTGTTGTCTGCACTATCTGCTGGCTGAGGGTCTTTGCGGTCTGGTTCCCTGCAGCTGGGGCGTTGACGCCTATCAGGGAGTTTATCTCAGGCGCCAGAAGCAGCGCCACTATGCCTATGAACACCACGACCATTATGACAGCGGCGAGCGCCCTGCTGTTCCTGTGCCTGAGCGAGTTCAGCATCTCGCTGGACCTTCCGGAAGATAGGCCTTCGCTCATCTTCATAGCCAGGAACGCGAATACTGCTATTGGTATGAAGAACAGGAAGAACTCAGGGCCCTGCAGCGGGAGTATTCTCTTCGACAGCCCGACCTCCAGGAATATCAGGTCGAGTATGTAGCTTATCAATAGCGCTCCGAGCGCAAGGAGCGTCTCACCCAGAACTTTCTGGTCGGCCCTTATGAATCCCCAGATCGCCATGAGCGCCACCGCGAGCATGTACACCGCCACTATGAACGGAGACCCCGTCCATACGAGGTAGCCGAGTCCGAGGAACAGGCCAGATAGCGCGTACTTCACCAGCTTGGCCCTCCTGTTCTCGTCCTTGTACGCGTAAATCAGGAGGAGAAGCGAGACCATCAGGAATATGGTGGTGAAGCTGTCGCCCCTGTATACGGTGGCCGCTCCCCTTGCCACGGCCCCGCTCGATACGGAAGTGAAGAACATTGCGAGCAGGCCGAGCTTGTTGCTGTTGAAGAGCTCCTTTGCGAGGAAGAACGCTATTACCGTCTGCGCCAGCGCGTACGCTACAGTGATCCATATCATTATGCTAAGCGCGCTGACCCCTGTCCAGCTGAGGAACATGTACGGGAGTATCGTGACATATATCAGCCCTGGCTGCTCGGCCCTTGGTATGTGGTTCGGGAAGCCGGACAGCGCAGACACTGCGGGCACGGCAAAATGGTTCGCTATCGTCTGCTGTATCACGCTGTAGTAGTAGAACCCGTCTGGCTCGAAGAGCCCCTGGTATTTCGAAAGGCCGGTCCGCATGAATACGTTAGTGACGAGTATTAGTATCGCCAGGACTATGAGCACTACCTTGATGTCGAAGAACGATGACATCCTGTCGGGATGGTGCTGCGCGTGGTGCTCGTGGGCATGCGCCGCATGCTCCGCGGCGTGATGCGGATCATTGGATGCGGAGCTCTCCGTGTGCTGGTGAGCATGGTGAGAATCTTCCTCCATCTAAACCCTTTCGTTTCGAAACAACTAGCGCTTGCTGAACGAATGAATATATTGAGAGCTAGGCTTTATATCCATTTCGGGTTCGAATCGAAAATTGGAGCAGGCCACCGTTTAGTCGCAAGCTTATAGCTTCTCCTCCCACAAGTAAATGCTGCGAAACATCGGTAGGGGACTCGATGAACAGGTTTACAGATGATTTGAAGTTTATTGCACACAGGCCGAGGCAGACCGCAAAAAGGCTGTTGAATATAAGGGATGAACTCAGCTACCTCACGATATTGAGGGAGGTTTTCGTATACCAGGCTTATCGCTGGCTTGTGGAGGATTTGAAGCCCGGGACCACAGCGCTGGACATAGGGGCGTTCAGGGGGGAAAGCGCGATCTATTTTGCAATGCACGATAAGATAAGGAGGGTGATCGCAGTGGATCCGTCTTACCAGGCGTATGCCATTGCAAGGACATACATCAGAGAATCCGGCCTTGCCGGCAAGATAAAGCTGATAAACAACGCGGTAACCAAAGAC
>JAGWHI010000004.1 GCA_028866905.1 Microcaldota archaeon
CCTTGCTCTTCACCCTGAAATAAGGGTCCAGCTCCCTGAACACGCTGTTCCTGTCCTTCTCTGTCTTGAAATAGCGCACGGTGGAGGTGGATTTGTCTATCGAAAATTCGAAGCTGCAGCTCATCGGATCGTGCTGGTTTATCGCCTTCACCCCATATCTGGCGAAATCCATGGAGGATTCGGGGCTCTCCACCTTGTGTATCTTGACTATTATGTTGTGGCTCAGCGTCAGCGACAGCTCGGAGTGCTCAAGGACCGCTTTCTCGCCTGGCTCTGGCCTCTTCCCTTTCCTGAAGATGGACATCTGATAGTTTAGCTTGGGCAAAGGAATAAGAGGCTGCTGTACAGCAACGACAATAGTGGTAGGCATGGCTGCCGATACCAAGTGTGTCATGTTCGACATGTTCGACGTCGTTATATACTACACCACCGACATGCACTACAGGTACATCGCCAGTAAGAACGGGCTTGGCTTCGGGCTTGTCAAGGGGCGTATGGACGTGCTGGAGAGGGAGCTTGACAGCGGCTCGATAACGGTGAGGGAATACGTGTCTAAGGCCGCGAGGAGACTCGGGATACATAGGAAGGGGGTGTACTATCCCTATTTCTTCGAGCGCAGCATAAGGCCGAACCGTCCCATGATTAGGCTCGTAAAGCGGCTGCGCAAAAGGTACAAGACCGCGCTCATGACCAACGCGGGTTTCCTGGAGTACAGGCTGGCTAAGGAGCTCATCGGGTTTGGGGGCTTCGATTACGTCTTCGCCTCGTGCTACCTTGGGATGATAAAGCCCAGCCCAAGGCTATTCCGATACGCTGCTAAAAGGATGAGTCTTGATCCGCCTGAGATAACCTTCGTCGACGACAGGGAGAGGAACGTTGTGGCAGCCCGCAAGGTGGGTATGGACGCCATACTCTTCAGGGGAAATGAGGATTTCAGGAGGCAGCTCGCCAGGCGTGGTCTCGCATGAAAGCCAGTACAAAAGACTTTTAATTCGGCGCTCACAATCAACACGCATGAAGAGCTTGCGCAAAATCTTGGTTGCAATTGTGGTGGGCGTTGCGATAACGCTGCTTAGCGGGGTATTCAACATCACGCCGCCGGGGCTTGTCGGAGCTACGTGGTACGGCTATCCGTTCTCCTGGCTGCAGTGGAGGGCGATAAGCCCGCAGTACAGCCCGTGGTTCATCACCCCGTTGTGGGGCCTGGCCGCAGACATAATATTCTGGGCTGTTATAACCTTCGTGATACTCGCCGTAGCAGGCTTGATCGTGAACGCCATGGCATCGGGACCCAGAAGGGCAGGCGCGAAAAGGGCCAGGAGGCGCAGGAGATGACTCAGGAATAGGGATTGTTCAACATGCTCCATTTCCTAGCCAGCAGGAACCCGGCGAAGAAAAGCACAGCGTAGCCCAGCCATATCGACGGGCCTATCTCCGCAAGGACAGGTACGTACTGGCTCGCAATCAGGTATATCGTCCCGCCGATAATGAAGCTTATCAGCAGGGCCACGAAGTTCTCGATCTCTGTCGCCTCCCTCTGGAGCTTCTGGTACCTTATCCTCCTCCGCCTGTCGAGCCTCCTGAATATGTGCTTTGTCCCTATGTAAGAGTAGAGCTGTATCAGTATGTAGTTCACCAGGGGCGACATGTCCACCATGTAATCACTCACGCCTCTTGCGGTGCTCTGAAAGCCTCAGGCTGAACCCCTTTATGAAGGCCGCGAGCTCCGCCGCGTTTGCTATGTACGTCTTCCTTCCCTTGTTTACCGTGTGGAACCCAAGGCGCTCCAGCACCATCGCGTCCTCCTTTTTCATGCCGTAGAAATACAGCGCCTCGCCGTCCTCCCTGCCAACCGCGTCGAACATCCCTGCTATGTAGCTCCCGGAATACGCGTTCCTGTACTTGAACACGTGCTCCCTGCGCTCCAGCGCCTGGTCGAACAGCCTGCCGATCTGAGAGTGGTAGAACCTTATCCTGGTGTCCTTCTCGCCCTTGTCCACCATTATGGCGTTGGGCTCTATGCCGAACTCCTTCATCGCTATGCTGGCGAACCTCTCGGTGACGGAATCCAGCACGGAGAGCGTCATTATGCTGGAGCGCTCCCGCCTGAACTGGCTGCACAGCCCGAGCATGTAGCACACCTCGGGGTTCAGCTTAAGCTTCTTGGTCATTTGCATCAGCGATACTTGCGTCTGTGGATATTGGTTAAAGAAGATTAAAAAGAGGATTGGATTGTAGTCTTGAGGATTAATGCGAGAGAAAATCGCGATGTTGCAATGTATGCACACATGATTTTGTTCGAGGTGATCTATCCGCAGGTTCCCCTACGGATACCTTGTTACGCCTTACCCCTCCTCACAGAACCCTAACTCGAAAGATCCCGAAGGACCTGCCTCACTAGAGCCCTACTTGGGTGGGTTGGCGGGCGGTGTGTGCAAGGAGCTGGGACAGATTCACCGCTCGATGGTGACAAGCGATTACTAGGGATTCCAGCTTCATGAGGGCGAGTTTCAGCCCTCAATCCGAACCTGGGTTGGTTTTAGGGGTTTGGCTCTGCCTTTCGGCATTGCATCCCATTGTTCCAACCTTTGTATGCCGCGTGTAGCCCGGGAGATTCAGAGCATACTGACGTACCGTCGCCCTCTCCTTCCTCCTCTTTAAACAGAGGCGGTCCGAACAGAGTGCTGGGGATATATCTATCCCCGTGGCAACTGTTCATGAAGGTCTCGCTCGTTACCGGACTTAACCGGACAGTTCACACCACGAGCTGACGATCGCCATGCACTACCTCTCGGCTTGTCAGGTAAGATCTTTAGTCTGACCTTCATTCTGCCGTCGCTCCCGGTAATATTCCCGACGTTGAGTTCAATTAAACCGCAGCATCCACCCCTTGTGTACTCCCCCGCCAATTGCTTTAAGTTTCAACCTTGCGGCCGTACTCCCCAGGCGGCAGACTTAACGCTTACGCTACGGTACTGCAATCGTTCAAGACAATTGCAACACCAGAGTCTGCATAATTTACTGCTAGGGCTACTCGGGTATCTAATCCGATTCGTTCTCCTAGCCTTCGCTCCTCACTGTCGGATGCGTTCTGGTCGGGCGCCTTCGCCACCGTTAGTCCTTACAGGATTACAGGATTTTACCCCTCCCCCGTAAGTACTCCCGACCTCACCCGCTCCCTAGCTGATTGGTATCTCGCGCACGCATTGACGTTGAGCGCCAATATTTCACGCAAGACGGAATCTGCCAGCTACGAGCGCTTTAAGCCAAATAATCGTGGACACCACTTGTACTGCCGGTATTACCGTGGCGGCTGCCACCGGTCTTGCCCAGTACTTATTCGCCAAGCTTGCTGAACTTGGCAAAAGGTTCACTAATGTGAACCACTCAGATTCCCCCCATCACACTTACGTGCATTGTGGAGTTTGCGCGCCTGCTGCACGCCGTAGCGCTAGGGCCCTTGTCTCAGTGCCCTTCTCGGGGCTTACGCTCTCACGTCCCCTACGGGTTATAGGTATGGTGGGCCGTTACCCCGCCATCTGCCTGATCCGGCGCAGTCTCATCGTAAGGCGGAAGCGCTGCAATTTGCGCGCCTTTAAGCCATGACTCCTTCCAGATGTCATGGCCTATGGGGTATTATCGTCAGTTTCCCAACGTTATCCCCCTCCCTACGGTAGATTGACTACGTGTTACTGAGCCGTACGCCGCCCAACGAAGCCGTTGGGCTGACTTGCATGGCTGTCGAAATCTGATAGCAGTGTCCTCCAGCAGCATCGACTGGAGTCAGTCGCAATCCAATTGACGTTATACGCAATTGTGGATTGTGCGATTTCTCTCTTTGCATTCCTCAAGACTACATCCAATTCCAAGCGGGAATTTTCACAATAAGGCAACGAAAAACGGCCTGTGAATTAACTGCCTTAAAAAGCCGAATTAAGCATTAGGAAGTTAGCCAGGAAACATATATATAGGTTGCGCCGTCGAATGGCCCCTGGACGCCGCTATTTCCTCTCGAAAGCCATTGTGGACAGGGCGCTGTCGTCTATGGCGCGGCTTAAGGCTATGAAGCTGTCATAACCGTGCTGTACAAGCACTGCGACAGTCCGTGAGCCCTTTGGGGCAGGCGCGGGAGATACCCATGCCCTCTGCTCTTTGGACAGCCGCTCCCATTCCTCCCTGTCGGATTTGAGTATGATGCCTTTCTTGTAATCCACGCACCCGTAGCCCAGGAAATCCGGCATGCCTTCGCTGCCATCTATTCTGAACCATTTGTCCGAAGCTTTAGTACGGTTGGATTGGTCCCCCAAGAATAGTATGAAGCTTTGCAACTTTGGGAGGGTGCCGCCGAATTCCGATGGTGTTCGCTCGGCCTTGCCTGTGTCGACTTCAAGATTCCTTATGATCTCTATATCCGGGGCGCCGCGGCGCTTTTTAGATGCGGTTATGAATTTACTCATGTGCCATCACTGGCGATGTTATGATAGAATTAGCCGCGATTTTAATATTTAGGCTTATCTGTGCTTAAAAAGCTTGTTATATCCTGCCTTTGGACTCTCCAGTTGATACGCCCCTCGCTATGAGGTGCGAGAGCCTAAGCATCTCGAACGTGATCGGAACCAGTTTCCTGAGCGTCTTCGTCGGCTTTGTGCCGCTGACGTAGAATCCGTCCAGGGACACCGGCTTCTTCTGCGCCCTGACCAGCGCCACGCTTTTGGAAACGTCGGCGTTGGACCTCTTCCCGTATTTCCTGAGCGCCGCGATCAGGAGTGATGGCCTGGGCCTGTGCCTCGTGAGCACTATCACCTCCGCACCGAGTTTCTCCTTGAGCAATTCGGCATCTACAACGTTAAGCCCTGCCTGCGCTATCCCGTTGAGCGCTATCATGCCGACCTGGCCTGCGAACCTGGAGCGCTTGAGCATGGCGATTATCTTGCCTGTAGAATCAGTCCCGTTTACGGATACCTTGGACGAGAGTATCCCCTCGACCCTTGCGGATTGTGACACAACTCCGAGGAGGAGGGCGCGCTTCCCGTTTATAGGGCCGGTCGCTATGGAAAGGATCCTGGCCCCCTGCTTCAGCTGCCTCACTTCTTCTTTGATAGCTCTCCCTCAAGCTTTGTGAACTTCTCGGTCAGGTCCTCAAGGGTCTTAGAAAGCACGTCCGCGGCCTTCTTCTTGCCGGTCTTCAGCACCAGCACTGGCTTGCCCACCTCCGGGTGGTCCTTTGTCACGCCAGCGAACTCGACGTCGTCGTTCTTTAGCAGCTCGTTGGCTATCAGGTCAGGCACCGTAAGGTCGCCCGACTGGAACTCTATCCTGAGCTCCTTGGGCTCGTCCTTTATGATGTTCATTTCTGTTGCCATAATATCACTAATCGTTATTCGCTGTGCGGCCTGTGCCCATGGCCAGGACCATGCCCCATCCTTGGGCCTGGGCCTCGGTCGTGCCTTGGGCCGTGGCCCATCCTGTGGTACTCCGGTCTCGGCCTGTGCTCCGACCTCGCAGGCGGCTCCCTGAGTATGCGCTGCACCCCGTCGACATCGCCGAAGAGCGCGCTCAGCTTCCTGTGCTCTCTGTGCTCGCACGAGGGGCAGACCAGCGAGTGGTCGCTCCTCTTGAGCGACGAGCCGCACAGCTCGCAGTTGGCGTGTATGACCCCGGTGTCCGGCTCCCTTATGCCGAGAGTGTAGATGTCGGGGTCGTCGAAAAGGACCCTGGCCAGGATCACGTCGCCTGGCTTCATCGGCTGGCTCTTCCTCTCCTCCTGGTGGCCCGGGCCAGGCCTCGGGCCGTGGCGGTCGTCCTCGAGGAGTATCTTGCCGTCCTTGGGCGCCACGAACCTTACGCCGTTTATCACCATGTTGTCGAGCTTGAGGAATGCTACGGCCCTGAGGTAGTCGGTCACTACGCCGACAACCATCATGTTCTTCGCTATCCTCCTGACAGAGCTTGTAGACTGCACGCCTATCTGGCCGTCGCTCCTCTGCACCCTGCCGACCGCAGACGCGTAGATGTGTCCGTTATCTGCGAAGGAGTTAACGGCCGGCATGTTCTCCTCTTCGGTGGACAGGCTGTCCCCTGGCATTACGATTGTTTCATCGCTCATAGAATCGAATCCGTCGCATTTATCCGCTAAAAAAGGACGCGCATAAATACTCTGTTCTAAAAACATTTAATAATTGCTGTATGCCTATTCCTCTAGGTGTTAAGATGGTTGAGGAGCTGAATCCTTTCAAGATAGCGCAGGAGCAGTTGGACAGGGCGGCGCAGGTGATGAATCTCGACAAGGCTGCGCACCAGATACTCAGGGAGCCCAGGCGCACGCTGGTCGTGAACATGCCGGTCAGGATGAGGGGCGGCAAGGTACAGACATTCACAGGCTTCAGGGTGCAGTACAACGACGCCAGGGGCCCGACGAAGGGAGGGATAAGGTACCACCCCGCGGAGAGCTTGGACACTGTCAAGGCCCTGGCGGCTTGGATGACGTGGAAGTGCTCTCTCGCGAACATACCCTTCGGAGGAGGAAAGGGCGGCATAATCTGCGACCCGAAGAAGATGGACGACACAGAGCTCGAGTCGCTCTCCAGGGCGTACATCAGGGCGATAGGCACATACATCGGCGACGACAGGGACATACCCGCGCCCGACGTGTACACCACGCCGCAGATAATGGCGTGGATGATGGACGAGTACGCGAACATAATCAGGCACAACCAGTTCGGGGTGATAACCGGCAAGCCTGTGGAGGTATGGGGCTCCGAGGGGCGAACGGATTCCACAGCCATGGGTGCGATGTTCGTGATGCGCGAGGCGGCGAAGCTCCTGAAGATAGACCTCAAGAAGGCGAAGATTGCGGTGCAGGGGTTCGGCAACGCCGGCATGTACGCCTACACGCTGTCGAAGAAGATGTTCGGCTCCAAGGTGGTCGCCATAAGCGACTCCAAAGGGGGAATCTACGATCCAGACGGGCTAGACATAGAGAAGCTAGAGGATGCTAGGAAAAGGACCGGCAGCGTAGACGCATACAGGGGCAAGAATGCAAAGAAGATAACCAACGAACAGCTCCTGGCCCTGGACGTTGACATACTTATACCTGCAGCGATAGAAAACCAGGTGAGAAAGGACAATGCAGGCAAGGTGGAGGCGAAGCTGCTCCTCGAACTCGCTAACGGACCGGTTACACCCGAGGCAGACCAAATACTTCATGAGAATGGAGTGCTCGACATGCCGGACTTCCTTGTCAACAGCGGTGGAGTTATAGGCTCGTACTTCGAATGGGCGCAGAACCTGACGCAGACCTACTGGAAGACGCCGGAGTTCTACGCCAAGCTGGACGAAATAATAACTAAGTCCTTCAAGGACACGGTGCAGACAAGGAAGGACTACACAGGCAAGGGCAAGAAGATAACCCCCAGAACAGCGGCGTACATCATCGCTGTGGACAGGGTGGCAAAGGCGATGAAGGCGAGGGGCTGGTACTGACTAACTGTCCTTTCTCTTCCACTCGACCATTTTTGACATCTCGTGGAGTTCCCCGAGCAGCAGCTTTGCTATGCTGGATTGGCGCTCCGCAAGAGCATTCTTTTCAGCGGAATCGTCGTTGATGTTGCTTAACGCGAAAGCGGTAACATCGGTAAGTGCTTCTCCAAGGATTGTGACCGCGTTCTCCGCCGTTTCCCTCCTAAGCAGGTATGCCATCTTCGCAGCCTTGGGAATGTTCCCGTGCTCTATGGAGTTGTAAAGCACCTCCTTGGTGTCGCGGCCCTGGCGGACGGCCACGGCAAGCCCGAATATCTCGGAATTTATCTCCTTGTTCACCGCGTTGTTTATCGCGGTGTTTATGAAAGAGTTGAGCGCGCTGTTGAGCATTACGGTGCGGTAATCCGCCGCAGAGTTCCCGGATACCTGGCTGTCTGTGAGATGCCTTATGCCCTCAATGGGCACTCCGGCCTCCGTGCCTAATTTCTTTATCAGTGGGATGACTATCTGGGCTGGCAGTTCCTTAGAGGCGCTCACAGTTTCCCTGAGCCTTATCAAATCGTTCTTGTTGGAGAAATCGAGAGAGGATAGGAGATCGGGCGAGGCGTCCTTTCGGAACCTAAGCCCTTGCTGCGGTGCCCTTTGCATTTCGCCACCGCAGGATATACTCATGCCGAAGATATTTATACGTTGGCTAAATTTTCATTCCTTCTTGAGCACGAAGACGTAGCCCTTGAGCGACTCGTACGCCTTCTCCAGCTTCTTCATGTCTATGTTCTTCGGCAGGCTGGAAGGATTCTGCGCTGATATCCTCTTCAGGAGGTATTCGTGCATCTCCCTTAGCTGCGACATCTTCTCTTCGTTTCTCATCCGACCACAGAAGAGTATTGGCGCCACAATTATAAATTAGGCATGACGGCCACGGGATACGGCAGTATAGGGCTTGACCCTGGCGCCGACCTTTTCATAAATGGACAGCAAATCCCTGTCGCTTATCCTCTTTTTTGCAGTGTTGAAGAAGCTTGCGATTTCCCCTTTGTTTTTGAATTTCTTAGAGTAATGAACCAGCTGTATTATGTAGTCAAGGGAGTCAATCTGCTTCACAAGCTTTGCCTCTGGTGTTTTCTGTTCCGTCAGTTCGACCCAGAGCATTGACCATTCACCCCTTTGGGGCTTAGGAAGGTATGATAGCATCTTCCTCATGTTAGTCGATTCTATCTTGTGTTTTGCAGCGGTGCTGATCCTCTGGTCCTTTTCATTTTCTTTAGTTGCAATATCCCCCGTTATTACCTCGTTTATGTCGTGGATAAGCGCCATTGCAACGCATTTGCCGGCATCCAAACCAAATCTTTTCGCCATTATGTACGACATGACAGCGGTGCTAAAAGAGTGGTCTGCTACGTGCTCGGGATCAGAAATCTTGTTTTCGACCCACCCCGTACGCTTTACTGACTTGAGCTTGCCTATCTCAACCATGAACCTGAGAATCCTATCGAGGTCCTTGTCCATACGAAAACCATAATCGCCGGGAGCGGGATTCGAACCCGCGGAAGCCATTTCTAGCTAAACAGCTTAGCAGGCTGCCGCCCTACCACTAGGCGATCCCGGCATTAACAGGAAGATTTGCCGCTCATCATTTAATAATTTGTGGCAGAAGCCTGCCCCGCAACGCAGATTCCTGAGGGGTTTGCTGCATCTCCGCTCGGTCCTGTATCCTAAGAGCATAACTTATTTGCACGGCGGTTACCGCCTATATGCTTAAGGTTGCTCCTTCCGGCCTGGCCTGGTTTACACATATGGTTACCACTTAGGGCAAGACGTCAACACTTCGATGCAGGCCCAACGGGACGCTGCGGCACTAGACAGGCATTGGCCCGCCAAAAGGGATTTGCGGATGGGAAACCCTTAGCTTCCCGCCTATCTGCCGGATAGATAATGGTGTTCCTAATTTATATGCCTTTGCCGAGGCGGGAAACCGACCCTATTAAATATTTTGGCGCGCCTACCTCTAAGGTGCAAATATTGACGGACAGTGAATACAATAGGCTGCTCGACCGCGCCTTCTCAAAGATGCCGAAGCTCGCTGCTGAGACCGTGGACTTCATCATACCGAAGGCCGACTCTTTCATCCAAGGCAACGAGACGATAGTAAAGAACATTAAGGAGATAGCCGACCGGGCGAGGCGAAAGCCCACTGAGATATCCAGGTACCTGAGCAAGGAGCTTTCGGTGCCCGTCAACGCCCAGGAGCAGCGCCTCGTCATAAGCGGAAAGTTCTCTGCGGACGACATAAACAAGCGCGTCCAGAGGTTCTTCGAGATCTACATCATATGCAAGGAGTGCCACAAGCCTGACACCCACTTCGAGAGCGCCGGGCGCGGCATGCTGCAGATAGTGTGCGAGGCGTGCGGCGCGAGGTACGGGGTCAAGAACTACTAGGTGTTTTGATAGGAAAATTCAACAAGACCCATGACGAACGCCGCGGCGCGCCTGTGGAGTACAGGCTGAAGATGCCGCAGGAGGGCGAGGTCATCGGCACGGTGGCCAGGATATCGGGTGCGACAAGATTCGTAGTCAAGTGCACAGATGGGAAGGAGCGCGTCTGCACCATACCAGGTCGATTGAGGAGGGCGTTCTGGATAAAGGAGAACGACGTCGTCATAGTGAGGCCGTGGGTGGTCCAGAGCGACGAGCGCGGGGACATAGTCTGGCGCTACAGCATGTTCGACATTAACAAGCTGAAGGAGATCGGCAAGATCTGATTCGTATGGAAAACCAAACCGCTTACAAGTACGGCTTCTGGGTGTCGCTGATTGGAGCGATTGCGTTGGTAGTGATAAGCGCGCTCGGGCTGGCATCGGTGCTGTACCTTGCGGGCGGAGGGTTCAGCGCAGCTCTTAACGCGACCACCAATTCCACAATCGCTAACCAGATAGCCCAGCTGAAGAGCGAGGCCCCGATATTCGAGGCCAACTTCGCGATAAGCGCTGTTGCAGGCATAGTCATAGCAGTTGCGGCCATAGTGATGAACAGGACGAAGAGCAGGATAAGGAAATGGTTCACAGTCATACTTGTCGTTTCGGTAATAGCGCTACTCTTCGGCGGAACGCTCCTCGCGATCATACCCCTGATCGGCGGGATAATAGGGATGATGTACAAGGAGGAGAGCCAGCCCCAGCAGGCAGAAGCGGCACCTGTGCAGCACGATCATAGGGCTGCGCGCAAAAAGGGGCACAGGGGCTAACTATTTTGGTTCTTTAGACTTCAGGAAGCCTTAGCCTGTATAGGCGCTGCCTTGCGCCATACATCGTAATCTCACCGGAAATTACTACTTCCCTGGACTCCCCCATCGCCTTCAGTGTCCTTGCTGTTGTCGAGTGAGGTATTCCGGTCTCCTTGCTGATATCCGTAACTGACCTGTACCGCGCACGTATCGATTCGGCTATCAATTTCCTGTAATGGGCCGCCAAAGACTCCTCGCTTACCAGCTTTTGATAGACATCGCCGGATTTTATCCTGTATAGCTTCTCCCTTTTCCCTTCGGGGTTTATCCTGCCACCAATCGCAAGCACTTTTGAACTCCTAAGCTTGCCGAGGATCCTGTACACGGAGGATACCGGCATCCCTGCCTCTATGCCTATTTCGCGTGCCGCCTTGTAGCTATCCTTTATCGACTCCACAACCGCCTTGCGGTAGTATGCGCTCTCGTTCTCAGGGATTATGCCCACCACCCTAAGGGCATACCTCATATATCCCACGGACTTGTATTGTCCGTTAAGCTGGTCCGCAAGCTCCTCCTTTGGTATATTAGGATTCGAGACTTTCAGGAAGACACCGGGTTCGAGCTCGAACGCGCCCCTTAGGGATCTTACTATGTTGTGAACGCTATAATCGGAAAGGTAGTCTCGCCTCTCCTTCACCACCCCGGAGAGCTCCTTGTCTGTCTTAGCGCTCAATTCCCTCCTTAGCATCTCTGCGTTTCTTGTCTGCATGGAAGAGGAGATGGCCATTAGAATAGGGATGCCTCGGATAGATATAAATTGTTTTTGCGCGCGCTCCTTTTGGGCAAGGAAAGGGTTTATAAAGGTTAATGGGCAATATCTATCTAGTTAGTGCGATTCCTATTTGTCATCTAATCGCTTATTGGTGAAAACGTATGTATCCGAATGTGCAGGCTTACGACAGGGGAGTGATGTTCAGCCCCGACGGGAGGCTTTACCAGGTAGATTACGCTAAGGAGGCAGTCAGGAAGGGCGCCACATCCGTAGGGCTGGTGGCCAAGGACGCAGTGGTGCTCGTCGCGCACAAGCCGATCACAGAGCCGCTCGCCATACCTGGCACCATGCAGAAGATATTCAGGATCGACTCGTACATAGGCGCGACCTACAGCGGCCTCGCCGCAGACGGCCTGCACGTGGTCAACATAATGAGGGGCAAGACCCAGACCCACAGGATGGTGTACGACGAGACGGAATCGGTCGAGACCGTGTCCCGTGAGATTGCCGAGGAGATGCAGATGGCAACCCAGTACGGAGGCATAAGGCCGTACGCGATATCGCTCCTCATAGGAGGGATCGACAAGAAGCCCCGCCTCTTCGAGGTGGAGCCCGGTGCCGCGTTCCTGGGATACAAGGCTGACGCGATAGGCGCGGGAAAGAAGACCGCGGACGATATACTCATAAAGGATTACAAGGACGAAATGAGCGTTGATGACGCCATAGCGCTAGGCGTGCGCGTCATCACAAAGGTCAACGAGAGGAAGCTGAACCCCGACATTGTCGACATATCGATAATACAGAGGGAGAAGGGGTACGTCATGCTCGCCTCAGACAAGATCGCGTCATACATATGACCCTCCTTTTGTCCTGTCTTGAAGGCATGTGATAGGATTGTCGTCTAACAAGCTGGTAGTCGCAAAGTATTCGAAGAACGGCGACGAGTTCGAGATATTCATAAACGCCGACCTGGCGTACGAGTTCATAACGGGCAAGAGGAGCGACCCGCTCTCGGTGCTTGAGGCTGAGGAGGTGTTCAAGGACGCGAGGAAGGGGGAGCGCCAGAAGGAGGACAAGATAATGAAGGTGTTCGGTACGACAGACATTGCGAAGGTCGCCGAGATTATACTGAAGAACGGCGATGTGCCGATAACGACGGAGCAGAGGAACAAGCTCACGGAGGATAAGAGGAAGCAGATCGTGGCTATAATATCCAAGAACTCTATAGACCCGCGAACCAACGCCCCGAACCCGCCGATGAGGATCGAGAACGCCATGGCGCAGGCCAAGGTCTCGATAGACCCATTCAAGAACGCGAACGAGCAGGTAAACACTGTCGTGTCAAAGATAAGCGCGCTGGTGCCGATAAAGTTCACCACGGTTAAGATAACGGTGATCATACCGCCCGAATACACGAACAGGTGCTACGGGGTGCTCAAGCAGTTCGGCGGAATAAGGCACGAGGAGTGGATGCCGGACGGCAGCCTCAAGGCCTCGGTGGAGTTCCCCGCAGGCATGCAGACCGAGTTCTTCGAGAAGATAAACAACGCCACGCAGGGTAAGGCGATAGCTAACATTGACAAGTGAGATATAATGGAGATAGTCGTTCCAGGAGAGATTGTAAGCGACCAGCCGATGAGGTCGCAGAACACGAATGTGGAGGACGGCAAGACGTACGCCGTCAGGATAGCGCTAAAGGACAGCAGGAAGGGCACGCTGGTGCCGCTTGAAGGGGTCTGGAGGCCGCACGTCGGCGACATAGTCGTCGGGATAGTGACAGGCCAGAGGAGCTCTGTGTACGACATCGAGCTGAACTACTTCGAGCGCAGCATACTGGTGAGCGGCAAGTACGAGAGCCACCCGCTGTCGCCAGGCGAGCTCATCGAGGCGAAGGTGAAGGACGTCGAGAACAGGCGCACGGTGATACTGGCGTACCCGAAGAGCCTGCACGGCGGGACCATAGTCGAGGCGGCCCCATCCAAGGTGCCCAGGATAATCGGCAAGGAGGACACCATGGTCAGGCAGATAAGCGAGATGACTGGCACGCAGATAGTCGTGGGCAAGAACGGCATAATATGGATACGCGGCGACGAGCGCGGCGTGCTCAAGGCGAAGATGGCGATAAAGAAGATAGAGGATGAGGCCCACATACCTGGGCTCACCGAACGGATAAAGCAGATGTTGGAAAAAAATAGTGAATAGCATGGGAGGATCGTCTCTTAACAAACCGGAATTGATAATACACGGCAAGCGGACCGACGGCAGGGAGTTCGGCGAGCTGAGGAAGTTCAGGATAAAGGCTGGCATAGTGAAGAACGCTGACGGGTCGGCTTACCTCGAATGGGGGAACAACCGCATAATTGCGGCAGTCTACGGCCCCAGGGAGGCGATGCCGAAGCACTCGTCAGACCCGGCAAAGGCGGTGATAAAGTGCAGGTACGCGATGGCGCCCTTCTCTTCGCTGTCGGAGCACGGGAGGAGCGGGCCGAACAGGCGCGCTACCGAGATATCCAAGGTGATAAAGGAGGTCTTCGAGAACGTGGTGCTCACACAGGAGTTCCCTGGCAGCGAGATAGCGATATTCATAGAGATACTGCAGGGCGACGGAGGCACAAGGGCTGCAGGCATAACCGCAGCGTCGGTGGCTTTGGCAGCTGCCGGCATACCAATGAAGGACCTCCCGTTCGCCGTGTCGGCCGGGAGGATAAAGGACAAGATGGTCCTTGACCTCAACATGATAGAGGACAACTACTCCGACTCGGACATGCCGCTAGCGGTATCGCCGAGGAACAACGAGATACTCCTACTCCAGATGGACGGCGGCCTGACAAAGGACGACCTGATGAAGGGCATAAACATGGTCGTCGAGTCAGGGAAGAAGATAACAGAGGCGCAGAGGCACGCGCTTAAGGAGATGTACGCCGATTCCGGCGAGAATGGTGTTTGAAATGAGCGCAATAGATTTGGTGATGGCAGAACACATAAGGCAGCTTGCCGCGCAGGGCAAGAGGGTAGACGCTAGGGGCGATTTCGATTTCAGGCCCATCAGCATAGCGGCCGGGATAATCGACAACGCCGAGGGATCCGCAGAGGTCGACATGGGCGGCACCCAGGTGCTCGCAGGGGTCAAGGTCGATTTGGGCGAGCCGATGTCCGATACCCCAGACAGGGGGAACCTGTCGGTGTCGGCGGAACTGCTGCCGATGGCGTCGCCGGACTACGAGGCCGGGCCGCCAAGCCCGACGGCAATAGAGCTAGCCAGGGTGGTGGACAGGGGCATACGCGCCGCTGAATGCATCGACCTGGAGAGCCTGTTCATAGAGGAGGGCAAGGTGTGGAGCGTATGGATAGACCTCTACGTCCTTAACTACAGCGGCAACCTTATAGACGCTGCCGGGCTCGCCGCAATGGCAGCGCTCAACACCTGCCGCGTGCCGAAGTACGAGGACGGCAAGGCGGTGCGCGAGGACAGGTCGAAGAGGCTGAAGATAGACAATATAGTAACGTCAACTACGTTCGGCAAGATAAACGGCAGGGCGTTCCTTGACACTAGCGCGGAGGAGGAGGCCGCTGTGGACGGGCGGCTGACAATACAGACAGACGGCGAGCTGATAAGGGCGATGCAGAAGGGCCTGTCCGGCGGCTTCTCGGTCCAGGAGGTGTCCGACCTCGTCGACAGGAGCTTCGAGGCGCACACGAACCTAAAGGAATATATAACGAAAGCGTCAAAGTGATAACATGGCTAATGCTAGCATAAGATACGGGGCGAGCATAAGGAAGAGGCAGGCGGCCGTAAGGCAGCAGAAGAGCTCTGCCTACAAGTGCGACGCCTGCGGAAAGGTAGCCGTAAGGAGGAGGGGCACGAGCATCTGGGTCTGCAAGAACTGCGGGGCCACGTATGCTGGAGGCGCGTACACTATGACCACCCCAGCAGGGGAGATCGCGAAGCAGCTCATAACAGGGCTCGCCAAGAGATGAAATCATGGTAAAGATAACGTACGCCCCCATCAGCGAGCTGGTGATACACGAGACGGTCAGGATAGACGTGGACGACCTCATAAGGAGCAGGCTTACGCCCGCCGGGGTCATGCCGCTATACTGGTGCAACGGAATACTATTCAGCTTCGCATCCGTCCCGATGAACGACGACCTCACGGAGGACTACCTCAAGGGCGTGATACACTGGATGGAGGTCCATTACACCGAGAAGAAGAGCTACGAGGAGGTCATGGAGCTCAACGACGAGGCGTTCAGCCCTAAGCTCAAGGTGCGCGTCATCGACACAAGCGCGTCGGCGCTCCACAACGACTTCGTGAAGTGGCTGAAGACTAGGAAGGAGAAGTGATACTATGCCATACGTATGCATGCACTGCGGAAAGAAGGTCAAGGCCATGGACGGCGGATTCGTGAGATGCCCGGCGTGCGGGTACAGGGCGCTCAAGAAGGCAAGGCCGAACCTCGCAAGGGAAGTCTCTACCGATTAGGCTATTCCTTTTATTTTGTTGATCTGCGCTTGCGTTAGCGCAGGCCGTAGAAGCAGGGATTAGATATCAGAGCGCTCCGACTATTATCGTCTCTGCAACGCTCTTTACCTTGTCGTACCTGACGCTGTTCTTGGCGAGGGCCTGCCTTGTGTTCTGGCTCCTGACCAGCTGGTCGCTCTTGACTAGCAATAGGTTGGCAACCTTTCCCTCCTCGAAGTCGACTATAACATCCTCGACAACGCCTATGCGCTTGCCGCTGTTGCTTATGATCTCCTTGCCGTAAAGCTCTGATAGAAGTATTGCCATGGGGTTCACCTATCTGATTTCGATAATCCTCTTGGAAGCATATATTCTTATTATGTAGCCCTTGAGCTCCTTCATAAAGCGCTCTGCATCCTTCTCCAGCTCCGCAGCCTCCTGCTGGCTGAAGAGCTGCCTGTTCGAATTCACCAGCCGCTCTAGGTACGCGTCGGTAAGGAAATAGCTCTTTGTGCCGCACGATGCGCAGATGTAGATCGGCATTATCGGGAGGTCGGACGAATTCCTATTCTGCTCGTAGTACCGCTTCAGCGCCGTTGCAGAGCATTTCGGGCACCGCTTGTCTATCTCCACGTCCGAAAACGGGGCCTCCTCGAACTTCACCGCGCCGATTTCCGTGGCCACCTCCGAAAGCCTTCGCTCGAAGTCGAACATCCCCTTCTTGAAGAGGTTCTGGTCCGTTATGTGCCCATTCTTGTTGAACCTCGTCTCGAGGATCCCGGAGCCCGCGGGCTCCCATAGGTATGTGCTGTCCTTGTGGGTGAGCCTGCGCTTCCCATCCACGGAAGTGGAAAGGTAAGCGGTCCCCTCTTCCATCTAATCCCCGAACTCAAGGCGGAACTTGTTTATGTCGATTTCCGACACGGCCTTCCTTCCGGACCTCTTCGCGTTTGTGACAGCGTACTTCGCGATGCGCTTTGCGCGCTTCTCCAGTATCCTTGCTATCGCGTTGGCGGCCTTGTCCGTCAGCCTTATTCCTGTGCCGCTGGCTATCGTCTTTATCGCGGCCTTGGATATCCTATTTGGCTTCTGTTGCATAGTCAGCACTCAAGATCGTCATCATAGCGTGTGCTCAGAGCGCGGAGTCATCACTGGTAATGATGCTCGTTGAAGTAATAAAAAGGCTACGCAGATGCCACGGGCCTTATCAGCTTTGCCACCTGTTGCCTGGCTGCGGCCTCTATGTCCCCGCTTTGCGTTATCTCTCTTCCAACTATCGGATACCAGCTCTCCCCAAGAAGTTCGGTTATCTTGCCTATGTCGCCTCCCTGCTTGCCCAGGCCCGGCGACAGGAACCTGGTTGCGAAGCCGCAGTCCTCCGCTATTTCGCGTATGCGTTTTATCTCGTCCGGCTTTGTCGATGGGACGATAAGCTTCTCTATGCCTATGTTCAGCGCTATCTGGTATATCCTGAGCGCTCCCTCGCCCGATATGAATCCTCCCTCGCTTTCAAGGTATGCGGGGTGCGTCATTATGCCCCCGACCATCACATCAAGGCCGTTTACCAGGGCCCAGTATATCCATGCGCGCTCGGTTTCTGAACCGGCCTGCGGGAAGAATATCACAGAGTCTATGCCCGCGCTTTTGGCCACTTCGGCGAAAGCCTTTCCGGTGTCCGGAATGTCCGTACCGGCTTTCTGATGGTCATAGATTATAGGTTTGTTTGTATAGCTCCTGGCTATGTTCATAACCTGCCCTAGGCCAAAGCCGAGGCCTAGTTCGAAGCCTATCTTGTATCCGACTATCCCTTCGATTTTATGGGTAAGCTTTACAAGTTTTTCGAACTCTTCGAGAGTGCGGACATCTGCGGCGATTACTATGCCGCGGTCAGCACCGAATATGTTTTTCTGGTTAACCCTGCCCAGTTCCTTCCTTACCTCTTCAGTGCCGTAGACCCTTAGATATGTGCTGATGCGGTCAGCGGAATCGGATAGGCTTGGGGAATCCGATTCCTCCTTCAGGTATTTCTGGACGTCTATGGCCTTTACAGCGCTGATTACTTTGGCGCCCGTGGATTTGGATAGGGATTCTATCGGGTCGGATCCGTCTATCCCGACCTCCTGCCTGTTCACCGCAACCACTATTGCTGGGAAGGAAAGGTCGTCGGCAAGCTCCTTGAGCTCTTCTATCGCTGCTACCTTTGTGCCTCCCGTGGTTATAACGTCATCGACTATGATTATTATGTCCCCCTTCTGCGGGACTGCGCCGACCACTTTTTGCTTGGCCAGCTCCTCCTTGCTCGTTCCGAGGCCGGTTGCCTCGCCGTACTTCTTCTCGACGGGCCTTGTGTGGAAGGATGGGACGTCGGCACCCATCTCTGCAAGAGACTGAGCTACTGAGGACGCCAAGGTTATCCCCTTCTGCGGCGGCCCGAATATCTTGATGCGTTTGAGCTTCTCCGGGTCGTTGAGTATGTCGCCGAGCCCCTCGACTATGGCTTGGGCATAGGTCTTTGCAAGCAGCGACTGGTCCTTCCCCAGGGTGAATGCTCCGGAGTTGAAAAACCACGGTGACTTGCGTTTGCTTTTGAGGTCGAATTCGCCGAGCTTTATGGCGCCTATCTCCAGTGCCCTAGCTATGAGCTCGTTCTTGTGATCTTCCGCCTTTTGGGCGCTCTTATGCTTCACACCACCACCTTAGCCAAGCATCACTTTGCTGAGATACTTATGCCTTTCGTTTTGTCTTTTCAAGGTTCGCCTCCCTGAGCGAAACGAAAAACTCCTTGGGGTAGCCCTTCATCCTGGTGGCGCTCCAGACTATGTTTGGCACAGTTTCGAGATCCTTGGCGTACAGCGGGTGCGTGAGCTCTATCATGTGCCTCATGCGTATCCTGTCGCCATCCCTTGTGCCGGTAAAGAGGAGCTCCAGCAGCTCGAGGGTCTCCTGCTCGCTCCTGTGCATCCTCCTCATCTCCTCCTCGGGGAGCCCCGACACCGCTTTCTTGAAGTGCAGCGGCACCCTTCCGCGGAACATCTTGTTGAATATGAACCTCGTGCGCTCCGTATGGTAGTCTATAGACACGACCGTGAGCTCGCCGATGTTCCTCATTCCGGAAATCATGTCGTCGACAAAATAGGCGTTGCCCGTGGTGTCCATGGACCTCTCCTCCTTGAGTATCCTGTCGCCAGGTATGCCAAGGGATATGGCGTACTCCTTCATCGCCTGCGCCTCGGTCCTTTCCGGGATGCCCATTATCTTGAACGACTTGTAGCCCGACAGTATGACCAGCGCCTGAGGGTTCGCCTTGTAGAGCTCGGCCAGCTTCTCCACGCACCTCTTCGAGTCGTCCGGCAGGCTCCAGTCCCGGTTCAGCTCCCTGCCTAGAACCACTATCACATCCTTGCCAGCTTCCCTGATGTCCATCCGTATAAATTTTCCCCTCAATCCTTTTTATACCTTTGTCGCCATAGTTATACCGCTGCTTTTATAATGCGGAAACGAGCGGCAGATGGTGCGAAAAATGACCGTTACTGACGTGAATGAGGCTGATTTCGAGAAGGAGGTGCTTGGCTCAAAGGTGCCGGTAGTCATAGACCTGTGGGCGGAGTGGTGCGGGCCGTGCAGGGTCTATTCCCCAATAGTCGACGAGGTCGCAAAGGGATACGACGGCAAGGTGAAGTTCGTAAAGGTCAACGTTGACGACAACGAGAAGCTCGCCGTTAAGTACAACGTGATGAGCATACCCACAACCCTGCTGATTGTGGGCGGCAAGGTAAAGGCGATCAACGTGGGCGCAGTGCCCAAGGAGACGCTCAAGGGCTGGATAGACAAGAACCTGTGATCCTTAGGGCAGGAAAACCTGTCCAAAACGAATATATATCTTGCAGGGCGCATCTCTTCCTAACAGCGTGAGAGTGATGGCAGTCCAACACGAACATGCCGTTCCGGCACGGGGCGGCGCTTGTACGAGGAACAGATGCGGCGCATAAAGCCAATACTAGCCAGAGCCCTGAACAGGAACCAGATCCTTATCCTATGCAGCCTTGACGGCTACAGCAATATTACCAGGCAGTTGGAAAAGATATCGGGAAGTTCTGGCGTCCCGCTTTCCACCCTAAAGCTCAATGCCAGGATTCTCATGGACATCGGAGTGATAGATTGCCGCGGAGGCGCGCCTCGGCTTACGGAGATGGGTAGGGCCATATTCAGCATAATGCGTATGTAGGTGATATCATGGGCGAGCTATTTCACAGGGCGGGAACCGAAGACGGGCCAGCTGTTTGTCTTGGACGATGTGACGGCATTTGGAGCTGACAGGAGTAAGGTCAGCGATATAATCGGCGCGTTGAGGGGACGGCCCACGGTATTCGACGCCGTGGACCTTGCAAGGGAGCTTGGGCGCATGATCCCAGAGGGAGTGGATGCCGTGCTGCTTGGGAATGGGGGAATGGTGACATACCGGTTAATCGTGGATTCGGGCTCATGGTTTAAGCCGCCCATCGCCTGCCTGAACGTCAGACGCGATTATGTTTATATGCCAGGACAGAAGCGGCCTACAGTGTCGATCAAGATAGCGGCGGGGGACAACGGCACCGTATCCGGAGCGTATGCAAAGAGGCTCGTGCTTTTGGATGACGTCGTAGCCAGCGGCGGCACGATTAATGCGTGCAGGCTATACCTCACTAACAACGCCATGGTGGACGGGCCTGCGGGCTTTGACTCGGCCTCTCTCGTGGCAAGCGGGGACTTGAGGGGGATCTTCAGGAGCAGTGTCGGGAGCACAATCGTTGGGATAAACGACACATACACTAGCCAGATTGTGAGAGGGCCCTCGGGGTTCCCTGCCATACTGTCGCTAAGATTCGCCCTGTTGAGGACGGATGACGCCCAGAAGATGGAATATTTGCTGAAGTATGCGGATAGTGGAAAAATAGGCGCATTGAAAAGCGCAATAAAGGACATAGACCGGGAATCGCTGGCCAGGGCTTACAGCAAACGCTCATTAGTCGACGAGGTGCTCAAATGATTAGGAAAAAAATTGTCCCACAGATCGGGGTGCTAGGGCCAGACAGGAGCAATATGCCTATGCAACGGGCGAAGAGGCTAAGGGTGGCAAAAATTGCAGAGGCGATAGGTAGGCTGATTGCAGAGAATGGGGCGATCCTGTTCAGCGGGGGCGGCGGAGGGGTCATGGAGGATGCATCCAGGGGAGCGAAGCTTGCGGGCGGAATGACTGTTGGGATTCCAGGCAGGGCACGCGGATCCTCCAACAGATACGTGGACATAGAGATAGTTACTGACCAGGATGCTGGAAGTTTTATCGCTGCAGGCCTGCTATCCTGCGATGCCCTGATATTGATTCCCGGTGGCTCCGGCACCATGGCAGAGATGTGTATGGCGTATAGGAACGGGAAGAGGTGCGTGGTAATGAAAGGGTTTAGCAGACAGTACGACGCGCTTGTCGGCAATTATTTGGACCGTACGAGACGCATCAGGCTGCTTGGAGCGGACACAGCAGAGGAAGCGGTCGGATTGGCATTGTCCGGTTATGGTGCGAAAAATGCGAACCGCCTATTTTAATACTTTATTCGGCAAATATATGGTTGGTACTAATGTCAGAAATCGGTTTCCCAAGGGGCGTGCGCGACCTCTTGCCGAACGAGGCGATATTCCGCAACGGGCTTATCGGCAAGATAGAGGAGGTCTACAGGCGCTTCGGCTTCACTACTATAGACACTCCGATGATCGAGCATATGTCCGTCCTGGGCGCTAAGGGGGGAATCGGAGAGGAGGGGGAGCTCATAATGAAGCTCGACGGGGAGAACCTGGGCCTTAGATACGACCAGACCGTCTCGCTTGCAAGGTACTTTGCCATGCACAGCGACCTGCCGCTGCCGTTCCGGAGGTATGCGATAGGCAAGGCTTGGAGGAACGACGAGCCGCAGAGGCTCCGCTACAGGGAGTTCATACAGGCGGACGTGGACGTGATAGGAGGGCGCGCCGATGCCGCTAACGCTGAGGTCTTGGCCGCCACAGCAATAATATTCGACGAGGTCGGCATGAAATACTCCATCAGGATCAGCGACAGGAGGCTTGTCGAAAGCGTATTCAGGAAGATAGGCGTGCCGGATGCGCTTGTGCCTAAGGTCGAGCACATAATCGACAAGCTGCTCAAGATTGGCCGCGACAACGTATTCAAGATGCTGGTCGATGCCGGCCTGCAGGAGCAGATTGCCGAGCAGGTGATGGAACTCGTGGGCACAAAGGGCTCGAACGATGAGATAATCTCCTACGCAGAGAACTCCGCTGCCGACCCGAAATCGTCTGCCGAGCTGAAGGGGACGCTGGAGCTTCTCAAGGAGTATCGCATAAACGGCGACATCGTGATTGACCTATCAATAATGCGCGGCCTGGACTACTACACTTCGATGGTTTTCGAGTTCATGCCGGAAGGCGACAGCCACAGCATTGCGGCAGGCGGGAGGTATGACAACCTCATAGGGGTGTACGCCGCGAGAAGCGTGCCGTGCGTTGGTTGCTCCATTGGGGTCGATACCGTTGCCACGCTCATGGATTTCTCGTCGTCGACCGAGCACACATACGCAAGGGTGTTCGTGATGCACATAAAGGACCAGAACTACAGGTACGCTCTTGGTGTCGCCAACAAGCTTAGGGAGGCGGGCATACCGACCGACATAAATACCGCGGCTAGGAACATCTCCAACCAGCTGTCCTACGCAAACTCGCTCAGGATAAAGTACGCGGCGATCGTGGGCCCCGAGGAGGAGAAGCTGGGGCAGGTGAAGATCCGCGACCTTGTCAGCGGCGACGAGCGCACGTTGGCCGTAGAGGACGCGATAAAGCTTATCAAGGGATAGTGGATTTCATGGCAAAGAATGACGTTGAGGCACTGACAAGGGAGAAGGTCGCGGCGGGCGGCGTGCTCGTGAGGCTCTACTTCGACATGAGGAGCGACGACAAGGAGAAGCTGCAGCCAACGCTGCTGCACCTGGTCAACGAGCGGCTCATGAAGGAGCAGGGCGTTGTCTACTGCTACGGCGCCATAGAGGAGCCGCTCAAGCAGGAGAACATGTACATAACAAGCGCCACAGTGACCGTGCTGTTCGACAGCTTTTTCCCGCTCGTCAACATCGCCTTCAACTACGCGCCGGCAGGGGTGGAGATACTCCAGCCTTCGAAGGACATGACGCTGAAGATAGGCGACCTCCAGGCGATGCTGATGGACCTCTCAGGGATATCCGTGAAGTATTCGAAGTACATACTGGAGCGGGTGATGAAGAAGGAGGACCTCGATATGATAGACAAGGACCTCAAGAGCCGCGAGGAGATAGGCAGGCGCCTGCTAGAGAAGAAGGACGGAAAGGAGGGCTAGCTATCTCCTGTACCATACGGTGCCGAACTCTGTGTCCTCTACCTCTATCCCGAACTCTGACTTCAGCCTATCCCTAATCGTGTCCGATTCCGCGAAGTTCTTCTGGGACCTCAGCGCCTCCCTGCGGGATATCAGCTTGCGGACCTCGTCTGGGAGCTTCTGCCTGTAAGTCTCCTCTTCGAGAAGGCCCAGGGTATTCGCCATCTTCACTATCGTGCTTATGGCCCTGTCCTTCTGCGGCCGGCTTATCGATGAGCCGCTCTCCGCTATCGCCTTCAGCCTGTTGATTGTTATCGTTAGCTTCGACAGCGCCAGCGAGGTGTTGAAATCGTCGTCCATGGCTGCCGTGAAATCGTCTTCGAACTCCCTGGTCAGCTTTGCGACCTCCGAATCGACCCCCTCGTTGCTGCCCTCAGGCATGTTGTTGAAGACCGTGAGCGCCGAATACAGGTAGTCCATGTGCCTCTGCGCCTCCTTTATCGTGTCGTCGGTGAAGTTGAGCTCCTTCCTGTAGTGCGTCTTCGCGACCATGAGGCGGATCGCTTCCCTGGTGTTCCTCTCGAGCACGCTCCTTATGGTTATGAAGTTCTTGAGGCTCTTGCTCATCTTCTGCCCCTTTATGTTGAGGACGCCGGAGTGGAGCCAGTACTTCACGAAAGGCTTCTTGCCGAACGCCGCCTCTGCCTGCGCGATCTCGTTAGTCTGGTGGGGGAATATCAGCTCGTGCGCGCCACCGTGCAGGTCGTACTGCGGCCCGAATATAGTGGCTGTTATCGCGGTGTCCTCGATGTGCCAGCCCGGCCTGCCCTTGAGCTTTACGGTCTTCCATCCAGACCTGAGGGATATCTCCCAGCTCGGTTCACCTTCCTTCGCGCCCTTCCAGAGGGAGAAGTCGTACGGGTTCTTCTTCCTCTCGTCCGGCTCTATCCTGTGGCGCTCCAGGTCCTCGAGCTTCATCCCCGACAGCTTGGTGTAGTCCGCGAACTTAGAGACGTCGTAGAACACGTCGTTGTCCCTTATGTAAGCGTAGCCGTTGTTCAGCAGAAGCTGTATCTGGTCCCTCACGGGCTCTATGTAGTCGTGAGACCTCGGGTAGTCGCTGACGGAGTTCCTCACCCCCAGGCTATCCATGTCCTCAAGGAACCTCTTCTCGTACATCCTTGCGAGCTCGACCGGATCCATGCCGCGCTCCTTGGCCCTTGCTATTATCTTGTCGTCGACATCTGTTATGTTCTGCAGGTAGGTCAGGTCGTACCCCTTGTGCCTGAGCCACCTGGCGACTATGTCGAAGTCTATGTACGTCTTGGCGTGGCCTATGTGCGCGTCGTCGTACACGGTCTGGCCGCAGACGAACATCTTGACGCGCCCGTCGTTCATCGGCACGAACTCCTCGTACGACCTTGTCAGCGTGTTGTACACCTTAAGCATGCAATAACCTAGTGCTCGAACTTTAAAAGCGCTTTTATCGTGCCGGAGCTCTTCAGCGTGTAGAACCCGATCCTCTGGCCCGCTAGGCTCTTGGTCAGGGCGAGCGCCAGTACAAGGTCGGGATTCCCCTGGAGCGCCGACTTTATCACGAACCTGCTGCCTGGCATCACCCTTATCACCTTGGGGTTAACCCTGTGGTACACGAGCTCGCCTATCGCCTTGCGCAGCTCAGGGTACAGCGACCTGCCGAACTCCTTCGGGTCGGTTGTGCCTATAGCCGATGATGCCTCGACAAGCAGGTACCTTTGCTTCTCCCTCATGATCCTCTACCGAATATCCTGTTTACCTCGCTAAGGCTGTACCTGGCGTACCTCTCCTCTGCGCCGATCAGCCTCGCGAGCTGTATCAGCTGCATGTATGAGCACATGCTCTCCTTCGAAGCGGCCATGCTCACCACGCTGACCTCCAGCCCCTGCTTCTTGGCGTAGGCGAAGAGCTTGGACATCTTGTACGTGTTCCTGACGCGCCTGTCGCCGTATGTCTCGGTTATCATCGACATCGGCAGGCAGAGCACAGTGCCGTTGGCCTTCATCGTCTCTATCAGCTTCTTGCCTATGGTCAGGTCCGATATCACTACAGCCTTAGCCCCCCTCTTCACAGCCTCTATCAGCCCGGATTCGTCAGACCCGATAGCGAGTGTCGCGACTGCGCCGCGCTTCTGGTCTATGTCGCTCTCTGCAAAGTCCTTCCCTGCCGAGAGTATGCGCGCGAAGCCCAGCCTCTTTTCGAAACCGGTCTCGAAGCTGCAGGTTGGGCGCACGACGTCATAGAAGTTCAGTCGAGCACCTCCGGCTTCGGCCTGTCGCCGTGCTGCTGGACGCCGAAGATGTCGCGCTCAAGCACCTCCTTCGTCTTGTCCTGCGGGTGTATGAGCTTTATCAGCTTGGTGTGCCCCCTTATGCCCTTGCCCGACTCGTATGTGAGTATCAGCCCCTGCATGTAGAGCTCCGACAGGTACTTCCTGTACCACCTCTCGCTCTTGGGCTCCTTGTGCAGCCCCTCCGCGAGGGACTTGTACCTGTTGTAAACCTCACCGCTGAATAGGTAGGTGTCCACGCCGTCGGTGAGCTTCTTGTATGTGCCGCCGCTGTTGGTGAGCAGCGTGATCGCGTAGAGCACCAGCTTCTGGTGCTCCGGCAGCACGGATATCATGTCGTAAACCACGTCGTCCTCCGCCATGCGGGATGCCTCCTGCGCCTCCTTCATCGTCAGGTGGTCAAATCCGCGCTCCTCGCTTAGCTCAGCCGCCTTGGAGAGCACCTTGAGCGAGAACCTCGCGTCCCCGCCCTCCTTGGCCGCTGTCGCGGCTATGAAGTGGAGTATCTCGTCGTCGTATGTGCTCTTCTTGAAACCGTGGGCCGCCCTGTCCCTGAGTATAGCGAACAGCTCTGTGGCGTAGTAAGGCGGGAAGACAAGCTCCGTCTCGTAAAGCGACGACAGGCTCCTCGGGTCGAGGTCGTCCTTGAACGACACCCTGTTGGATATGCCGACTATTGTGACGCCGCCGGCCTTGATGTCGCTGTTTATCCTTGTCAGCGTGTACACCAGGTCGTCAAGGTCCTTTATGACGTCTATCTCGTCTAGCACCACCACGAGGATCTTGTTGTCCTCCTCTATCCAGTTGGTGAGCTTCTCGTAGAGGTCTATCGCGCCGTATCCGCGCTTGGCGTACGTAGGCATGTGGTCGCTCACTATCTTGCTGAGGACGCGGAACCTCGAGTTGTACATGCGGCAGTTCACGTACGATATCTTGGCCTTGGCGCTGGGTATCTCGGCTATCTCCTTGACGACGTACTTGACGCACGAGGTCTTGCCAGTCCCGGTCTTGCCGTATATGAACAGGTTGCGCCCCCTCTCCCCCTTCAGCGAAGGCGCGAGCGCCTTCTCTATGCTGTTTATCTCCTTCTCCCTGTAGATGAGCTTCTGCGGCGTGTAGTGGGGCGAGAGGTACTCCCTCTTCTCGAATATCTTTGATTCCTTCATGAAGTCGTTAAGAGCCATTGGTCCCGCCTGCGCCGAGTTCGGTCTATATATCGGCATAAGATTATAAAAAGGGTTAGACAGGGGAGCATGGACAGAAGCTTAAAATAGTATTCGGTCATCGGATATTATACATGGCGACCTTCCGGCAGCACAAGACGACCAGGTGCGAGAAGCACTACCAGATAGAGTACAGCCTGATGGGCGGCTTCCCCGTGATAGAGATAGTGAAGCAGCCCAAGAGCGTGTGGAGCGGGACTGGCGCAGCCCCCAGGGAAACGGAGTTCACAGACGAGTGGGATGTGAAATCGTTGCTGCACAAGGCGCAGTTCAGCGACCTGGCCTCGAGGAAGGAGAGCGCGCTCTACCTGCTACAGCTGGAGCTCAGGCCCAACGAATTCAACAGGTCCATCCTCAGGCAAGAAGATTTCGAGAGGCCGAGGAGGTACATGCTGCTGCACGCGGAGAGGGCTGGAAGCTCTTTCGAATTCGGAGTTGTTGCGGACTGGTCAAAGCTGAAGTGGATGACAGACAGGAGGATCATGGCCGACAGGCGCATTTCCGATGTCCTGTCGGAATTCGTACAGAAACACCATCGGTCGCGGGACGGCTTCGAGTTCCTGGACTGGTGGGAGGACGGGCTGTTCGAACTCAGGAAGGTCCCTTACCTCGGGCGGACGCACGTGATCGAAAGCGGAGACCTCATGTGCTGGAGGAACTACGAGGGCGAGAGCTGCGACTCCGTGGTAAGGATAAGGGACGGCAAGACTGACCCGCTCTTCCTTTTCGTCAAGAGCTACAGGTGGGGGACGGAGTGGAGCCACAACGTGGAGGAGGCTGACTATGATTACGTGAAGCTAGCCACAGCGCACCACCTTCTCCCTGTGGGGACCAGGGGTTAGCCTAGCCCTGGAGGTTGGTGTTGTTTAGGCTTACCAGTATCCCCCTGTCCTGGTGGGGGGTGCTGGCGAGGTTGAACCCCGTCACTGCTATGTAGTTCTGCTGCTGCAGCAGGTTCGCCACGACCTTTATCCTTATCGGCTTGTTGGCTAGCAGCGACAGCGGTATGCTGGCGTTCCTGAACGTGCTTGCAGCGTTTGCGCTCGTGGCGTTGAAGGTGTTGTAGTGGGCGATTATGGCGGGGCTGTTGTTGTACAGTATCTCGACGTAGAGGCCCTGGCTCTGCGGGCTTATTATCTTGAAGTTGAGGAAGGGCATCGATGTGCTGAACGCGCTAGATGTGATGTTTCCTGGCGCGACCGACAGTCCGCACGTGTACGTTGTAGCGAAGAACGTGCCGCCGTAGCCGCTCCATGGGGCGCCGAGGTAGCACTTGTTAGCATCGGCGTAGCTTATGTTCATCGGCGCGGTGCCGAAGCCCGGGTTGGTGAGGGTCCACCCCACGTAGGTGCCTGTTGTGAAGTTTCCGTTGTAGACGTAATCGTAAGTCGTGGCCGGCGGCGTGGTTGAGTAGTTGAGCTTAGCTATCGCGTATCCGCATGTGCCTCCGCCGTTGCCTGTCCTGAATGTAACGGTGTAAACCTGGTGCGGCAGGGTGTAGTTGCCTATGAACGAGACGCAGCTGGACAGCGCCTGCTCGTCGGCGTATATCCTGCCGTCTGCGCCCTTTATCAGTATGTGGCCGCTGCCGGTGTTGCCGAAGGCCATCCAGAGACCTAGCGTTGTGTAGTTTGGCCAGGTGCATGTGACCGACATCCCGGTGTTGGGCGAGGCGTTCTGGAAGAACAGCTTGTCGCACGTCCCTATGTACGGCGCAGTGAGGTTGGCCGAAACCGTAGTGGTAGTTGTGCTGTGCGATACAGTTGTCGTGTTGGCGCCCTTTATCGTGGTCGTCGATGAGGCTGTCGTCTTGTGAGTCAGTATGGATGGTATCGCGAACCCTGTCGCCAGGTACCAGACGACCAATATCGCAATCACTATGATTATGTATGCGACTATACCCTTATGCATCGGAAGCACCGGCAAGGATAATTGCACACATATAAATAAATATGTGGCGAATATGAAGTAAGTTTGCAGGTGTTATATTTGGGAAGCATACCCAGAAAATGGAAAAAGAAGGGAATGATGCGCTGGAAGTGGAGGAAGAAGCGCAGGAAACGCTTGAAGCGCGCACAGAAGCGCAGGGTAGGAGAGCTCTAGCTCTTCTATCTTTTTCTCTTCCTTTTATTTTGTTATCTTGGACAGCAGCGGGTACGTCTCGTATAGCTGGTCCGTCTTGAGCTGCTGGTAGAGCATGTAGATTATTCCTACCGTTAGGAGTATCCCCATGCCTGTGCCTATCGCACCGCTTATGTTGGCCAGCGCTGCCAGCAGGCCGACGAATATGCTGCCCACCATAGTCAGAGTGGGTATGTACTTGTTGAGCACGTTCTCCACTATCCTGGGGTCGCGCCTGAAGCCGGGTATCTGCCAGCCCATGTCCCCGAGCTGCTCGGATATGTTCTTGGGGCTCTGTCCGGTCATCTCGATCCAGAACCTCCCGAATATCACGCAGAGGCCCACCAGCACCAGCGTGTAGATTATGATGTGTATCCATTCTGGGACGAGCACGAAGCCCCCCCAGGGCATGTAGAGCTGCGATGTGCCAGTTATGAGCGTTGTTATGTAAGTCGAGTATCCGCCCACGGTGGTGTACGTGGTTGCAGGGGGTGAGAGCGGGGCTATCAGGTATGCTAGGCCACCGCCTATGAGCCCCTGGTTCTGCGGCGGGTAGTACGCTACGAATCTCGCCAGGCTCTGGAGCGGGCCGGTCACTCCCGACAGGAAGTGCAGCCAGACAGTGAGGCTGAACTCCAGCGATGAGGCAAGTATGACAGGCAGCACGCTCACGTACAGCAGGGGCAACGGCAGGCGGCCGCCGACCCCGCGGAACTGGTCGAACGCCAGCGGCAGCTCTACTTTTATCTCGTAGATGTAGATGCTGAACACGAAGACCGCTATGGCTACGAACAGCGGTATGAAGGCTATGACCGCGTTGGAGAGCGCCGTTGCGCCTCCGCTCGCCACTGCCTGGATTGCGGTGGGCAGGAGGACGCCGAACGTTCCGGCTATTATCGAGTAGGAGACGCCGCTCGCTATGAAGAGGTTTAGCCCCGATGTTACCCCGTATTTGGACATCATCTCGTCGAGGTAGATTATGAATATGGAGCCGAGCGTCAGCTGGAGTATGACCGGTACGACCATGGCCTGCGACGCTGCGAGCACGTAGCCTGTGGAAACGAATATCGATGACTCGACAAGCGCTATCGTTATGGCAAGGCTCTTCTGTAGGGTCTGGAACCTGGCCTTCTGCTGGGGGTCGTTGACGTCGAGCTTTATTATGCCCGAGCCGTTTATCAGCTGGAGCAGTATGCTCGACAGCACTATGGGGCTTATTCCTACAGTTATTATGCTGCCGGTCTTGGCGGCGAAGAGTATGCTTATCAGCTGCTGTATCGGAGCGCTGACGGCCACGGGGTTGAGCCCTATGGCCTTGGTGTTGTACATGAGGAAGTAGACGACGATTATCACGCCGGTCCACATCATCTTCTCCCTGAGGGAGAGCGGCGCGCCTGGCCCCTTTATCGAAGGTATGATTCGGCTTATGTGGTCTAGGAACTCGAGAGCCATTCGATCATGCTTTTGTGAATTCAAGCTGGTATTTTCCGTCCTCTATCGACTCCTTCGACGTGAAGGAGGCCTTCGGGTATTCGCTCAGCATACCGCTTATCAGCGAGTTTGCGATTTCCACGAACTCGCGCCTCGAGTTCGACCTGGAGAACCCGACCTTTATGCAGTATGGGCCTGTCTTCATGAGCTTGGGCGAGCCGAGCCCCATGAGCTCTATGGCCTTGGAGACCGCGCCGAGCGCCTCTCCGTTGCCCTTTAATGGGATTTCCCTGTAATGCTTAAATAGGTTTGCGCCGATGAGCGAGCCCGCTATCAGCGACAGGTATGACGACGATTTTACCACCTCCCTGTGCATGTGGTGCGAAAGCGAGAGCTGCTGGTACTCCTCGGCTATGGGCGCGACACGCCGCCTGCCTGAAACGTTGACCGCATTCTTGGCGACCAGAGCACCGAATCCGCTCATGACAACGCCCTCGTCAGAAGATTCTTTCTGCTGCGCCCCAGACGTTACGAACCTGCACGAATCGGATCCGTTGTAGCAACAGCTCTCCTCAGCCGCGTTAACCTGCCGGCCCGTCGCTGCCGTAAGGAAGCCGGATATTATGCCGGCCTCGAAGACGTGAAGGTTTGCGCCCAGGTTCGCCCTGGACCTCTTCACGTCTATTATGAGCATGTTGGGAAGCACGCTGTATGTGGTGTTTGGGTACCCTATGTTCCTGAAGAAGTCCACAAGCCGGCCCAGGTACTGGTACTCCCACGCGTGCTGCTTGGATTGGCCCTTGGATATGGCGTAGACCAGCCTGCCCACCCTTATGCCTGACCTGTAGCTGATCTTCCTCATCGAAGGGCTGGCGCTGGACAGTATCGATGCCAGGATCGCGGACTCCTCGTGAACCCGGGACGAGACCTGCCTTGATACTATCCTGTGCGCGAGTATCTCCTCCAGCGAGCTGTACACCCGCTGCGCCTTAGGCTTTGCGCTCCTCCTCTGCGCCGGCTTCCTTGCGGATCCCTTCCTCTTCGCTGCCATCCACTCAACTTATGCTCAGCCTCTGCTGTATGCCCTTTATCGCGGGCAGGTTGCAGACGCTGGGGGTGTTGTTAAGCGAGGGGCAGAGCTGCGCTATGTACAGGTCGGCAGCGGCGTACTCGCCCCATGAGAACGAGGTGTTGAAGCTCCTTATCTGGTTGAGCACCTGGTCGTGCGTCATGTATGTCAATGGCAGCGACGAGCCTATCGTGGCGTTGAGGTTCCCGAATATCTCTCCGTTCGCCCCGCTGTACTGGTATGTCCCCCAGATCGTGTAAGGCGTGCCCTGGAAGTTGCCCATCTTAAGTATGTACTCGAAGGCGTCCTTGTAAGCAAGGTTGCCAGTTGCGTTGATCTGGTTCTGCATCGAGTTGAGCGGCTCCAGGTTGAACCCGCCGCTTATCGGCATCGTGTCCTCTATGACTATCAGGTTGACAAGGCTGCTGTTGTAGAACGAGCCGAGGTTGACCTGGCTACTGTTGTACGTTGCGGGCAGCCAGTATAGCGTGGGGACGTCCTGGTCGTGCAGCGCGCTGTATCCCTTGTACAGGCTATTGAACGAGCCGAACTTCGCGAGCGCGAGCGCCATCGCCCACCTGTTCTCTCCGCAGAAGACGCAGGTTATAGACCCAAGGTATATCACGGATGGCTTTCCGTTGACTGTGAAGGCGTTCACCTTCACGCCGGGGCTACCGGCCCCGCCGAAGAACGAGGCCAGCGAGTTGTTGAGCAGGTATTCGCCGGCCTTCTCGTAGTAGCTGTCCGGCTCGTTGTTGATTGCGCTGAGCTCGGTCTGGTTGAGCGGCGCGTTGATGCCGTTCAGGGTGCTGCCCAGGCTCTTGTTGTCGGTTATCACAGGATATGCTGCGAGCGACGATTGCGGGGTTATGAGCGCGCTTTGTATGTTGTAATCCGGCAGCGCCAGCGACGAGCCCTGTGACCCCTGCGATGTGCCCGATGCGGACTGGGACTGCTGCACTATAGTAGTGGCAGGGGGCAGATGCTGGACTGTGTACAGCGCGTAGCCTGAAACGGCGATCGCTATAATGCTAAGGGCTATAGAAAGGAAAGGGACAGCGCTTTTTGGCGACGATGTCCTACGGGTCTGCCGTCTGGGCATGGAATCCAACAACTATCGCAGAAAGGTTATTTAAATGCGCCTTGTCACTTTATCTGTATCGGTAGGTTGTTTGCAGTCAAAGCAGATCCTAAAGGAGAAGGAGAGGGAGACCCAACAGCGCACGAAGGTCGAGATGGCGGACTCGCACACCCACCTTGACCTTTTCCAGGACCTTGCCCAGGTCGACAGCGCGATATCATACGGCGTGTCAACGATAATCACCTGCGGGGTCGATACCAAGACCAACTTCAGGTCGCTGGAGCTGCAGGACGGCAGGCACATATTCGCAGCGCTGGGCGTAGACCCCGAGCACCTCTCAGGCATGGGCAAGGACGAGATCGATTTCAACATGAAGCTTATAAGGGAGAGGCGCGGGCAGATAGTGGCCATAGGCGAGGTCGGGCTCGATTACAAGATAACATCGGAGAAGGAGGAGATCGCGAAACAGAAGTCCGCGTTCTCCGGGTTCCTGAAGCTTGCGAAGGAGCTGGACCTTCCGGTATGCATACATTCCAGGGAGGCGATGTCCGACACCATGGAGATGGTGGAGGAGAGCGGGGCGAAAAAGGTTATGTTCCATTTCTTCTCCGGAGACGAGCACGAGGCGATGCGCGCAGCGTCGAAGGGCTACATGATCTCCATACCGCCAATGGAGAGCTCGAAGCGCAGGCGGGTGATAAAGGCGGTTCCCATAGACAACCTTCTTGTGGAGACCGACTCGCCGGTTGCATCAGCGACTCCGAGGGACGTGGAGCGCGCGATAAGGATGGTATGCGAGGCGAAGGGGCTCGCCTTCGACAAGACTGCTGAAAGATTAACATTAAATACGAAGAGATTCTTTAATATTAGGAGCCCGCTGATGAGAATCTGAGGGCCCGTAGCTCAGCTTGGATAGAGCGACAGCCTTCTAAATCCATGAGGAAAGCTGAAGGTCGCGGGTTCAAATCCCGCCGGGCCCGATTGTTTTAACGGTAGGCAAATCGGCACGAATGTCATTTTACATACATGATCTAAAAGTAATACATAGATTTATATATTATATGTGCGTATATAATATCATGCAGCAACAACTACTACATTATCCAAGGCTCGATACTGTGCTTATGGTAGAGGATGCCATAAGGGAAGCTAAGGAATACCCTTCCAAAAGGCAGCTTTGGCTTTCTCTTAAGAAGCAGGTAATGTACCAGACGTTCAATGTGATTATAGAGTATCTCGAGGAATCTGGCAAGATAGTCCAGAAGGATGGCAGGATAATCTGGATATGGAACCCTGAACTAGTCAAGAAGTACAGCAATAGCAGTTTGGTGTTGAAATAGCCGATAATAGAAGGGTTAGCATAGTCTTTGCAGATGAAAAGCTGAAGAAGGCTTACCACAAAGTACAGAAGGAAAATCCGCTACTCTACAAGTTTCTGGACAGAGCAACAGATGACATAAAAGCAAATCCAACATGCGGCATTGAGATACCAAAACGCCTTATACCAAAAGTATACAGACAAAGATACGGCATAAACAACCTCTGGAAATATAATCTGCCTGACGCTTGGAGGCTTGTATACTCCATAACTGGCAACGAAGTAGAGATAATAGCCATACTTCTTGAATGGTTCCCCCATAAAGAGTACGAAAGGCGTTTCAGGTACTAGTTTATTTTCACTGGGGTTTGTTTGCGTGCTAACGCTAAATCTGGGTGCTATGAAAAGAGAGAAAGCCAGTCAGAGTGGCTGGCTTTTAACCGGTAAGTCACGGATTCGAATCCCGTCGAACCCACAGTTTAAGGCGATAATCATGGATGCTGAGCGGATTGTTGAGTTGCGGCTGGCCAATCTGGGCATATCTTCGCCTATGGGCCTTAGCCCTGGCGAAGTTGTGGCGCGGATTGGTGCAGTGCAGGCGCAGGACTATAACGCTGCGCTCTGGGCCGTCGGGTTAAGGTGCAGGGGCTCCACGATCGGCGATATCGAGAAGGCGATTGCGCTTGGCAAGATAATAAGGACCTGGCCACTGAGGCAGACGCTCCATTTCGTATCGCCGAGGGACGTCAGGTGGATGCTCGGCTTCTATCCGGAGAGGAAGATACCCAGATACCAAAGGGATAATGGCCTTACGGACCGGTCCCTCGTGGTCGGGCTGGGCTTGGTTGCCAAGGCGTTCAGGAAACGGGAATTTTTGAGCTACTCGGAAATGCACAAGGCGCTGGAGGGGACCGGCGTGCCGGAGTTGGACAAGACCGAGGTGCAGAGCCACGTAATAAGGCGCGCCGGGAGGATGGGCATAATATGCTTCGGCCCGCACCGTGGAAAGAGCCCTACGTTCACGCTGCTTGACAACTGGGTGCCGAGAGCCGCACAGATGGATAAGCGGAGGGCTCTAGGGGAGCTTGCCTTGAGGTACTTCTCCAGCCACGGCCCTGCGACAATCCAGGATTATGTGTGGTGGTCAGGGCTTAGGGTGTCCGAAGCTGCGGCAGGGATTGAGGCTTCCGTTCAGAAGCTCAGGAAGGAAATTTTTGATGGCAAAACGTACTACATGCGCGGCAGGGGCGCATCGAGGAGCGACAGCGACGCCCACCTGCTGCCCGCATTCGACGAGTATCTTGTAGGGTATAAAGACAGGGCCGCCATGCTAAGCAATGAAAAGACGCAGAAAATGCTTAGGAGCGGCAAGATCTTCTTCACGCACAGCAACGGAATATTCCTGCCCACCATAGTGATTTCAGGACAGGTACTAGGCACCTGGAAGTGCAGGCATGGGAAGGACAAATCGGTTGTTTCCGTTACGCCTTTTGTGCGGTTTGGCGCAGTGGAACGCTCCTTGGTGAGGGAAGCTGCGCAAAGATATGGGGAGTTTATCGGGAAGGGCATAGACGTAAAGGTTTGATTCCTTTTTCGTAGCTTTCGCTATGCCGCGCTCCTTTTTGGCATGAGGATTTATCAGCGCCTCCTTGCGGTCTGCCAGAGGCCCATTACGTTGCCCTCGGGATCCTTGATGTATGCTGTCCAGCCCATGTCACCGACCTTCTGCTTTCCGATTATTACCTTTCCGCCCGCCCTGGCGACCTTCTTCATTGCGGAGTCCAGGTTTGTGACATTTATTGTCACGACAGGCGACTTGATCTGGCCCATGCGCTTCATCATCCCCCCGTTTATCACGCCGCGGTCCCTTGGCATTCGCCCCTGCCTGTCCAGCGCACCGGTCAAGAGCATCGTATACTTCATCTGCGGGAATTCCCGCATCCTCCAACCGAAGACGGAGCTGTAGAACCTCTTTGCCCTAGCCACGTTTCCTGCCGGTATCTCGAAATGAACTACGTTGTCCATGCCACCACGCATAATCCGCTCATTTGGGTTTTAAATATCCTGCGGTGCGTGAGGAAAAGTCAGATACATACATCATTACTTTGCGCCATCGGCCTGCGCCTTGCCCTCTTTCTCGTCGCCTTTTGGCGCTCGTCCCCCGCGCTTTGATTGTTTGTCTACTTTCGCATTTGCGAAGAGCACGGCGAGATCCTCCTCGCCCTGGAAATCCATCCACGCCTTTATGTATGAGGCTATGTTCTTGAACGGCCTTGTGTACCTGTCCGTCAGGGAGTACTCGCTGTCCTCGTGCTTGAGCAGCCCTATCTGCACGGCGTAGTCCAGGTATCTCTTCGCGGTTGCTATCGGTATGTTCTTCGGCGCGTCCTTAAGCCTGAGGGAGCCCCTCTTCTTAGCCTCGAGCAGAAGAGCTGAGAACCTGTACGCCTCGGTCTCGTTGTCGAAAAATACCTTGGCTATCTCCTTTACGTTCGGGCTCTTGAGCTTCTCCTTCAGCGGCGCGTCCTCGAACTCCCAGTACTTTATGCCCATGAAAAGACCTGTGTCGCAGTATTATAGCTCACAGCTCTTTTATAAACGTTATCTCGTCGCCGTCCTTCAGCACGTGAGCGGTCCCCACCCTCTGGTTCCTGAATTTCGCGCTTGGGCCGTTTATGTAGGCGCACTTGAGCTCGTCGAGTATCTCTGTATGCAGCTTCGCGGCAACGTCGCCCACAGTGGCCCCCTTCCTCACCACCATCGGCTTGTTGTCCTTGTCGCCCCCCTTTGGCCTTAGGTGTACGGTCATAACGCCGAGATTCCTGTATACCGCATCCCTTAGCGAGTCTATGTTCTTGTCGTCTGTCGCACTTATCGGGACTACCTCCATCCCATACCTGCGCGACATCGAAGCCGCTATGCTCCTGTAGTCAGGCCTTGTGTCTATCTTGTTCAGCGCTATTATCGCGCTGATGTATTGGACGTTGCCCGAGACCAGGGATATCAGCTCGTCCTCGGACATCTTAGAATTCAGCTTTATCACGGCGTTGTGTACCCCGAACATCGTGAATATGGTGGTGACCGTCTTCTCGGGAAGCCCTGAACGGTTAGTCTCGACCCTGAGCCCAGACCCTCCGACGATCTCGTGCACGCTGTAGTCGGGCCTGACCTTTCCAGGGAATATCTTCAGCGCGTTAAGCTCGCCCAGCAGGTCGTCCATGTCGCCCACTGTGTTTATGTCGACAACGAAAACAACAAGGTCCGCAGACCGCATTGCTGCGATTACGCTTCTGCCGCCCCCCGCGCCCATGTGCGCGCCCTTTATTATCCCGGGCATGTCGAACACCTGTATGTGCGCGCCGTTGTAGATCATGGTCCCAGGTATTATAGTTGTCGTGGTAAACGCGTACGCAGCGGTCTTTGACGAGGTGTTGGCGATCCTGTTTATCAAAGAGGATTTTCCAGCACTTGGGAATCCGAGAAGCGCGACCGTGGCATCGCCCTGTTTCTTGACGAAGAAGCCCTTGCCGTGTACCCTCTTGCCGGCTTCGACGATGTCGCGCTTCACCTTTGCTATCTTCGCCCTGAGCAGGCCCAGATGGACGTTTGTCGCCTTGTTGTACTTGGTCTTGGAGTACTCTTCCTGGAGCGTCTCCAGTTCCTTTTTCAGCGATTCGTCCTTGCCAGACATTGCAAAACCTTGCTTGATACTACCGCAAAAATCGTATATGTTGATACATATTCATTTACAAGCAGTGGTATACTGAACATATCACTTTAAATATTTAAAGATAGACTCTTTTCGAGTGAAATAAATGGCGGCAAAAAAGAGAAAGGGAAAAGCAAAGAAGTCTTCGAAGAAGAAAAAGTCTCGAAGGTAAAAAGAGGAAATAGGGTGGGTTGGTTTTAACACCCTTTTTCTTTTTTTGCCTAATTTCTATTCCTGTTGATTTTTCCGTCGAAAATCAGGTCTATGATCTTTGACACACCATCGTATGCCACGGACATAGCGTAGCCTACACCCACACCAAGAATTGGAAACTCGAGCCAATTGATGTGGTTGGACTGTATCGCCGCTGCGTTCTCCGGGTTCCCGAAAATGAGTATAGGCAGCGCTACTCCTATCGTTGCACCGTTGACTATGCCGAACGCTATCTTCCTCTTCGTTTCCATTATCCTCTCGGTTACCTGCCCCATCCTGCCGTACAGGTTTATCTCGCGCTCGTGGCGCCTCCTTAGCTTATGGAAGTCGTCTATTATCTCGTCATACGCCTTCTCCCTGGTATCGAACGCCTGGTTCGGCGAGTGGCCAAGCTTGCCCTCCCTGTCTATCTTTAACAGTTCGTTGAGGTACCAGTCCACCTTGTCCCTGAAGTCGATATTGGAGCGATGCCTGGCATCAGACCAGTTAGTGTACTCGCCCTTTCTGAGTAAAAAGTTGTATATCTCCTTCCCAATGGATGTGGATGGACTGTATTTCCCAGTCCCACCTTTGCTGTCGTCGATGAGTCGCATCAGCGCGTTGCGGCGGTCGTACTCCAGCCTCAGGTCCCTGACGTTCTTGTAAAGGTTAAGGACGTCGTTAGCCTGCGCCCACCTGGACTTCTGCTTGGTGTTGTCCTGCATGTGGAAAGCTGTGCGCTTGGAGATATTTATATGTTAAGACCCGGCATTCCGGCAAGCCGCTTCTTTATGTTCCTGTCGTTCTTCAGCTTGTTGAACGCGCGCTTCATCCTGTTGAATTCGGATATCAGTTGGTGTACCTCCTTTTCCGTGGTCCCGCTTCCCTTGGCTATCCTGGCTATCCTTGAAGGCGAATGCAGGAGGCTCTCATCCATGCGCTCCTCCTTGGTCATAGACGATATTATGTGCTTGTATTTGTTCAGCTTGTCCTGGCCCTTCTCCACCATCTCGTTCGGGAGGTCGGGGGCCCCCATCATGCCGAACAGGTTCTTGAGCGGGCCCATCTTGCTCATTGCCTTAAGCTGGGTGTAGAACGTGTCGAAGTTCAGCTCGTCGACCTGCATCTCCTCGGGCTTTATGTCCGCTTCCTTTATCGCGCTCTGTACCTTGTCTATCAGCGAGGATATGTCGGGTATTCCGAGCAGGCCGCCTATGAACTTGTCCGCATCGAACGGCTCGATGTTTGACAGTTTCTCGCCTATGCCTATGAAAAGGACGTTGGTGTTGGCAGCTGTGGCCGCGCTGAGCGCGCCTCCGCCTTTGCTCGATCCGTCCATCTTAGTGACTATGACCCCGGATATCTTCGCTGCCTTGTCGAACTCCCTGGCCTGCCTCCCCGCTACCTGTCCTGTGTCAGCGCTTATTACGAGTATCTTTTCCTCGGGATTGAATGCCGCTGCGACCGACTTCAGCTCCTCGATTAGCTGGTTGTCGAGCGCATTCCTTCCGCTAGTGTCGCAGATTATGACCTTCTTTCCCCTGAGGGCTTCGAGGCCTGCCCTGACCACCTTTGCGGGGTCTTTTTCCCCCTTTATCCCGAAGAACGAGACGTTCGCCTGCTTTGCCAGAGACTCGAGCTGCTCGTATGCCGCTGGCCTTGTCATATCGCAGCATATCAGGCCTGCGCTGAGTCCCCTGTCCTGGTAGTACTTCGCCAGCTTGGCAGATGTGGTGGTCTTGCCTGACCCGTAGAGGCCCATCATCAGTATCCTCTGCGGCTTGAGCTCCGGGGTGTGGCTTTTTCCCATCAGCGCTACGAGCTCGTCATAGACTATGTTGGTTATGTAGTCCCTTGGCGCGAGACCTGCCGGGGGCTTGCTCTTCAGCGCCTTCTCCTCTATGCGCCTGGTGATCGCCAGCACCAGCTGTACCTCTACGTCCGCGCTCAGGAGGCTCTTCTGGAGCTCCTTGTTGAACTCCTTTATCGTCTTCGCGTCTATTATCGTAGAGCGCGATATCTTCGCAAGGGCCTGTCTCAGCCCTTCGCCCAAATCCATCAGAACCAGTATTAATTATGCCGTGCACAGCTTAAAAGCTATCTAGAAATCCATCTGGGACCTGAGATCCTCGGGGTTGCGCCTTATCCTGTCAATGGCAAATTTCAGCCCTTTCTCGGTCAGAAGGACAAAACCTGACGGACTTCTCAGCATGTTCTTCTGCGTAATTATCCCATTTGCCCGGTACTTTTCTATGAAATCGGTTATCGAGGTAGGTTCTAACCTGTCCGCTTTTGAATGCTCGCCTATGAAGCTGGAGAGTTCCTCATTCGTTAGTTCGTTGAGTATGCCCCTTGCCTCAAGAATCTGCATTACTGCCTGAAATGGGGCCTGTGCCATCCCCAAGGATTCCTTCACCCCGCTTATCTCAATAGGTATGTTGGAGTAGCTAACAGTATCCCCAAACACATGAAAGGGAAACTTCTCAACAAGCATCGTGTCCATGACCTTCCCTTCGAACTTGGTCAGGATTATTTTATCCGCTGGAAGACTTCTGTCCATCTGCTTAGACAGCTCGCTTAACCTGGAATTCGCCGCGTACTCATCCTTAAGGGATTTATTGACAAGATACGATGTTGAGTTGTTCTGGAAGCTTGACGAGGGGATTAGCTTTATTATTGTTGCCTCCAACTGCTCATTAAGCGCCTTTTGCCTGATTTTGTTTTTGTCCATTATTAATATGGCACTTGCCAAATATATATAATTTTGCAGCGCAGTAGTTGGGGACCATGAAACTGGTTATAACGCAGTCGAACCTTACGCTAAAAGGGGGAGCAGAGGCTGTGCTCCTCAAGATCGCCCAGAGGTACAAGGCGAAGATCTACACCGCGGAGTACGACCCTAAGGGCACCTTTGAGGGCTTCAGGGACCTTGACGTCGAGGTGATAGGCAGGTCAGGGCTATATAGGGTGCTGCCGTACAGCAGGATGGCCCAGGGGCTCAACTACGGGCTCTCCTTCCTCAACCTCAAGCTCAAGGAAGACTATGACGTCATAAACCCGCACATGGCGCCGAGCCACTGGGTGAGGAAGAACAACCCCAGGGTTGTCTGGTACTGCCACACCCCCCTGAGAGACGTGTACGACCTGTACGATTTCCGGCTCTCCCTGAAGAAGTTCTACGCCAGGCCTGTCTACAGGATAGGAGCTTACAACGTGAGGAAGATCGATCGCTCAGTGGTAAAGGACATAGAGTTCATATTCGCCAACAGCAGGAACACCAAGTCGCGCGTAAAGAGATACCTCGACAGGGATTCGGAGGTGCTGGGCGGAGGGATCGATTACAGGAGGTATTCGGACGATGGAGACGGCAAATACTTCCTTTACCCGTCAAGGTTCTCGCCTAACAAGAGGCAGGAGTACGCGCTGAAGGCGTTCGAGATGTTCAAGAGGATGAAGAAGGGCTACAGGCTACTTCTGGTAGGCCCGGTATCGAAGGACAGGTTCTACTACGACTATTACCAGAGGATAGCCGACGAGGCAAAAGCCATAGGCGACGTCAAGATAATAACCGAGGCTGACACCGATGCTCTAATCGGCCTATACTCCAAGGCTACTGCAGTCCTCTATACCCCGATCAACGAGGATTACGGGCTTGTCCCGCTGGAAGCCATGGCGAGCGGGAAGCCGATAATATCGGTAAATGAAGGAGGACCTAAGGAGACGATCATGGACGGCTCGACAGGATTCCTTGTGAACAGCGCAAGGGAAATGGCAGAGCGCATGCGGCATGTCGCCGAGCACCCGAAACTGTCGGAGCAGATGGGGAGGAGGGGCGCGGAAAGGGTAAGGAAGAACTACTCGTGGGACAGGTTCTTCGCCAGGTTCGACCAGGTGCTCAGGAAGGTAAAGCAGATGTAATGGTCAGCCTGTGCTCTCGGTCACTGATCCAACCGCAGTGTGGGGGAAACCTGTACTTATGTCTGTGTAGTTCACCAGCACATAGCCATGGAAAGTCCCCCCTTTCGCTGCAGTATAAAGTGCGCCCCCTAGGGCGTAGCATTGCGCCGACAGCGTCAGGTTTCCGTATGCCGGCACGGCTTTCTGCGGGGATATGGGACGCATGTTGGCGATTGTGCCGTTCTCGTTGCACCCTGCCGCAGTTATGTTTATCTGCGATTGGGACGACTGCTCTATTTGCACGGTGATAATGCCGTTAGCGGACATGGAGCTGTTCAAACAAGAGAAGTATCCGGGCATCAGGCAACCGTTTTGGGCCACGGTAAGGTTCTGCAGCTGCTTCGGAAGCACGAACTGAGACTGCGACACGCTGGTGTTGAAGCCCGTGGCGGTCATGTCTACTACTGGAGTTGTCTCGTTCTGGTTTAGTATCACTGAATAGTAGGTGTAGTTCATCACCACCTTAAGCGGTGTGCCGTACTTCTGGTCCATGCAGGCGAACAGGGAGTACGAGCCGCCCTGGCTGGTGTTGAGCTGCCCGTATTCGCCTATCCCCAGGCTTGCTATGAACGTGCTGAGCAGCGACGACCCCTTGCTGTTGCTCATTATCAGGAACGCGTCGCAGCTCCTCCCTGCGAACGATTCGGCACCGAGATAGTTTGCCTGGAGGTTTGGGCTGGAAAAGTTCACATTGAGGAGGGACTCCATGGTGATGTGGCTAACGGTGTAATTGGACTTGTAGCACGAGGTGGCGTTGGCGGATCCGCCGCATATCGTGACCGTGCCGTTTATGTCGTAGAGCGTGGCGTTTCCGAGCGCGTTGGCGCTCAGCGTCTCCTTCTTCGTGCTGTTATTGAGGACGTATTGCCTTAGCGTAAGGCTGGGCTTCTGCTGCCCCAGCAAAGAGACGTTGTAGTCCACCTCGTAGTCCTTGGCGGTTTTGGCTATAGTAGCATACTGCTCCAGCTTCTGCTGCGCTACCGAAGAGGACAGCTGGCCAGATTGAGAGGTCTGGCCAGTCGCCCCTTCTGAGTTGCCCAGTATAAGCAGCACCATAGTTACCCCGACCACTGCGGCAACGACTATTATAGCCGCGATGAGCTTTCTGCCGGATGCTGTGTGTCCCGTTTGCGGGTCTGATGCGCCATCCATGAAATGCAGCTGGTTTCAGGTGACCTTTATGGTGATTGTGGCGAACTTTGTGGCTATGTCGGATACGCCGTTGGCGGTAGCCGAGTAGTTGAGCCATAGGTAGCCATCGAACGAGGTGCCGACAGACTTCGATGGCAGCACAGACGATGACAAGGGTATGGTCACGTTAAAGCTCTGGCCCGGGAGAATAGTGCTTATGGGGGCGGAGCTGCTGAGCGTTAGCGGAAAGCCGCCTGTACCTATGGAGGAGTTGGACGGCGCCGCGCTTATCACCGCGTTGTATATAACAGATCCGGTGTTCTGGCCAAAGGTGAATGAGAGATCGCCGCTCGTGTTCAGCCTCTGGTTTATGCATAGGTAGGCCGAGGCGGATATGCAGCTAGTCGACGGGACAGCACCGCCGTGGGACGAATAGTTCTGCGGTGCGGCCGGAAGGACGAACTGCAACTGCTGCACATTTGTGGTGAAGTTGGTTGCAACCATGTTCAGTATCTGCGTAGTGGTCGTGTTAGCGGCCAGTTTAGAGTACGTGGTAATGCTCTCGTTCAGCTGCTCGGGTATGCCGAATTCCTTGTCGAGGCATGCGCCTATGTTGAACGTGGCGTTCTGATATCCGGAGAGCACGCTGAGTCCAGATGAGCTTACGTTGCCCAGGCTTGAAGTGGATAGCACCTTTTCCAGCTGTGTCAGGTTCTTGCTGCTGACCGACACCACGTAAAAATCGCACTGCCTTCCGGCGATTGTCTTTGTGCCGGCAAAGCTGACCGGGACTCCGGCAGGCAGTCCGTTGAACGTGCTTAGCGTCTGGCTGCTGGTTAGAAGCGACAATCCGCTAGTTGACCCGAGCCCGGATAGGCAGCTGGGCTGCGACGATGCGGCGGTCTGCTCGCATACTGTGGCTGTGCCGTTGAGGAAGTATACGGCTACCGAGCTCGACGCACCGTAGGTCGATGGAATCGCCATAGAAATCTTCGATGTCCTGTTGTTAAGCTCGTAGTAGTTAAGCGAGAGGTTTGATGCGCCGGCAGCGGCGAGCGCTGGTATGTCCATCTGGTAGCTTATCCCGAAGGTGTGCGACTCCATGCTCTTGGCGCTGTATGCCTGGAGCTGCTCGGCAGGGCTCAGCTGTCCGCTGACGCCCTGCTGGGACGACGATCCTGAGAACTGCCCCTTCAGATATACCACAGCGCCTATCGCTATGACAAGCACCACTATAGCGACTATTATTATCTTGGCGTGCGAGCCGCCTGCTGGGGCCGCCTGGCTTTGCTGGTCGGCGTCTGGCTGCTGCGTCTGGGCCGTATCTTGCTGCTGTTCGTCCAACCTAGCACCTATGGTTGAAGTAGAGATGCGAAACTATTTAATTATGGGTCACGGGACCTGGAACTCGCTCTGCGTTACGTTGGTCGAGAAGTTCAGCGCAGTGACGTCGTAGACAGTGTAGAGCTGTGACGATGCATTCTGGCCGGCCTGCGATTTTGGGGCCATGTAGGATATGCCTATGTGCTCCACCACGCCGTACTGCTTGTCGAAGCACATGCTTATGTGGAAGGTGCCGCCCTTGTATCCGGAGAGCATGCCTGCCGCCTCGGAACCGGTGACCATGCCTGACGATGAGATCGCCTGCTCCACCAAAGAGGAGTTGGTGTACCCTACGGTGATTCCGTAGGCATCGCACTGCCTTCCCGCTATTGTAGCGTTGCCCGAATAGCTGACGTAGGCGCCCTTGGGCACGCTGTATATGGGGCTGACCAGGCTCGTCTGCTGCTGGGACATCATCGAGGCGTTGCCGCCCATCATGGCGCAGCTCATGTTGTACCCGGGATTCTGGCTGCAGAGCGTCTGGTTGCCGTTTATGCTGTAGAGCACGGTGCTCGCCATGCCCATGAACATCGAGGTCTTGTACGACGAGCCGTTGAGCTCGAAGTAGCTGGCCTGCATGCTGTTGTTTTCTGACGCGCCGAAGCCGGAGCCCGGGGCCCATACTATGTAGCTCACCTCTATCGTGTGGGGCATCCTGCCCATCGCGAGGTAGGAATCTATCTGCTCCGCGTAGTTGAGCTTGCCGAATGTGCCGTTCGCCTGCTGGGAGGCGGCGGGGTTGATTATCGAGTAGAGCTGGGGCTTGAAGGCCGCTATAGATGCTACAGCCAGGGCAAGTATGACGATTGATGCAACGATAAGCTTAACGTGTGCACCGTAGGAGATCGGGGTGGGGCTCCTTCCGGTCTGGGTTGCTGATACCATCGTCGCACCTTGGGTTCAACTGCGGCGCCAGTTACTTCTTCTCCGCCGGGGGGTTTAGCGATATTACGTACTTCGATATGATTTTGGCGGCATAGGCGAGCACCTTCTTGATGTTGGCCTCGGTGTTCGTGCCTGTGCATATCATCTTGCCGTTCTTGAATAGTATGAGCACGGCCTTGGGCTCCGCAACCTTGAAAATCGCCCCGGGAAACTGCTCTGGCTCGTAGTCCACTGCCTTGACGTCCTTAGAAAGGGCGTAGAGGTCTATGACAGCGTGAAGGTCGGCGCTGACCACGACATTCTGCACCTTTATCTGCGGAGACTTTATGTCGCCGGACTGGCTGGCTCCAGACTCTGGCTTCTTCTTTGCCGTAGGAACACCCGTATATATTTAAAGGGAAAGGTTTAAATACTGTTTAAGGATCCTGTCTAGTTTTGGTGGTACCATCGGCTCGACGGTAAGCGTTGTAGGCGCGGGCGTAATCGGCCTGGTGCTCGCGAAGGAGCTCGCGCAGAACGGCATAGACGTCACTGTATACGACTCCAAGAGGAGCGTGGCGGAGGGCTCGGCAAAGGCGTCGGGCATACTGTCGAGGAAGGGGCTGGAGAGCATAGGCGTAGACTTCAGGCCCTCGGTGGTCAACACGCTCGACGGCGCCGTGATGTACGCCAGGAACGTCAGCATGAGGGTGAAGGCGAAATCGCTGATGGCTTACGTTGTCGACAGGGGGAAGTATGCGGAGCTGTGCGCGAAGGAGGCGAGGGAGGCCGGTGCCAGGATCGTCCTTGGGCGCAGGTTTGACAGGGAGGGCATAGTCGGATTGAGGGACGAGTCGAAGGTAATCGTGGGTGCGGACGGCGCGGTATCGAATGTGGCGAGCGCGTTCGGCTTCCCGAAGATCGACGAATTCGTGCTTACGTACAAAGCGGAGTACAGGGGGGCAAGGATACCGGACAGCCACATGGTGGGGCTCTTCTTCAGCGGCGACATAGCCAAGAGGTTCTTCGGATGGAGCGTACCCTATTCGGACGACGTGATAGAGGTGGGTGTGGGCACCAGCACTAAAGGCAACAGGAACAGCATGCAAGCCTTCAGGAACCTGCTAAAGCACTGGGCGATAGCCGAGCAGCTCGACGGCGCCAGGAACATTGCGGGCAACGCGAGCATCATACCCCTTTCGATGAGGAAGAAAACAGTCAAAGGGAACGTGTTGCTTGTTGGGGATGCGGCTGGCCAGGTGAAGGCCACTACCGGCGGTGGGATAGTGTTCGGATCAGCATGCGCAAAGGTAGCTGCCAAGATGATTTCGGATAGCGTGGAGCGCAGGCTCGCTTTGTCCAGGTACGAGAGGGCATGGAGGAAAAGGTACGGCACCGACCTGTACATGCACAGGTTCGTACACGCGGCGTACTCGGGCCTTGACGCGCGGGGGCTTGACCGGCTGTTCAGGCTCTCCAGGCTTTTCGGCGCTGAAAGATTCCTCAGCGAGTACGGAGACATGGACAGGCCGAGCCTGGTGCTGAAGAGGTTCTTCCTGCGCGGCCTGTTCGGCAGGTCGTACGACTAAGGCCGGCCAGGATTGGTCAATCAACCCGGAGCCGGAGAGCTCGCCGGCGTGTTGAATGCGCCGAACAGGTACGATGACGCGCTATTCGCCGCGGCTATTACCGGCTGCGGATATAGCCCTATCGCTACCACCACCACTAGGCAGGCGAGCATCACAAAGGTTATCGGAGTCGGCATCCCTATGAGCTTGGGCCTCCCGTTCGAGTAGATGCTGAGCATCAGGCGCCCATAGTAGTATATCGATATGAAGCTGTTCAGTATTCCCACAAGGGCTAGGGAGAGCAGGCCGCCGGACACGGCGCCAGAGAAGAGCAGGAACTTCCCGTAGAATCCCGCGAGCGGTGGCAGCCCCGCAAGGGAGAGCATGAATACCGTGAGCGTTGCCGCTGCCAGGGGCGCCCTTTTCGAGAGCGCGGAATAGTCGTCGACCGATTGCTTGCCCTGCTGCTCCAGCCAAAGTATTATTGCGAAGCTCCCGATTATGGTGAACGAGTGGGCTATTATCTGGTAGATGCTAGCTCCGATGCCGTACTGCGTCGCTGTCGCGAAGCCTATCAGTATGTATCCGGCCTGTGATATCGAAGAATACGCGAACATCCTCTTGACGTTCTTCTGCACGAGCGCCATTATGTTTCCGAAGAACATGGTGAGCACAGACAGCGCGAGGAACGCCGGAGCGAGCTTCGGAATGTACGCCGCGAAGAGCACGAACGAAACATATGCGAGCGCTACGAAAGCGACCTTCTTGTTGATCCCTGCAAGCAGGGCGGTTATGTTGGACTTTGCCCCTTGGTAAACGTCGGGTATCCAGAGGTTGAACGGGAAGAGCGAGGCCTCGAAGGACAGCGCAGCTACCGCGAGCAGCGCGCCCAGCAGCATCAGCCCGGACACCGGAGCGCTGATGGACGAGAATGCTATGGAGAGCCCAGGGTCGTAAGCCATCAGCGCTGCTATGCCTAGGGCGAACGCGGCCACTGCCATTGCGCTCATCACGAAGAATTTCACCGCGGGCTCTGCGGAGCCGCTTTCAAGCGCTATCAGGAACACTGTCGGGACCGCTATCGCCTCCATTCCCAGGATAAGGCTGATGAGCGAGTTGGAGGTGTCGACTATCATCACTCCGACAGCCACTACTGACAGCAGCGCTGACAGGGCGCTGAACCTGTTGGAGTACGCATAGGACAGTACCGAAGCAAATATCAGAGTTATGGAGAACAGCACTCCGAAGAGCGAGGAGAACTGCGATACCTGTATCGCCGAGGACGCATAGTAGCCGGTAGCGAATGCGTAGGCGAAGGTCGCGCCGATCAGTGCTAGGAATACGACGTTGGAGGCCAGGGCTATCCTTGCGTTCCTGTGCAGCAGCGTGGATAGCCCGGAGGCCGCAAGAAGGACCGCGAGGGCGCCTATGGTGTATTCGATTATCATAAGACGTCACAGCGTTATTGCGTTTAGCAGCACGAAAGGCAGGATCCCGAGCGCGAACGTTGCGAACAGCAGCGCGCCGTAGCCTATAAGGTTCGCTGCCGAGGGGTGCTGCGAGGCCCTCAGGCGCCCGTCGCTTGGGAATATCCGGTTTATGAAAACAAAAAGGTATGCGCCGACCAGTATCAGCGCTCCGAGCGGGATAAGCCCTGCAAGCCCGAAGGTGCGCGTCGCGCCCATGAATATCAGTATGTCTGCTATGAACCCTGCGGTCAGCGGAAGGCCAAGTGTCGCGAAGACCGATACAACCAGGGTGTACCCCGTCGCCGCGGCGTCGCGCAGTATCCCTTTCAGCATGTTGGCGTTGATGTCGCCGTACATGTACTCCAGGGCGCCCAAGGCGAGGAATAGCAGGGATATCGATATGCCGTGCGCGAGCATTCCGTATAGCGCGCCTGCGTACCCTAGCGACGACATAGAGGATATGCCGACCAGTATTATGCCGAGTTCTGCCATGCTCGTGTAGGCTGCCATGCGCTTGACGTTCAGCTGGCGCATCCCTACGAAAGCGGCGTAGAAAGCCGATATGCCGGCTATGAATAGCGCGTACTGCGCTACGGTGGAGGAGGGCGCCATCAGCATGAACATCGTAAGCATGCCGTACGCGCCGAACTTTGAGAGTATTCCGGATATCATCATGGATCCCTGGGTTGACGCTGATGAGTAGGCGTCAGCCATCCATGAATGGAAGGGGAAGACGGGCATCTTTATCATGAAGGCCACGAAGAGCGCGGCTATTACGCCTATGTCTATCAGGTGCGGGAGCGATCCTGACGCAGCGGATATGCTTGAATAGTCCAGCGAGTGCGATGGCACATACACGTACAGCGCTATCATGGCTGCGAGCAGCAGCGAGCTCGCGGCTATCGAGTATACGAGGAACTTCAGGGCTGCCCTGCGGTTGTCGCCGGAGCCGAGCGCGTATATCATGAAGAAGGACACTGCGACGCCTATGTCCCAGAATATGAAGAATATGAAGAGGTTGACGGCCATGAACAGCCCGAGGGCCGAGAACTCCAGCATCAGGGCCAGGAAGTTGGCCTGCCTCACCTGCGACCGCCTGTGGTTGCCGGCAAGCACAGCGGCAAAGCCGACTATCGAGACCATCAGCGACAGCACAAGCGAGATCCCCCCAAGGCTGAAGGATATCGGGACGTTTATCGCTGGGATGTAGCCGGCCGTTGCGGAATCTATCTGCTGCGGCAACCCGCCGAACAAGGCGCTTCCGGCGACCATTGCAAGCACTAGTACCGCGGCGATGAGCGCGACAGCCTGGGATAGCCTTTCCTTCAGCAGGTATGACAGGATAGCCCCTGCGAGCGGGATGATCAGCAACGAAGATATGAGGATCGTCATAGTGAACCACCGAATGCCAGCACAAGTATCGCCAGCCCTATAGCGAATAGCAGCATGTATACGCTGGGATTGCCAGACTCGAGGAGGGCCGGTATGCGCTCGAATGCTATCAGTGCCCGCCCGAGCGCGTTGATTCCCCTGTCAAGCCCGTAATCGAACCTGTCGGCCGCTGACGCCAGCACGTTGAAGGCACGTGCAATCGAATAATAGGATATGTCGAACGCCCTCCTGTTGTAGAGCAGCCATGCTCTTGACGGGACTGCCACGGCGTGCTTCCTGTAGAACAGCAGGTAAGCTGCGGCAAGCCCCATCAATCCAACTGCGCCTTCCTCCAATCCGGGGTAGAATATGGAACCTGCGCCCCTCGTGGAGAGATAGTTGTATATGAAGTAGAAGGAGATCGCCAGCGATATCAGGACCATGGTTATTGCGGGGACCAACATTGACTTCCTTAGCGCGTGGTACTCCTGCTCCGCCCTCTTCCTCGACCCCGAAAGCGGCACGAAGAGCCACCTGAAGATATAGGTCGAGCTCGCGAAGCTTATCAGCAGCAGGAGGGAGCCTACAACTGCATCGGTTGCAGATGACGATATCAGGGACTTCTCGATCCAGCTCCCGAACGGGAATATGCTCGCAAGCGATAGTGAAGCGAGGAGCACTGCGATGAAAAGCGTCCTGTTCCTCGGGGAGTTTCCAATCTTGAATATGTCGCTCTGCTCATCGTTCATGCGCATTATCGAACCAGAGCTTAGCAGGAGCGGGGCCTTGTAGAACGCCTGGACTATGAAGAGCAGCGTGGCGGCGTACAGGTTGCCCAGGCCCACCGCAATCAGCATGAGCGAGAGGTCCTCAATCGTAGAGTACGCGAGTATGCGCTTTATGTGCCGCTCCACCAGGGCGTTCGACACCGCAAGCAGGGCGGTCACTATCCCTATCCAGAGTATTACGTTCTGTAGGCCTGCAGCCACATACATGGGCATGAGCACCATGACAAGGAAAACCCCGGCCTTGACCATTGTTGATGAGTGAAGGAATGCAGATACTGGGGCGGGGCCTTCCATCGCGTCGGGAAGCCATTCGTTGGTTGGGAACTGCGCTGACTTGGTGAAAGCAGCGAACAGTATCAGCAGCAAGGGTACCGCAGCGTTGCCTGGGGCCTGCATTATCGCGTTGAAGTCCAGGGTGCCGTATTGGAGGAACAGCAGCACTATGGCTGCCAGCATGGCGATGTCACCCAGGAATATTATCGTTATGGATCTCCTGGCTGCAAGGGCTGCGGCCTCCTTGTTGGTGTAGAACCCGATGAGCAGGTAGCTTGTGAGGCCCAGGAACTCCCAGGCTATGAACATCGTGAGGAAGCTGCCCGAAACTGCGAAGAGCATCATGGATGACGCGAAGACGCACATCTCAGCATAGTACCTTCCCTGGTCGCTTGGCGTCCTTATGAAGCCGGTGGAGTACAGCATCACGAACGGCATTACCACGGACACCAGCAAAAGGAGGATCTTGTTGAGCATTAGGGTATAGAACCCGAGCTGGAAGGTGAAGCCGGCGATGCTGAACCAGCCTATAGACTGCTGGGTAGCGGGGCCCGTAAATATCGCCGCAGCAAGCGCAAGTGAGACAAGGCTCATTGCGAAGGAGAAATAGCCCACCTTCATGCTCCTCCTCCAGAGCATGGCGACTGCTGCAGCTAAGAGAAGCGGCAGTATCGGAAGGATTGCGGCGGGGATCGGAAGGCTCATCTCTCATCCCTCAGCTTGGACAGCGCCCGGATGTCCATGCCATTGCCGGGCTTTGCGAGCAGCCGGTACACCGCGACTATCACTATCACTTCAGAGACCGCTATCGCCCAGACGGCGAAGAGGAACGGGATTATCGCCGACTGCGCTACCAGCGAGAACACCCCGGTGGCCAGCAGCGTGCTGGAAAGTAGCGCAATCTCCGCTGACACCATGATAAGGAGGAAATGCCTGCTCGCGACCATCCCGGCTATGCCTATCGAGAAGATTCCGACGCTTAGCAGCAGCAGGTATAGGAATATCATCTCTTTCCACCGCTCCTGAGGAGGATTATCGCGCCCACTGTAGCGCCAAAGGCGAGCAGCGCCATTATGTAAAAGTAGAAAACGGATGCGCCTATCTGGGATCCCACCTGCTGGCCGGTTATCTGGGCCGGCTCCGTCTCCGCAGCCCCCATGCTCAGCAGCGGATACGAGAGCAGCACGAACATCATGGCGAACACCGCTATGAACAACGCCTTGCTCGTCATCAGCTTCGCAAGGTAGCCCTCGGTTGCTACCCCGACGAACAGGTAGGTGGATATCCCGCCTATCATTATGAACATCTGTATTGCTGCGAGAAGCGGCTGGTTCAGCGCTAGGAATATCAGCGAGTTTATGAAGAACGCGGCTGAGAGCGAGACGACCACGTCGACTATGTCCCTGAAAACATAGACGAGCAGGAGGGCTATGATTTCGGCTAGAGCCAACACGAAAAATATTGTCTCGCTCATGCAAACCCTACTTCAGGTCTTCCGGCCTCTTGTCGAGCGCTCGCCTGTCGTACGCCTCGAAGTCGTGGTCCTTGGTAAGCACCAGGCACTCGGTCGGGCAGACCTCCTCGCAAAGGGCGCAGAAGAGGCAGCGCTCGAGGTTTATCTCCGGCATCACCTTGGGCCCCTTCTCGGTCTGCACTTCGACCATAGTTATCGTCTTGTTGGGGCAGATTCGCTCGCAAGCCCTGCAGCTTATGCAGGTCTTCATGTCCAGCTTGTGCACGCCCCTGAACGTGTCCGTCAGCGTCTCCTTCTCCTCAGGGTACTGGAGCGTCGACGGTGTGGTCAGCGCCTGTTTCACAACGCGCCCGAAGGGTTCCAGGTCCATGCTTACCCCTATCATCTAAAGATTATAAATGTTATCAGCAGATTCGCCACAGACAGAGGAAGCAGGTATATCCACCCCATCCTGAGTATCCGGTCGAGCCGCATGCGGAAGAGCGTGCCCCTCACCACTATTATCGCGGTCGTGACGATCACCACCTTTATCGCAGTCCATACCCATGACGGCAGGATCGGCCCGTTCCATCCACCGAGGAAGAGCACCGTTATCAGGAGCGACCCAACGAAAAGCCTTGTATAGTCGAGGAGCAGCGCCATTGCGTAATACGGCGCGCTTACGTCGGTCAGCCAGCCTGCTATGAGCTCGCTGTCCGCTTCCTTCAGGTCGAACGGGGGCCTCTCGAGCTCCGCGAGCAGTACGAAGAAGAACAGGACGAAGCCGAGCGGCATCAGCACTATGTACCACATGGAGCTCTGCGCCTGCACTATCGACTGGAGGCTGTATGTGCCCGCGAGCAGCGCTATCGCGACGACCACAAGGATCAGGGGCGCCTCGTAGCTGAGCATCATCACCACAGCCCTCTGGGCGCTTATCGAGCCGAACTTGTTTCCCGATGTCCAGCCGGCGAGGAAGACAAGCAGTGGCGAGAACGACAGTATGAGGAAGACCAGTATGAGGCCGATCCCCGAATCGAAGCCTATGAACGTTGGGGAGAACGGCATGAAGGCCAGCATCAGTATGAACAGCGCGGTGAGCACAGGCAGGGTGAATACGAATAGCCTGGTGGCCCTGTCAGGTATTATGTTCTCCTTCGTCACCAGCTTTATCGCGTCGGCCACGTTCTGGAGCACTCCCCACTTCCCCAGGTAGGTGGGGCCCCTCCTCGAATGTATCCTGGCGACCAGCTTCCTCTCCAGCCAGCCGCCCATTATGGTGTAGAAGGTGAATATCAGCGCCAGCGCTATTGCGAATATTATAAGCGCGATGAGGAGCGAGGCAGCCTCGAGCCCGGTGCCGGAAAGCACCCCGTGGAGGATTCCGTATATGGAGGTGTAGAGGTAGCCCACGCCTCCGCTAGATATCTCCATGCGACCAATAATGCTTGTATCGCGCTTTTTATATAGTTTGGTGGCGTACGGAGGATTTAATTGCCTTGCCGTGCAAATATCTGTGGTTAGATGGAGCTCAGCGAGCGCTCTAAGAGGATAATCCGCGACGGGAGCATAAAGCTGCGCGTCACAAGGTCCGGAATGATCCAGCAGATAACCTTCAAGGTGCGGAGGGTTCCGCTGGGCACCGGGGCTACGACCCTGGAGCTGTACTTCGACCGCGTCATAGATGCCCACGAGCTGCAGAGGCTTGCTGACGAGACCGGCCTGCCGGTCCATGCTGACAAGATAGCAGCGTATCCGGCCGGCACGAGTGCAAAGGACTATATATCTCTTTGAGATTGACTCTTACTCATGGACGGGCGCAGGACCCTTGTAGTGAATTTCAAGGGCTACTCCTCCGGATTCGAGAAGGGAAAGGAGATAGCGACTGCATGCGGCAAGCTGCTCGCGGGCAGCGGCATAGATGCTATAGTGGCGCCGCCTGCCACAATGCTTAGGGAGATATCGGAGGTTACGCGCACATTCTCGCAACATGCGGAGCCGTACGTCAATGGGAGCCACACGGGGAGGATTACAGTAGCGGAGATAGGAAGGAGTGGCGCTGATGGTTCATTCCTGAACCATTCCGAGAGCACGATGGGCGGCACGGACATAAGAAAGGCTGCCAGAATGCTAAGGGAGAAGGGGCTGGAGTCGATGCTCTTTGTGGAAACTGCAGAGGCTGCAAGGAATTTCCTGCTCCGAACCGGGAAGTTCGAATGCAGGCCGGAGTATATAGTTTTCGAGCCGCATGAGATGATAGGCGGCGATATCCCGGTTTGCGTGAGCCACAGGCAGGAGATAATCCTATTCGCAAATATCGCTGAGGAAGCGGGTTCGATCCCCTTGGTGGGCGCGGGAATAAGGACGCCGCTCGATGTAGAGCGCAGCATGGACCTTGGAGTCGGCGGTGTGGTGGTATCCTCTGGGATAATGCTTGCGAGCGATCCGGTTAAGGAGATCTGGGCCCTTGCGAAGGCGCTAGGTACTAGCCCTTAGTAGCCCAGACGCCATCGACCGAAACATTGAGGGGACAGGCTGTGGATTTATAATCAAACAGCGTTCCAGCATCCAGATATATAGAAGAATAGTTGCCGGTGAACGTGCTGTTCATCGGACCGAGGGATGTGACCGTACTGTTGAGGTGCACATCAGGCATTCCAATGCCAGCTGTCGAGCTGTATCCCCCATACGGACTTGGGGTGCGCCCGTTGACGAACATAGTCGCATTGGTGCTGTCTGGGTATCCTGGGCACTGGGCCACGCTGGCCTTCCATCTGATTGTGAAGGTGCCGTTTATAGCCTCTGGGAAATTCCACTGCCATGATGCCTGCTGTACCTTTGTCTGGTTGGCATCATATATTGTCATAGTACCGTAACGGCCGTCCGGTATAAATGTCTGGTTGGCGTCAGTCTCGTTGGCATCGGAATAAACTAACACGCCGCTCCATGTACCTGGTGTAAAGTTAAGGCTTACGGGATATACTATATTCCCGGAGCTTCCCGGGCCGCTGTTATTAGTTATCGTAGTCGGGGATATTGTGGTTGTGGATCCATAATAACCAGAAACGTCACAGGTTTCTGGATAACATGAGCCGGATATGCAGACTGTAGGATTCTGTACATTGTACGAGTAAGCTGTAGAAAGGGCTACGACGCCGGAAAGATTTACGGTACCGCGGTATGTTTGCCCCGGCTTCAAGATTCCGTTATATGGCAGCCATCCAGGCTGGGCGTCGTAGAAATATTTTTCTGCAGTTATTTTAGCCTTCTGGGTGAGGTACGCCTTTGTCCCTGGAATACCGGAGCTTGCACTAGTGCCGGTCAAGTTCAGCACCCTGAATGTGGTATTTGAAATGCTCACTAATGGCGTGAAGGTTATGGTGATGTTAGTCGGATAGCAGAATACGTAGTCGACCTCCAGGTTGATTGGCGGTTTGAAGTCGGAGTATTGCAGATGTGGATGCGAGATCGATTCGGCGGTAATGTTAAGGTAATATGTTGATGTGTTCTTGGCCAGCAGTTTGGAGTATGCGGACGTATAGATTGACAGTTGGTCGGGTATGCCGGATGTAGTGCTTATGCATTCTGATATGAACACTGTGGAATTTGCGCTTGGAGGAAGTCCTGATGGTGATGGAAGCGCGCTAAGATTCTTCTGGCTTACTGCCATCAGGAAGCTATCGCATGAATCTCCGGCGAAGGTCCTAGTGCCATTGTAGGTAATCTTGCTATTATTTAGTATCGCTGTTGTGTTCGGGTTAAAGTTTGTCAGGAACAGCCCGCCATTGCCGTTTTGCGCATAGCATGACAGGCCGCTGGAGTACGAACCGATTGGCTCCGTACATGATATCGTAGTGCCATTGGTTGTATAAACTGCAAGGGCACCTGCGCTCCCCAAGTCCACTAAGAGTTTAGAGTTTTTATAGGTGGCATTGTTCAGCACATATTCCGTTAAATTTATCTCGCCCTGCAATGCCATCTGGGATTGGCTCAGCGCTGCGCCGCTGGCCACATACCCGATCTGGAGACTCTGTGACAGGTTAGCAAGGCTTATGTCTGTGATTAACCTCTGCTTTGCAGTCTGGTTATGCGTTAGGGCCGACGTGTTTATCTTTATGACGTTGGTGTACGCAAGCAGCGCGAGTACTGCTATGAAAGCAATGATTATTATCGAAATTGAGAATAGGACGCCTCTTGAATGCCTGCTCCCCTGCGTTTCGACAAACGCCAAGGCGATCACGATTTAGTAGCCCAGACGCCATACACGGTAGTGTTGAGCGGGCAGGCCAGGTCATATGTGTCCGAGTACTGCTCCAGCGATATCGCGGAGTACTTGCCCGTTATCTTCGTTGTCGTCAGGCCTATGGTATCATTCGTGGTGTTGAGGGTCCAGGTGTTGTAGCTGGAGCTTGAGCTCTGGGAGGCCTGGCCGTACACATACGGCGTATACGCATCAAGGTATATGTAGGACTGGATAGGATATCCGCTGCATGGGGTTACGCTGGACTTCCATTTCACGTAGAATGTGCCGTTGACAGAATTGTTGAAGTACCAGACCCATGTGGAATATTCGTTCTGGGAATCCCATGCGTCCCTCGTCGTCATTGTCCCTCCTGTCCCTGTGCCGTTGCTGAAAGTTGCAGATGGGTTCGTCTGGTTGTTGTAAGTGCTTGGGTAATAACTTCCGCCAGCCTGGTACACCACGTTAACCGGATACACAGTGCTGCCGCTTGAAACCTTGGCTGTGTTGTTGGTGATTACCGGCGCGGGGGTTGTGGTGTAGTTGTAGTACCCGCTGGACGAGTAGTTGTACGGCTGGTACACGTAGCAGTACTTCTGCTGGCATGAGCCGTTGACGCATATGTTGGGGTACAGGTAGGTGCCCGTGGGTATCCCGTTCGTTGCTGTGGTGAACGACCCTGAGACGTTGTAGCTCTTGCCGAACTTGAGCGGCTGGCCCAAGTTTATAACCACGTTGGGAACGCTGTGCAGAGTGCTCTCAGAATACGGCACCGTGGTGGTGCTGTACACATTGTAGAACGAGTAGTTCTTGTACGACAGGTTGGATACCAGTATCGTGCTGTTGGACGTGTCCTCATACGAGGTGAAGTTGACTATTATCTTTGTCGGAGTGCAGCTCACAAGGTTCACCGACGATGTTATGGGCAGCTGGAAGGTCTGCGCGTTGAATGACTGGTGGCTTATCGATGTTGCGTTTATCGTCATCAGCGTTGTCGTGATGTTCTTCGACAGCAGCTTGGAGTAGCTACCGTACGACAGCGACAGCTGGTCGTCTATGCCGTACGACTTGCTTATGCACTCCGATACGGTTATCGTCGAGTTGCCGAACAGGGACGATGCGAAGCTCGAGAGCAGGCCGCTGTTCGTGCTGCCGTACAGGCCGTATGCGCTCGTGGCGTTGAGTATCTTGGTGAGGTTCTGCGGCGTTATGGAGATGTCGTACAGGTTGCAATCGTCCCCCGCTATGTTCCTTGTCCCGTTGAACTTGACCGAGGTGTAATTGAACGCCTTGGCGCCGCTTCCTATGCTGAAGTTGCCGGACAGGTACTGCGACGTGCTCGCGCCTGGCTCGCAGGTAAGCCCGCTGCTGTATGCGCTTAGGCTGGAAAGCTCCGTGCATGTGACAGCGGTGCCGTTTATGCTGTACACCGCCTCTGCGCCGTATGAGCCGAGGACCACCAGCACCTTGGACGTCCTGTTGTTTAGCATGTCGAGAGTCATGTTTATTGTGCCGTTGGACCCGCCTATAAGGCTAAGCTCCGAGGATAGCGAGGGAATGCCGAGCTTGTATTGCACCTGAAGGTTCTGGACGTTGTTGTTAGCCTTCATGTCGCTGAGCAGCATCTGCTTTGGGGTCTGCGGCACCCCGCCCAGTATGGAACCCAGGCCGTTTATCGTGATTATCTTCTGCTGGAGCATCACCGCGAATATGCCCACGAGTATTATTATAGTGATGATTGTCGCTATGTACACAGTGGCATGCGCCGCGTAGCCGTGTGCCTGGTTCTGCGCTGGTTGGTCTTCCATAATACCAGTTAATGGTATGAAACATCCTATAAATGCCTTTCTACTTGCTCTCCCTTATCAGCGCTATCGCTTCCGCCTTGCCCTTGAACGCGCCGAGCTTGACGAACTTGCCCTTCTCCAGCTCCTTGTAGTGCTCGAAGAAGTGCTTGAGCCTGTCCTTGAAGTGCTGCGGCAGGTCGCCTATGTCCCGGATCGAAGCTGACGACGGATCCACCTTCTCGACAGGCACGGCGAGTATCTTGTGGTCCACCCCTTCCTCGTCGTTCATCTCTAGGAGGCCGACAGCCCTGCACTTTATCGCGCAGCCCCTCTGTATAGGCGCGGATATCACCAGCACGTCGAGAGGGTCGCCGTCCTTCGCCTTAGTACCAAGTATGGACCCGTAGTTTGTGGGGTACACCATCGACGTGTATAGGAACCTGTCCAGCACCAGGGCATCTAGCTCGTGGTCGTACTCGTACTTCTCGTTGGTGTTCGCCTGTATCTCTATGAATGAGTAGAACGTCTCGGGGAAATCGTTTGTCTGCTTGTCCTTCATCAAAGCACCTGCCTAGTATCGCAATCTGTTATTTTATACTTTCTGGAGAAGCGCTGTAATCCCGAAGTTAGTGAAGACCTGCTGCGCCGCCCTGACACTGCCCTCGGAAACACCCATGCTGTAGCATAGGTCAAGGCGCCCTGTGCCAGTGCCCACGAGCACTATGCTCGTAGCCGCGAGTACCACGTTGTTGATGTTCATCGCGCTGAATCTGCCATCGCTCTTCTCGAGGCCCCTTAACAACGTGAGCGCACGCCTTGTCCTTTCATCGCCTATGCCAAGCAGCTCTGAATAGAAAACAACGTATTCGTGCGGGAAGGGAATCACAGTGCCTAGGCTGAGGCCGTTCTCCATGTGGGTGAACACCTTCCTGACATCCGGGGCGTACATGCCCATCCTGTCGGATACGTAGAGCGGCGTCACAGGTATGCCCAGCCTTATCGCCGCGTGGGTTATGGACGCCGCGAGCACAGCCCTTTCCCTTGTGAGGTTCCTCGCCTTGTCGTAGGCCCTCTCGTGGGGCCCTTCCATGGAGCCGTACCTGAAGGAGAACCTCTGGTATATCCTGTTGTACTTCTGAGCCTTGTGGTACAGCTCTATGGTCGAATGGACCAATGCCTTCTTCAGCCCCTCCTTCCTCACCAGCCCGGTGTAGAGGTCCGCGCGGTTCGCAGATAGCGTGACTATCGCCTCGTTGAGAACGGATATCTTCTCCCTTGCCCCGCTCGGCTTTTGCTTCATGGCGTTCGCTGGGGCCTGGACATACATAAAAAGCCTCAATCCTGTCTGTTTCCCGAGATATTTATGCCTTCCCGGGGCGTTCCGCTAATCGCTCATATGCGGAGCGTCCTGTTTATCTCAACCCTGGCCTGCTCGACCACTTTCGGGTGCATGCCGAGCGCGGAGAACGACGCGTCGGCATCGAACGGCTGGTGGGTTGCGTTCATCACTATCGATATCGATGCCGCGGCCCTCACGTCAGGCGTGTAGTTTGTGTGGTTCTGTATGCCCACCCTGAGGAAGAACGAGAGCTTGTTCTTTATCTGGTTGAGCGTGGGTGTGTTTATGCCGAGCGCCCTTGCGAACTCGTCGGCGTAATCCATCTCCTTCGGCGCGTGGCCGTTGAGCATTATTGTGCCGGACCTCATCATCCTGGAGTAGACCTCCTTCGACAGCGCCTGGTCTGCCCCGAACTTGTTTACGACGTACCCCCTTGTAACCGCGAACTTGTTGTCTGCCACAGCGGCGTAGACTGACGTGGCTATAAGGCCGTTCTCTATGTCCGACCTCTTCCCTATTACAGAATCAAGGATGTGGAAGCCCTTTGCGCGCCCGAAGAGCTCCTTTGCCTTTGTCCTCACCTTTGCCTCTATCGACTTGTCGCCGTTCATCCCCCTGTTGATGAACATCTCCGCACCCTCGTCAGAATACGCCTTTGACAGCTTGCCTACAAGCTCTATGGCCGGCGTCTGTATCAGCTGGATGGTCTTCTGCTGGTTCCTGCTCTTGTCGGTTTTGCCCATGGACACGCCTGAATTATCAGGAAAACTATTCTACGCATATGATATTTATGCGTTATCTTCAGCCGGCTAGCGGAACGATGTGACGTTGAGCGTCCCTACGTCTGTGACGTTCCTGCCCGAAAGCGTGTAGTTGACTGTCAGCGTGTAGCTCGTCTTAGCAGCGAGGTAGGATGGGCCTGGCGCCAGGCTGCACGGGAAGAACACCTGGTACTGCTGGCCGGCCTTTATCGTGCTGTTGTACGGGTAGTGCGGGCCGACGCCTGGCAGGTAGCAGGATATCCAGTTGAGGACGATGCTGCTGGTGTGGTTGTTGGTCAGGTTGACTGTGGCAGTAGAGTTGGCGTAATCGTAATTGGAGAACCTGCACCCTATCGACAGGTTGGAGAGCGAGCACGAGCTCTGCACTGCCGGGGCCCAGGAGAGCGACGCGCCGCTGACGTTCAGCTTGTCGAGCAGGTTGGTCGCGCTCTGGTGCGCGGCTATCGCCTGAGTGCTGTTGACTACCGAATACATCGTGATGTTGTAGGCTGGGGTTATCTCAGTAGTGTTGATCAGCGCTATCGAAGTGACGTTGCTGTTTGCCGGCAGTATGTATTTAGAGCATGCGCTGGTGTTTCCCTTGGAATACGACAGGCCAAGGCAGGACATGCCGGTTGTGGTTATGTTGAGCGGCGGTTTGTTGGTCGTTACCCTGCTCAGGAAGGTGCCGTACCTGTTGGTTACGAGCACGGAGCCCGACAGCGTGGTGTTGGTGTACGACCACAGCCTTCCCTCCACTGTGGAGTTTATCGAGTAGAAGAAGTTGTCAAGGTACCTGCTGAACGCCTTGTCTGCTGCGAAGCTGTCGTTTATCGCCCTTGCCAGGTCCGGCCTGTATGATGCGTTTATTATCGATGCGCACGTCCCCTGCTTGGAATCGTTAGAATACTCGACCAGCTTTGTGTAGCCGCCGGAATAGTAGTAGCACATGCTGGTGGTGTTGCCCAGCCTCAGCTCTGTCACCCCGGTGCCGTTTACGCTGACGTTCCTAGCCGGGAACGGGTAGCTGGACATTATCTCGCTGATGTATGCCGGCACAACAGGGCCCTGCATCCATGCGGAGTATGCGGATGCGCCATTGGAATATGCCACGTACGTGCCGTTAAGCTGCGTTATAAGGCCGAGCAGGTCGGCGTATATCTTTGTGCCAATGCCTGGCGACAGCCCGAGGGTCGGGCCGAGGAACGATAGGTTGTACTCCGTGTACAGCACAGCCGGATCCTCGGTGACGTTGCGCTCCAATGTGAAGCTTATGGCCCGCGTAGCGTTCGCGTTGGGTATCGACAGGAACGGGTTCTGAGGCCCCGGTTCTGTGACGTTCACGCTCAGAGCGGCCTGGGCCGCGGCCCTGTCTGCGACGTTTAGCAGTGTTCCAGGATCGAACACCGCAGAGAAGTTGTATGTCCCGCTGTAATCGTACGGCGCGTTGAACGGTATCGTTCCGCTCTGGCCAGGCGCCAGCGTTATGCGGTACGTGTAAGCCTGCCCGTTCATGTATACGACAAGCGGGTCGCCCTTTATCGTTGACTGGCCGGTGTTGGTTATGTTTATCGACATGTGGCCGACCATGTACGGGTAGACGCTCTTGTAGCTGTCCAGGTTTGTGAGCCTGACTGATACGCCATAGCTCTGCGACAGCTGCGAATGCAGCACGTACGCCCCTGCTATCGATATTATTATCGCCACCGCGCCGTAGATCAGAATCTCGTTCCTAGAAATCTCCATGAGCTTACCTTGACTTGAGGCCCTTTATCGCTATGACTACCTTCTCCTTTATAGGGTTTATCTCCGAGCTCAGGTAGCTGTTGACCCAGCTCTCCTCGTCGTACCTGTCGCCTATGCTCGGCTGCGTGAGGAAATAGCGCCCCTTGGAGTTGTTGACGATCTTGGCCTTCTTGAGCTGGAGCAGGTGGTAGCGCAGCGTCTTCTCGTTTATCTGCGCCCAGTGCTTCTCTATGTAGTCCATGAGCTCGTCGACCCTTGGGTCCTTCCTCTGGACGAACTGGAAGTGCATTATCGCGTCCAGCACCGGGAGCATCTGCTGGCGCGACTCGCCTGGGTTTATCACGCCGAGCGCCAGGGCGAGCCACCTTATGAGCGAGCGCCTGGTCTCCAAGACCTCCTTGGTGAGGCTCATGTTCCGCAGCGTTATCTCGCGCTCTATGAACTTGGCCTCGTTGATCATGAAAAGCACTGTGCCATTTAGGTTTCCATATTCACAAATAAATAACTTGCCATAGCAAATTTAGTCTGTTCAGTGGTGGATATGTCTCAGAAGATTTTGGCGGACAGGGGGTCGCTTGAGGGAATAAGGTCTACGATAAGGAAGTTCGGCGTGGACGAGAAATTCGTCGACCCGTTTGCGCTGGCTTATGCGACGGGCTACCTGGGCAATATGGCAACGCCGAAGGCAGGCATGCTTTCGGACATAGCAAACGGGCTGGGCTCTGAACAGAGTTGGGCGAGGGAGCTGGTCAACCAGGGCATAATAAGGCACATGCCAGGTGTGAAGGAGGCTGTGCACGCCAGCCTCCTGTTCGGGAAGAGCGGTTCGGCGCGGGGCGCGCACGACGGCGTTGACGAGGCAGTGTTCACTGCAGGGAAGAGGCTGCACGACATGATAAGGAACGCAAGTGTGGGTGGTGATCCCTACGACTGAGTTCAGGATTGACACCGTTTTCAGCCCCGACACGATAAAGGCTTACACTAAGAACGAGGTGTCGATGACGATACGCATAACCAGCGGCGACAAGGAGAGGAGCCACTGGTGCGAGTGCGAGGTCAAGGCCAATCCCCCGCTCTCGCTCGCGAGGGACGCCGAGCTGGGCCTGGGCAAGGCGAAGGTAGGCATAGTCAAGCCGTCAGGCAGCATAGAAAAAAGGATAAATCTCTATACTAAGAACAATAATTACCCCGACGAGTACTCGCTGAAGATAACGGCATTCATCTACGACGAGGACGGGGCGATCGCAGAGAGGATCGAGCAGAATGCGTCCATACAGTGCAAGGAGCAGCAGGTCGATCCTGCTGTGCAGCAGTGACGCTGATATTTGGTGAATCAATGGCAAACGCGGCGGGTTTCATAATAGCTGGCGTGGTGGTTATAGCCATCCTCATTTTCGCAGGGGTGTACCTGGGGGGATTGGCGCAGGCCGCTGGGCCTACGAACAGTATGCCTATACAGCTGACAGACCCTCCGCAGGTCCCGAACGGCACCACTGCTCTTGTGGTAACGTATTCCGGGATAATGGTGCACGAGGAAGGGAAGAACACGACCGGCTTCGTTAACGTCACCGGCTCAGGCAGCATAAACCTGCTCACCCTGACGAACAACGTCTCGCAGATAATAGCTATAGCGAAGATAAGCGCCAACTCCAGCGTAGATCTGGTGAGGTTCAACATCACCGGCGCCACCATAACGATAAACGGCACCACCTACAACGTGTCTGTGCCAAGCAAGACGCTCAGCGTGCGCGTAGAGGGCAACGAGGTCGGTGAGAACACCACTGCTGTGGTGCAGCTCTCGCCAACAGTGATACAGCTTTATGCTGGCAACCAGACCAAGTTCGTGATGGTGCCTTCCGCAATAGCGGTAAGGCTCAGGAACGCACAGGTCAACGCGACAGCGAGGGGCGAGGTCGATGAGAGGCTTAGGCTCAACGGCACCGCCATAGAGAGGCTGAACAGGACAACCCCATCCATAGCGATAACATCAGAATCGCTCGCGGTGTCTGGCAACCAGACTACATTCTCGGTTACGGTGCAGGACAGGAGCAACCAGAGCGTGGCCATAAGGCATGTGCTGGTCAAGGGCCTGCTCGAGGCGAGGTTCAACGGCTCGATAGAGGCGAGCGCTACTGGCGAGGGGCACAGCGGGGTCAACATCTCCGCGAACGGCGGCCTCGAGACTGCGGCTAACGCATCGGAGGGCCATTCCAACGCCTCTGGGCACGTGAGCATCAACGCAAGCGCGAACGTATCGGTCAAGGACAGGGCACAGGGACGACCGGTATTCGTAGAGTCGTCGCACGCGGCTGGCGGAATCTCTATAGGCATGATGGACGGCGTTTCGCTAAACGCAAGCACGATGCACGAGCTGGAGAACGGCTCGATAAACGGATCTGACGTGATGGACATAGCCGGGAAGCTGGGCTACCACATAAACGCCACCATAGCCGACAACTGGGCTACGAGGCTGCACAGCGAGATGAACGCCACGGTCGCCGAGGACACCCACATATTCAACGTCAGCAGCGCGGCGTTCAAGGAGCACCTGCAGAACGTCATAACCTTCGACAGGCAGTACCACAGGGTGCTGAACTTCGTAGTCGGGACCAACGGCACGATGTCGCTCCCGTTCGACGAGCGGTCTGAGCTTGAGAACACGGGCTACACGCTGGCGCCTGGCAACTCCATAACCCTGACGTACACGGGCACCATAAGCCTGGGCGACGGACACTTCGTGGTCACACCGCTGGCGAATGAGACGTATACGATTGCGGTAAGCGGTGAGGAGGGCGCGAGAGCTATGGTGAACGTGACTGCTAGCTAATCCCTTTTCTTTTAGAGTGTAGCTGGTTTGATCCTGGTCTCCCACCTATTCGGATTAACATTAAGGAGTGGATGGGAAACGAGGAGATGCCATATTATCCCCTGAAACGCTTCTGAATGTGGCGTTACATTTTCCGGGTTGACTATTGGTATCACTATGCTTTCATCTACATGCTGCGCAGCATAGCCCTTTGGATCGCCGACAACCGAGAGGGTTTTCGATCCGGTACGCTTTGCGTATTTTATCGCTTTTACCAGGTTCAGGCTCATTCGCTTTGTTGGATTCCCGCCGCTTACTGAGAATATAAGTAGCGCGTCGTTAGGCCTAAGCCTGCTGGTCTTCAGCCAGGATTCAAATACGCTATCCCAACCCACATCGTTTGTATGCGCCGTGAGCTCCGCAGTATTGTCAGTTGGCGCATATGCCTCGAATCCGGCTATTTTCCTAAAATCGTTGACTGCATGCGATGCATTGGCTGCGCTCCCGCCAATCCCTATGATGAACAGCCTTCCGGATGACTTTCTTGTTTCGGAAAGTATCCTTGCAACCTTTTCGATACTATAAAGATCCAGGCGCTTGGTGATTTCGCACACTTCGCGTATATACTTCGATGCGAAACCGTTGTGTTTTATGTTCATCATAGTACCTCTGGCTTGTGTTGGAAGGCTATCTGCTCTGAAAAAACTTGCTTATCGCATAGATGTCATCGAATATGAAGTCTGGGCGCGACATCTCCAGTATCCGCCTTGTCCCCATCCCCGTGAGTACGGACACCGCCTTGCATCCCGCTTCCCTTGATGCTAGTACATCCACCTGAGTATCGCCTACATAGTACACCTTGTCGCTGCTGAAGCCGAGCGTTTGCGACACCTTAAGTATCCCTTCTCCCGAAGGCTTCTTTTTCGTGACCTCGCTTGCCGAGAGTATCAAAGAAAATACAGATGCATCGAGGCCCCTGATGCTCTTTTTTATCCCTTCGGCGCTGCCTATGTTTGAAAGTATGGCAAGTGCGTGGCCGCTCTTCTTCATGCCTGCGAGTGCCTCGTTGACCCTTGGATACAGCTTCATCGACGCTATGGCTTCGTCAGTGTCCATGAAGTCCTTTCTGTTGCTTATTATCTCATTGGCCTTGGTTTCATCATCAGGGCTTAGCCTTGCTGCAACAAGGTCATCGATATATTTTTCCGGGTCATCTTTCTCAAGGGCCGATAATGGTTTCTCCCCGGCCTTCATGAATGCGATAATGGCCCTTACACAGTTCGACGATCTATTGTACTTGCCTATCCCCCTGAGGCGCCAGACGTTCTCTATGTCGAATGGATAAGCTACGCCTGCCTTGTCGAAGCCGAGCTTGTAACCCATGTAGCACGCATAGGAATCGTCCCTTATTGTGCCGCCCACATCGAATACGAAGAGTTTATCTCCCATTTATGCACCTGTTGTAAGAATGCTTTGCGCCAATGCTTGTAATGGTTGCGTTATAGGTTTTGTATCCTGCTGCCTCCATAGGCGAGCTTAGGTCCCTTTTTGCGTTGTCCAGAGCGACTACAATACCTCCGCCGCCTTTGCCGCTCAGCTTGGCCCCGGAAGAGCAGTTCCTTATCGCTATGTCTGCGACCCTGTCTATCTCCTCACTCGATACGCCGAGCGACCTTAGGAGATCCTGGTTCCTGTTCATCAGTCTGCCGAGCGCTTTCATGTCCCCTCCCTTCAGCGCCTCGAGGCCGGCGATAGAGCAGAGATTTATCCCATCCAGCAATTCCTCGGAAACCTCGCGGTTGCTTGCGCAGAATTCCCGCACCTTGGGGATCATCTCGTGCGTGTCCTTCGATGTGCCCGTATCAATCAGCAGGATGCTCTTCAGGTTGCTTATTGGGTTGGAGCGCGGGCCATCGACAGAGCTGTAGCTCACAGCTCCACCCAGGTAGGTAGCTGGCACATCTATTAGGCCGGCGTTGCCGAACTTGTGTATTACCCGTTCACCGTCACGAGCCGCGTCGATTGCGTCGTGGTCAGGGACGGCTTTGCCCGATATCCCGAAAACGGATAGCGCGAACGCTGTAGAGGTAGCCGCGCTGCTTCCCAGGCCTTTGCTTGCCGGAATCTCGGACCGCACAGATACTTTGTACCCTGTAGCCTTGATCCCGTGCTCCGCGGAAATGCGTGACATTATTGTAGCGTACGGCAATACCTGGAGCGGTATGTCGCTGTTCCTCTCTATGTAAGCATTTATCTCGTATCTCTTGTATTCGGCGAAAAGATCCGCTATCCTGCTCTGTGAAAGCTCGTAGTCTATCCCGTGGTCCTCCAACGAAATCGTAGCCCTTGGGCCGCCGGGCTCGGATAGGCTGGCCTCCGCATACATGCCGACTGTCACGGCTACGCATGTCCTCCCAAACACCACAGCGTGCTCTCCGAAAAGCTTAACGGCTGCTGGCGCGCGTACCGTGATCCCAGTTCCTTCCTCTTCGGTCATATATCGCAATCCCCGTTTGGCAGCACCATTGATTTCATGCCCCTCCTTGCCGTAGCGTTCAATATCGCTTTTTCCGTATCCTCCAAGCGGAACTTTCCGGTTATCATCTTCCTGAACGGTATGTCTGCATTGGACAGAATGTGCAGCGCCTTGGGATATTCGTGCGCAGGAGCGAGAACGCTGCCTATTATCTCCAGGTAGTTGCGGCATATGTAGTCGGGCCTTATCCTGATTTCACCTCCGTCCACCGCGTGGCCGAGCTCTATGTATTTTCCGCCGCGCCTAGGGAGCATTACGCCCACCTGCACTGCATCTAGCTCTCCGGTGGCTTCAATCACTGCGTCTGGGCCTCCTCCGTCGTGCAGCCCCTTTATCCTGGCGATGAGGGTGTCGTCGTCCATGCCGGACACGTTCAGCGTCTCGTTTATGCCGAGCTCCTTGGCGAGCTCCAGCCTCTCCTGCACCTTGTCGAGCACCGTAACCCTTGCTCCGCTGAACTTGGCGCATATTGCTACAAGCAGGCCTATAGGCCCGCTTCCCTGGACCACTATCGAGGTGCCTATGCCAACGTTCATTTGGCCGTATGGGGCACCGGTGCCAGCGATCCTTGCAAGCGCGTGTATCGCTACAGCCATCGGCTCGACCAGCGCTCCGATATCGAGAGGTACACTGTCAGGCAGCTTGTGGACCCAGAATCCTGGTGGTATGATTATGCTTTCTGCGAACCCGCCGTATAGGTGGGGCGGATTCTTCGCGGTGTAGAATGTGCCTATCGCCCTCCTGTTCTGGCAGTAGTTGACTATGTGCGGGAATTTCTTGCAGTAGTAGCATTCGCCGCAGCCTATCATCGGGGTAACCGCAACCCTGTCACCAACCTCGAGGCGCTCGTAGGAGTTGACCCCGCAACTCCTGCCTATGGCCTCTATGGTGCCGCTGACCTCGTGACCCATTATGTACGGGTACGGTCCGTTGGGTATCTGCCTGTTGAAGTTGTGCGTGTCCGTTCCGCATACCCCTGCCCCTCCAACCTTGAGCAGCATGCTGCCGTCCGGCACAGATTTCCTGTATTCCGCGATTGTTATCGTCTGCGGCCTTTCAAGGACTGCTGCTTGTGACATCATGTCATGCACCCCTGTTCGTAATCTTAACGCGCATCGGCTGCCTGAGCAGCACCCTCGACCTTATATCCTCTATGGTGTGCTCGACCAGCAACCGCCCGTTGCTGAACACCTCTGCCGTGACCTCTTCGCCCGGCTGCACTGCGTCTCGGCGCAGAGTCCTGTAGGCGTAACCGTCTGATACGAGCGCGAGCCTTCCTGGCTTTGACCTTTTCCACAACGCGGTTTTAGGTTCCTTGTATACGTCGCGTTCAGCGCCGTTAACCGTTATGGAGGAGCATCTTGCCGCTATCCTGTGGGAGTCCTTAGTGACCCTCTGCATTGCTGATCCGCCGGTACCGAATATTATGTTGTCGGCTGACAGACCGCGCTCCTCAAGATTGGAGAGCAGTTTGCTCACCACTGCCGAATCTGTGGCTTCGGCTATCGAGATTCTCGTCTTCTTCAACACCTTGAACCCCTTTCTGTTGGTATCGAACCCGAAACTGTCGCCGAGTATGCCTATCACATCTAGCGCCACTTCCACCGGGTCGCCAGAGTCTGGGCGCACTATGATGTTGCCGTCCCGCCTCACAACAAGGCTCTTGAGCTTGGTGCCGAGTATGTCCCTGCATGCGCCGTGGAGGTCATAGGAATCCACCACTATGGAGAGCGGGCCGCTGCGGAACCTCTGCATCAGCTCCCCCATGGCCTTTTCCTCGTTGGTCTTGCCCCATGTGGTTATGGATATGTGTTCTGTTCCTGGGACCGATGTGAATATTCCCCCTTTGTAATGGTAATACCTCTTCAGAAGCTCTATTGCGGCTACGGAGTCGGTCGTCCTGAAGCTCAGCAGGTGTGCTGCACCGGCTATCGCTGAAGTCTCGTTGGACGACACCCCGTCCTTGGAGTTGTCGTAGAGCCTTTGGTCTATTGTACCCTCGTCGCCTGTGCGCTTCACGTATTCCGATATGATGCCGCGCATCCTGTAGCTTGTCGAGGCTATGGTTATCGGGTACCAGACCTTGCCAAGAACCGTCTCTATGTACGATGGCAGCCAGAAGCATTGGGGATCGGTGTTCTCTACAGTGAGCATCACGTTGCCCGCAGGCACGACCAGTCCCTCAGGGACGGCCCTTATGCTTATCGGCAGCATTCCGCCGTGCGCGTCGATTATGTGCTCCCAGCCCTCGGTGTTGAACATCCTGGTTCCGAATAGGCCGTTTATCGTCTCCTCTGCTTCGCGCACCTTGGCCTCAGTAACAACCTTCCCCTGGAAGTAGCGCTTCATTATGTACTGGAGGCCGAAGAACACAGATTCTTCGGCAGCGCCCTCCCTGGACTCCAGATACATGAATGCATTCTGGGTCCCGTCGGGGAACTGCCTCCATTGGACGTTCTTGTAGCCATCCGCCTGCAGCAGCAGGTTGTACTCTTGTTCCATAACATACCCCATTAAATCTTACGGCTATGGTCGGATTTTTCGTTGATGGACGAAAAATTTAACCCATGTTTTGACTATCCAGATTCACCCCTGCATCCAAAATTTTTTGATCGCCATTGGTTCTTATTTGTTGTGTGCGAACTCGTTATCACGCTAAATCATATACGACAACTATCAATTTCTACGATTATCGCCGAAATTATGCGATAAATTCTGCTTATTTTGACCATTTTTATTTGGAAGCAGCCTCGATATTGCGGCTCTTCGCGCCTCCGGAGTGCGCGCCCTCTCGAAAACCCTGCCTATCCTGCTTGCGTACATGGCGTACTCGTAGAACTGGCTGCCGTTCTCCTTGCCCTCTGCGTACGCCTTTACGAAGGCCATGCTCCTGGCGCCATACTCCTCGAAGTAGTGCTGCATGAATATCGCTAGCCCCTCGCAGAACTTCCTCCACCTGCTGGCCGTGCTTGAGCCGGCTGGCGGGCACACCCTGTTGTGCAGCAGTAGCATGTGCACTAGCTCATGGTAGAACATAGAGCTCTGCCTGTCGGCCGCCTGACTGGTCCCGGCCTCGGAAAGTATTATCGCCCGGCCATGCAGGCTGTCGCACCTCGCCAGCAGGGACTCCAGATTCCGCCTCAGCTTCTCGTCCCCCACCATGGACACGGCGTTGCGCAGCTCCTCCACGTCCACGGAGCATGCGCCCATGCTCTCCGACATAGAGTTGTACGCGTCCGAATACACGAAACTGCTTATGTTGGCAGTGCGTTCGCCTGGCGTTGCCCCGAAGCCCATGCACCCCCTGCCCTGCGACATTGCAAGGTAGGGTATGAAAGGGTAGAGCCTGCTGTCGGCGATCACAGGCCTTGGGATCCTGGGCAGTTTCCTTAGCCCGAACTCTATAGCCAAGGCGTCGAGCCTTGTGCGTAACATCCTTGAATTGGTCGTGTCCAACTGATGCACCTCCGAAACCTTTACGCAGGAGGTCGTTTTTATTTAAGCAACCCATCCTTCGACGATTACCAATACCATATACGTCATTAATCCAGTTTGCCTGTTGGCAGGCGCTCTATCGACTTTATGAACGATATTTTGAGATCGGCCAACAGTTTGGTGTTCATTGCTGAGGGCCCCTTTGCCTTTTCGGACTTTATGTACCTGAAGGCGTCCTCTGGCGTCTCCGCCCCTATCTCAATAGTTACTATGAAGTCGGCCTTTACCTCTTCCACGCTCTCGTCCATGCTGTAGGTTATCCTGTATCTCGGCATATTGTCACCTCTTCCTGCACTGGTAGTGGCATGTCACTGTCCCGAAGCGCTTGTCCAGGCGCCTGCGTATGTAGTCCTCGGCCTTGTCCGCCTTTCCATCGGCGTTGGGCCTGGCCTTGACAAGGTATCCGAACTCGCCGTCCGTGACATAGACCTCCTGGACGCACTCGAAGCCCATCAGGCGCTCCGCCATCTTCCCTATGTCGGATCCCGCAGACGGCCTTATGAGGAAGAACCTGTGGTCTGAGCCCCTTAGCCTGGCCCTGGCTGGCATCTCACCGGCCCAGCTCTATTATGACCCTGACAGGGCCAGCCCACATCAGGCTGCGTATGTGCTCGCCTATCTGGCTCTCCTTGCAGCGCGCCTTTCCCTGGACCACGCCGTTGTCCGTATAGACTACAACGTTGCGGTCCTTGTCGTGTTTCTCATCCGTACCCATACCCATTCACCCACCTTATCGTGATGTGGTGTAAGGGAGGAAGCGCAGCCGGACAGAGTGGTGGTCTGCCTGCCGGGTGGAAATCCAAAAGACAGGTAGAGCTGCCTCTTCCCCAACCCACTACACCGATATATGTTTATGGCTGAGGTTGTATAAATATGTGATGT
>JAGWHI010000020.1 GCA_028866905.1 Microcaldota archaeon
GCTTTGCTATCCCTGCGTTTTACGGAATATATTCTGCCCACGCTAATATAATAGTAGCGGTGCGTCAGGGAAAATTATCCTCTGGATTTGGCTCGCATTTTTATTCCTTTACAAACAATACAAACCGAGAGGAATGCTTACTGCGAAGTACTTCAGGGACCACCTAACCGAGATACGCGAGTCGCTAAAGGGCAGGAACAGCGACTACCCTGTAGACGAGATACTGGACCTGGACCGCACTTCAAGGGAGCTGAAGACTAGGCTCCAGGAGCTTCAGGCGCAGCGCAACAAGGCGAGCCTGTCGATATCCGAGATGAAGAAGGCGGGCAGGGAAATAGACGAGAGCGTTGCATCGCTCAAGGCGATAAAGGAGGAGATTGAGACCATAGAGAGCGAGCTGCCCAGCTACGAGGAGCGGCTCCATGCGCTGCTGTGGGGGCTTCCGAACACGCTGCACCAGTCGGTGCCCATTGGGGATCCCCCGGAGGCCAACAAGGTGCTGCACAAGTGGGGAAGCCCGACAAAGAGCGGCGGCAAGAACCATGAGGAGATACTGTCTGCGCTAGGCATGCTGGACATGGAGCGAGCTGCCAACACCGCAGGAGCGAGATTCTACTACCTGAGGGGCGACCTCGTGCTCCTCGAGCAGGCGCTGCTTATGTTCGCGCTCACAGAGCTGTCTAGGAAGGGCTTCGTCCCAATACTGCCCCCGTTCATGCTGAGAAAGAGATACTACGAGGGCGTTGCGCCGCTCGCGGTTTTCCAGGACGCGCTGTACAAGGCTACCGAGGCAAAGGAGGTGGCGATACTCCAGGATTACGAAAAGCTCGAGGACGAGCTGTACATGATAAGCACTTCGGAGCACGCGCTGGCGGCGATGCACTCCGGAGAGGTATTCTCGGCCAAGGACCTGCCGCTGAAGTACGCTGGCATAAGCCCATGCTTCAGGAGGGAGGCGGGTGCGCACGGCAAGGACACCAAGGGGATATTCAGGGTCCACCAGTTCGACAAGGTGGAGCAGTTCGTGTACTGCAGGAGGGAGGACGATGACAGGTACTTCGACGAGCTGCTGGCGAACTCGGAGGAACTGCTGCAGAGGCTAGGCCTGCCGTACCAGGCGGTGCTGCTTTGCAGCGGCGACACAGGCCACCAGATGTCGCGCACAGTGGACTTGGAGGCATGGTTCCCTTCGCAGCAGGGGTACCGCGAGCTGGTGTCGTGCTCCAGCGCCTCTGACTGGCAGTCGCTCAGGCTGGATGTGAAGTACGACGAGGGCAACGAGCGAAAGCACGTGTTCACGCTCAACAGCACGGGCATCTCGGTGGAGAGGACGCTGGTCGCCCTGGTGGAGAACTATCTGGAGAGCGACGGCACGATCACTGTCCCTAGGGTTCTGGTGCCGTTTGTAGGCAAGGAGCGCATCGGCGAGTAGCCGGGACTCGCCTTATTTATACCTGGCGAGCGATAGATTAACCGCATACCAGTGATGGGTTTGAAGAAGGAGTACGAGACGAAGAAGATGATCAAGAGGCTTGCCTCGATACGCGGTTCCGGCACGGAGCTTATCAGCATATACGTGCCTCCGGACTACCAGATATCGCAGGAGATAGCCACGCTCAGGGAGGAGCACAGCCAGTCGGGAAACATAAAGTCGAAGAGCACGCGCCTCAACGTGCAGGGCGCGATCGAGAAGATAATGCAGCACCTCAAGCTGTACAAGAGCCCGCCCAAGAACGGGCTGGCGATATTCTGCGGCAACATATCCAACGAGCAGTCCAAGCCTGACATAGAGATGTTCGTTGTCGAGCCGCCGGCGCCGATAAAGTCGAACATATACAGGTGCGACTCCAGCTTCCTGCTGGAGCCGATAGAGGCCATGCTTGAGGCTAAGGAGCTCTACGGCCTCCTCGTGATGGACGGGAGGGAGGCCACGCTTGGGGTGCTGAAGGGCACGCAGACGATAATAGAGAAGAAGCTCAGGTCCTTCGCGCACGCAAAGGTAAGGAAGGGGGGACAGTCGGCGAACAGGTACTCGCGCGCGATAGAGGAGAGCATAGACGACTACTACAAGAACGTGGGCGACGCGGTCAACGACGTGTTCGTGAAGTACGGCAACCGCATGAAGGGGATAATAGTAGGCGGGCCCGGGCCGGCCAAGGAGAACTTCATCAAGGCGAAGACCATGAACTACCAGATCAAGGTGATAGGCGTCTTCGACACGGGGTACACCGACGAGCACACCGGCATAAACGAGCTCATGTCCAAGGCGCGCGACACGATATCCGAGCAATCCGCCATGATGGAGAGGTCGGTGATGGAGCGCTTCCTCAACGAGGTCGCAGGGGGAGGGCTCGCCACCTATGGCTACCAGAAGGTGAAGAACGCTCTGCTCAGCGGGAACATAGCCAGGCTGATACTCAGCGAGGACGCCGAGCTTACCAACGTACAGTACAAGTGCACCAACTGCGGCAATACCGTAACCGCCCTGGAGCAGGGCAACACAAGGCAGACGAAGCACGACTGCGGGGGCAACCTCGAGATACTCAGCCAGAGCGACGCGGTTGAGGAGCTCATCGAGCTTGCTGACAAGTCCGGCATAGACGTGGTGTTCGTCTCTTCGGACAGCCCGTACGGGAAACAGCTGCTCCTGGGATTCCAGGGTATAGCGGCGATGCTGAAGTACAGGGGCTAGCTATAAAATACCTAGCTTCCACGTCTTATGGATTGGATGGCTGTAAAGAGCAACGAGCCGACGCTTGCCAACAAGGCGGCGGTCGAGATGTTCGGAACCTTCCTGCTGACCTTCGTTGGGGCAGGGGCAATAATAGTTACGGCAGGGTCAAACCTGTTGCTTATAGCGATAGCGCACGGGTTGGCGCTCGGAGTTGCCGTCACGATAGCGATGCAGATATCGGGAGGGCACATAAACCCAGCGATAACGCTGGGCATGCTGGCCATAAGGAAGATATCTTCGGGCAGGGCTCTCGCGTACATAATAGCGCAGGTCGTGGGCGCAGTGATAGCCGGATTTGTGCTGCTAGTGACCTTCCCGGCATCATTCGGGGCGCAGGTCGCGCTCGGGACGCCGACGCTCGCCGGCGGATTCAGCGCTGCGAACGGCATAGCGCTTGAGGCCGTAATGACGTTCATACTGATGTTCACGATAATGGGAACTGCGGTAGACAAACGGGGGCCCAAGATGGGAGGCCTGTTCATAGGCGCTGTTCTCGCAGGCTGCATATTGGTCGGTGGACCGTTGACCGGCGCCGCGTTGAACCCAGCCAGGGCGATAGGGCCGGCGATAGCAGGCGGCTACTTCGCAAACTGGTACGTGTACTGGATAGGCCCGATAATAGGCGCGATTGTAGCTGCGCTGGCCTACAGGTACACGGTATTCGACAGGTCGCAGAGATGATTATCGGGTGAAACCATGAAGAGCGAAAACCTTTTTGCAATAGTAGGGCTGATAGCCATAATAGCGCTGGCCGCTGCCGTGCTGGTGGCCGTAGCATACCCGGGGGGCGTGAAGGGGCCCCAGGAGCGGTTCATAACGGTGTACGCATCCGGGCTAGCGTCGGCGGTGCCGCAGCAGGGGGTCGTATACATAGTGGTCAATGGTACAGGCCCGACAAGCCAATCCGCGGTGCAGAACCTGACGGCGACCATGACAAGCCTGAACACGACGTTGGTCAAGTACGTGAATGGCAACTACAGCAACATAGCTACGCAGTCGTACTACGTCTACAAGAGGTACAACGCCACTGGCTACGAGGCTACGGAGAGCGTTACGGTCCAGGTCCCCAACGTGAGCACTACAAGCAGCCTCCTTGGAGCAGTGTCCCTGATACCGAACGCATACGTGCAGGGGGTGAATTCGAAGCTTTCTGACTGGCAGGAGAACGCGCTCAGGACTATGGCATTGCAGAACGCAGTGGAGAACGCTACCACACAGGCGCAGGCTGTGGCGGGACCATCGGCGACAGTGACTCCGGCCAATATAACAGTGAGCAACTTCCAGGTATACCCGTACGGGCTTGCATCGGCGTCCAACGCCGCAGGCCCTGCATACTACCAGGGAACAGGCAAGGTTGTTGTCCAGATAAGCGCGATGTTCAGGTACGGATGATCAGGGCGCTTTCATCATAGGCGCTATCGCGGCGTCGAGCTCCTTGTCTGAGGAGACCATTCCCCTGAGGATCAGCTTTACTTCGGCCATGTGGGAATCGTCGCTTTTCAGTATCGAAACGATCATGGAGCGTGCCATCCCGCTCTTCGCTCCTGACTTTGCCTCGCCGGCCACTTCCTTCAGCATCAGGGAAAGGTCGTTCCGAAAATTGACCTTGGGCATCAGAATCAGTAGTGTATAGAGCCCTGGGAAATCTATATACCTTATGGCTTGGCGTCCTGCCTTCCCTGGGTCTTCTGCTTCTGCCTCTGCAGCGAGACCATGAGCTCTGTCTTGAGCTGGCTGTAGCAGGTCATGCACAGCGTGTACTCCATGTTGCTATTCGGGTCGCTCATCGGGCCCTGCTGGAGCCTCCCCGCGTATATGTAGTAGTAGTTCTCTGCGTCGAGCTCTGCGCCGCACGCGTCGCACTTCGTCTCGTTTATGCCCATGGCACCGTATAGAGGTCTGCGGTCTGATATTTATAGGTTATCGGGGGAATATTATACTGCGTTTCTCTCTCTGCGGGTATCGTGGATGTTCACCGGGATTATAGAGGGCACTGGAGAGGTTTTGAGCCTTGAGAGGAGCGGCAGCAGGAGCAGGGCTAGGCTGCGGATACGCCTGGGAAGACGCTCCAGGGGTCTGAAAATCGGGGACAGCGTAGCCATAAACGGAGCGTGCCTGACCGCCGTTGTGGTAAGGGGCGACGCTGCGGAGTTCGAGATTATAGACGAAACCGCCAGGAGGACTAACCTAGGGTCGCTAAAGCAGGGCGACAGAGTCAACATAGAGAGGAGCCTTGCCGTCGGGGACAGGCTGGAGGGCCATTTCGTGCTAGGGCATGTCGATGGCACAGGGACGATATCTGGAATAAAAAGGGTAAAGGGGCAGGTAGAGATTCGCATACGGCTCCCGAAAGCGCTCTACGGCTCTGCGGTGAACAAGGGATCCATAGCCGTCGACGGGATAAGCCTTACCGTGGGGGATGCAGAGAAAGATTCATTCTCAGCTTATATCATACCGCACACCATGGCCATTACCAATCTCGCATCAAGAAAGGTAGGAGACAAGGTAAACATAGAGGCTGACATCCTGAGGAAGTACATCCTCTCTATGCGCTAGTCATGTTTTTATAGGTAGTATCAGAGTGTATACCATGGCGTTCAACATAGCCATAGTCGTGTCGGAATTCAACGACGAGATAACCACGCCGATGTTAGAGGCAGCCCTGGAAAGGGCGAAGGCCATCGGCCTAAACGTAAGCAGCGTTTCCAGGGTGCCAGGCGCTTACGACATGCCGCTGAGCGTGGACCTGCTCCTGGGAAGGAAGGATGTGGACGCTGTCGTGACGCTTGGTGCGATAATAAAGGGGGATACAAAGCACGATGAGCTCATAGCGAACGTGACTGCAAAAACGCTCACTGAGCTTTCTTTGAAGCACCGCAAGCCCGTTGCCCTTGGAATAAGCGGGCCGGGTATGACCCACGGGCAGGCGGAGGAGAGGATAAAGCCTGTTGCCGAAAGGGCGGTAGACGCTGCTATGCATATGCTCAAAGAGACGGCAAGGATCTCATGATCATAGCCTGCCCTGCTTCGACGGATAGGTGACACGGCCCCTGGAAACTTTAGCGAACCCCGTAAGCGCATGCGGTCTTGAGCTTGTGGCAGAGAGTATGTGCTCGACATCCGCGCCTTTTGCGATGAGCGCATCGGATATCATAGACCTGTGGCATCGCCACGGCACAGCCTCTGCGCACATTATGGCTGTGCGCTTCTTGGCCGCAAGCGCGAGAACGCGCCCTATTGCCCTATCGAATTCACTAGTCTGCATGTGGTCCGCATAGCCCCTGAATGAATCGTTTATCCAGGCGGTGTTCTTGGAGTCCTTAAGCGGCTTCCTCATTCCCCCAAGCTCCTTTATGTGCAAGTAGGATAAGCCGTTCTCGGAGAGCGACCTCTTTAGAGTTGCCATGTTGAATTGCGGGTTCTTCTTCGAAGAGGGGGCCACGCGCACGTCGATTACAAGGCTTATTGAGTATGCGAGCAGCAGGCCTACGAACTCGGATATGCTCCTGTTCGAATGGCCTATGGTATATACCCTGATTCGATTATCCGCCATAATATCGACTAGGCGTTAAGCATCACGCTGACCTTCACTGATGACCCGTCGGAGAGTTTGAGCCTGTCGCGCAGGTTGTCCTGGGCTATCACTTCAATCGTGTCGGTATACTTCGAGAGCTTGGGCATCACTACAGCGCATTCTATGCCCCCAAGCCTGGCCTTATACAGGATTACGTCTCCGAAGACCTTGCCGTTTGCCTCGAATCCCTTTACCAATATCCCCCTGCTCCGCTTTATCCTATCAATCTTGCCGGCATCCTCGGCTTTGACCTTCAGGTTCAGGGTGCCATAGAACGGGACGAAGCCCAGTATCGAGCTCATCTGCCCTAGATAGCCTTCCTGGGACATGAAGTGCTGCCCGCGGCCTAGGCCCGATACCACTACGCCCTCCAATTCGAGCGAAACCTGTTGGGTCATAACTAAATCTTATACACAATGTTTATATATCTTGACAGCCGCAATAGATGCAAGGGCTTTGAATGAACGGATTAGCATCATTGCGGTGGCTCATGTAGGCCATGCTCAGCTAATGCTAGCCCGGACTCTTCCTGTAAATCCCTGACCGCTAGCCGGTGGCTTCTTCAGACAACGCCAGGCTAATGCCGGCCCTGATTCTGCTTTGATGAATGCAACGGTTAGCGGAGATTATGCTAAGATTGGTGAGATAAATGAACAAAGCTAAACAAAACGACGACTATCAAACGATACGCCTTCAAAAGCATACGGATTTGCAACGCCTTTACGAGAAGACATACGCCGGATTTGATTTTGGATTTGCTGGTTTAGTGGGCGCTGAAAGGCCGAATATATTCGGCGACTCGTACGACGATAAAGTGTGCGGGGGGGCTTTGAGGAACATAAGGTCGTGTATATTGGACTCATTGTCGAGCCCACAGCCATTTGATGTGTTAAGGAATAAAGGAACATACGAATTGGGAGTTAGGGGAGCAGAGGCCGCCCTTACAGTAGGCGAGATTTTCGCTAGAATCATAGAAACAGGGGGGGCCTTATCGCTAAGCACAAAAACCGAGGATCTTATGGCACTCACAAGGACCTTGACTAAGGCAGTGATGCGGCTTGAGTTGAATATCGTTGCACCAGTATGCCCAGATTATGGGAAAGGGGAACATTACTATAGTGAAATCGGGGATGGGTTGGGAGCAGAGGCGAGAGGGGCAGTAGACGCTTCCAAGCTCATTAGCAAGACATTCGAAAACCTCAGCTACGGGATTCAAATTAGACCTAAGATTGACATTCTTGTGGCGGATACCGAAGACGATATTAGGGAAATAATACATAGGGTTTCTAACGGGGATCTAGAAAGATATAAAGATAGCTGTAGTGTATCGTCTGAAAAGATAGAGAAACAGCTTGCTGGGATGTACACATCTGCTTTTAGCAGTACATTCTCAAAGTTTTTGGGTGCAGAATTTAGGCACGCGCAGTACCAGTATCAACATATGCTATATCGAGGTATGGCGTTGGATACAAACAAGAGGCTTAACCAAGAGATCGTTAATATATCTAAAGAGAGAGCTGAACGCCACGCGCAGATATTAGGCAGGGAAGAGATTAATTATGAGCTTACAGTAAGGTACATTGCGCAGTACGCTGCTCTTGGTAGCCTTGTTAGGAACATGGATTACAGTCCAAGGCTGTTACTAAATTATAGAACACCCAACCTAGAATATTTCAACATTGGAAGGGATTACGGGCTGTTGCGCACAGATAAAGATGAAAAGACCGTACCGGTCCTAACCTACAATGTTGATAGGGGGAAATAAAATGGCCGAAAATGTCTACCTGATCAGATGCGCGCCATACGAATATATCTTACCAGGGATGGATCTATACGAAAGTTTTGATGCTGTTGCCACTGGAAATTATGATCCTCAAATAAAACCTGGTTTTAGAATGGCAGTCGGAGACGACATCGTAGATTATACCGTGCTATACGCGCCAGATACCAGATGCAAACAGACAGCTAAACTTATATCTGAGAATGCGCAGCCTTTGCAGCAGCTTCGAGAAGTTGGATATAACATGAGTCAAGTGATTAGTCGGTTTGATTTTATCGGGGCTGATGGGCATCCTAATGTACAGAGAGCCAGGCAAGGCTTCATGGATGCGCTAGTAAACAACAGGCTCAGCGAGAATTATAGGGACGTAGCAGAAAGGGCTGAGAGCCTGATTAATTATGCCGCAGATGTGGAATGCAGGAATGTAATTATGGTATCACACGCATTCTTTATGAAATTCGTAGAAGTTTACCTAAAGGATAACGGGTTACTTAATGATCCACATGTATTGCAGAGATATTTTGACACTTCGCATGAAGCGTATGGTTTCTGTGGGGGGTTCAAGGCAAGGACCGAATACGGGATATTTAGATTCGACTCATACATAACGCAACTAGGCCATCAAATTAATTTATGATAGCCGTACCGGTTGAGATGTCCTCCGATGTCGCCGTAGGATTTCCCGCAGAGGTACCCGCCGGCCACGAACTCTTCCTGTGTCACCTCGGCAAGACAGAAATCCGGCATCCTGAAAGCTTCCATCTCTGCTTGCCCAGCGAATTCGAAATCCGCCAATACCAGTCCCTCAAGAGCGTCCTTGAAGACGTCTATCTCGGCAGGATGCCCACTGTGGTTGTAAGCATACCTTACCTTCCTGAGCCTCTTCCCGTCAATTTTGGAGAGCGCATCAAACTCCCCTCTGTCAAGGTTTATCGTCTGCTCCAGAAAACTTGAGGAGTCGTTGCCATGAAGCGGCTCCTTCTTGGTTATGACAAATTTGCCGCCGTCCTTCCTTATCCGTGTGTGGCAGTGTTTCTCCGATGCTGGAAAGTATATGTCGATGAGCTCTTTGTTCGCGCATTTCTCAAGGCCTTCGGGCAGGTACTTGACAAGATAGGTCTTCTCGAACTCCAGAGTGTCTGGCATTTTATCACTTAGCCTGGAGAGGGAATTGGACCCCCGACCTATTGCTTACAAGACAATCGCTCTACCACTGAGCTACCCAGGCATGATTAAGCATTACTATTAGTGCAAACAGCTTTTTAACTATGTGAGCGGGAAATCCCACCCCCTCCTCAGGGGTTCCCTTTAGGAGTGGGATGAAAGCGAACCACGGTCATAGGAAGTATGATGCAGATAGGTATATAATTCTAAATATGTGTAGTATCTTGATTGATTTTATTGCATCGGGAGAGAAGGGGGAAAACATAATGGAAGTGACAAGAGCCTACAAATTCAGAATCTACCCTGACGCCACAAGGCGGGAGGAGATAGATGAACGCCTGATCCTTGCACAGCAATTCTACAACAAGATTCTTGAGAAGTCAATAGAATCCTATAAGAATGGAAAGACAAAAATCTCAATGGCTCAGTTCAACAGTTTCGTGAAGGGAATAATCCAAGAGGACAAGAAATATCTGAAACTGTATTCTCAAACAAGATGCGAGATAGAATTCAGGCTCCTAAAAGCGTACCAAAACTTCTTCAGGAGGATCAAGGAAGGAAACAGAAAGGCGGGCTTCCCAAGGTTCAAGTCAAGGGACAGATACAGGTCAATAACATACCCACAGGACAACGGCTCCTTCTCGATAAGGAAGAGCAGGCTAAGAGTCTCAAGGATAGGGACAATGCCGATACATCTGCACAGAAAGATAGAAGGCACAATAAAGACGCTCGCAATAAAGGGGGAAGGAAAAGATTATTATGCAGTCTTCACCACAATAAACGACGTCAAAGCCCAAGAAGTGAGAAACACCAATCCAGTAGGAATAGATTTGGGATTAGATTCGTTCATCGCCATCTCAGACGGAACAAAGATACAAAAACAGAAGTTCATGCAGCAGAAAAGAAAGAAGATTGCCCATTGGCAAAGGATAGTGGCAAGGAGGAAAAAGGGTTCAAAGAGAAGGGAGAAGGCGAAGATGGTACTTCGGAGAACATACGAATATTCCACAAACCAGTCAGACGACTACCTGCACAAACTTTCATACACTCTCATCAATTCGGGATACACCTCATTTGCAGTTGAAGACCTCCATATACAAAACATGGTGAAGAATCACAGGCTGGCAGGTTCGATACAGGACGCTTCATGGAACAGGTTCATCCAACTACTCTCATACAAGGCTGAAAGTGCTGGTTTGAGAATAGAAAAAGTGGATGCAAGGAATACCTCAAAGACATGCAGTAATTGTGGCAACATCCAAGATATGCCACTTTCGGAGAGGACATACAGTTGTCAGAGATGCGGGATGTCGAAGGACAGGGACATCAATGCATCAATAAACATACTCAAAAGAGCTACCCTCGGACAGAGGGAAAGTCACGCTCGGGGAGAGAATGTAAGACCCCAACAGGGGGCAACTCTCGAAGAACTGAGAACCGATAAAACACATCCTTTGCTGGATGCAGTGATTGCATGAACGCAGAGGAAGCCCACACCGTTTACGGGTGGGAGGATGTCACATGGTGAGATATTAATCTATTGTGCTTTCATGTACGACGAGACGTTTATAAGGAACCTCATCAGGGACATACCGGATTACCCGAAGAAGGGGATACTCTTCAAGGACATAACCCCACTGCTCAAGGACCCGAGGGGCTTCAGGATGTGCATAGACGAGCTCGCGGAAAGGATTTCCGGAAAGGAGATAGACACGATCGTTGGGATAGACGCCCGCGGCTTCATAATGGGTGGCGCGCTCGCCTACAAGCTTGGGCTCAGCTTCGTGCCGGCCAGGAAGAAGGGAAAGCTGCCGTACAAGAGCATAAGCAGGAGCTACGACCTCGAGTATGGTACCGCAACGCTGGAGATGCACGAGGACGGTATCGGGAAGGGGAGCAGGGTTCTGATAGTCGACGACCTCCTCGCCACTGGCGGCACTGCTGAGGCCACTGCGCATCTGGTTGAAGCATCGGGAGGAAAGGTGTCAGCAATCGCATTCCTTGTGGAGCTGGGCGACCTTAATGGCAGGAGCAGGCTTTCGAAGTACGATATAATATCGCTTCTCAAATTCTGATCAGTTGCTGACAACCGCGCCGTCGAGCGAATTCCTGCAGTTGCACCCCTGCTCCTTAGGAGTCGACGAGACGATCTCGCCCATGATTCCCTTTATCCTGGACATGTTCTCCCCGAATATCTTGCTAACCTGCTCGAAAGTCACAGGCTCTACGTCTGTCTGGCCCTCAAGGCCGACATCGTAATCGGTCACTATCGCTATGCCGAGGTAGCACATCCTCTTCTCCTTGGCCAGCACCACCTCAGGATATTGCGTCATGTTTATCAGGTCGAAGCCCATGCTGCTGTAGAACCTTGACTCCGCCTTTGTCGAGAACCTCGGCCCGTTCACGACCACAACAGTCGCGGTCTTGTGTGCGTTTATATGGAGCTTGTCGAACGCCCTTGATGCCACTCCCCTCAGCTCATGGCAGTACGGATCCGCGGTGCTTATGTGCACGACCGGATTCGAATGGAAGAACGTGTCGTCCCTCCCATGGGTCATGTTCACGAACTGGTCGAGGAGCGCGAAATCGCCGGGCTTGTACTTCGGCGAGAGCGACCCTACCGCGTTCGTAGTAACTATCCGCTTCACCCCGAGCGAGTCTAGCGCGGCTATGTTCGCCTTGTATGGCACCTTGTGGGGCGGAATAGTGTGCTTTGCCCCATGCCTCGCTATGAATGCGACTCTCCTGCCGTTGAAATCGCCAACGGTTATTGGGCTGCTTGGAGCACCGTATTCGGTTTCCACCTCTACGGTCTCTGCGTCGCTGAGCAAGGAATAGAACCCAGAACCCCCTATTATGCCTATTTCAGCGGAAATCCCATCACCAGCGACAAACGATAGCACTTCTGCGACGAGATATTTAACCTTATCTCAGCCGTATCGAGTCCAGGTTCATTGGCGCCCTTGCGTCGGCGTTGACTACCCTGCCCAGAGTCCTGGCGAGGTTCTCGCACTTCGTCTCCTCGCCGTGCATCGTGAATATCGTCTTCGGCCTCGGCCTCAGGTTCTCCACGAAGTTTATTATCTGCCTGCGGTCGCTGTGGCCGGAGAATCCCTCCACAGTGTGGATGCCCAGCCTCACCTTGACGGGCGATAGCTTCCCGTCCTGGTCCGGCAGCACGACCTCGCTGGCGCCGGACTGTATCCTGCGTCCCGTCGAGTTGCTGCTGTTGTATCCTACGAATATTATCGCGTTCTTCGGGTCGTCGGCGAGCCTCCTGAAGTACTCCAGGCTCGCGCCGCCGTTCATCATTCCCCCGCTCGCGAGTATTATCGAAGGTCCCTTCTCGAACACCTCCTCTCGCTCGCCCTTTATGACCTCGAATATCTCGCTCTCGAACGGAGACCTGTTGTTTAGTATGCGGTTCCTGAGGTTCTCCTTCAGGTACTCGGGATATGCGGTGTGTATCGCGCTCGCCTCCAGTATCATGCCGTCGAGGTAGACAGGGACCTCCATATTGTAATCGCCCTTAGCCGCCATATAGCTCTCCAGCACCAGCTGCATCTCCTGGCTCCTTCCGACTGCGAAGAGAGGTATGAGCACCTTCCCTCCGGCCTGTATGGAGCGCTTGATCGTGTCCATGAGCTTTATCTCCGCGTCTCTCCTGTTCGGCGTCACGTCGTTCTGGCCCCCGTACGTGCTTTCGCAGAACAGCGCGTCTATGCGCGGGTACCTTACGCTCGCGGGATCGAACAGCCTTGTGAACCCGTACTTGAAGTCGCCGGTGTGCACGATGTTGTACATCCCCTCGCCCACGTGCAGGTGCACGGTCCCGCTGCCGAGTATGTGGCCGGCGTTGTGGTAGGTCAGCTTCAGCTCGTCGGTTATGTTGGTGACCTCGCCGAAGTCCCTGGTTATCATGTGCACAAGCATCTTCCTTACGTCCTTCTCGTCGTACAGGGGTGTGCCGCCGCTCCTTACCACCAGCTTGAGGTAGTCGTTGAGCAGCAGCGCGGCCAGGTCCCTTGTCGGCGGAGTGCAGTACACAGGGCCGTCGTACCCGTACTTGAACAGGTACGGCACGAAGCCTATGTGGTCCATGTGCGCGTGCGTGAGCACGACCGCGTCGAGCTCGTTTATCGAAAGGTTGGCGCTGTCCAGGTACGGGAAGGCCCTGTTCTCCTCGGAGCCGGCGTTCGCCTCCATGCCCTTTATGCTCGGCTCAGGGCTCAGCCCGCAGTCCACTATGACCTTCGAGTGCGGGGTCTCCAGCAGCAGGCTGGACCTCCCGACCTCCCTGTATCCTCCGAGCGCAGTGGCCTTGAGCCACTCGCTCTTCGTTATAGTGCGATTGATCTTCTTGCCGACGTTGACAAGGAACTTCTTCCTGAAGTCCCTCTCGTTATAGACTAGGTTCCTCAGCCCTGTCAGCGTCTCGCTGTGCATTGTCGGGGTCCTTAGGATCTTGGGTATCCACCCGGTCTCCATGGTTATAGACTTAAGCGTAGATCCGCCCTTGCCGATCACGAGGCCGGGCTTGAGCGCCTCTATGTATACCTCTGAGAACTCCGGCACGAACCTTATGTTGGTGGCAACAGCCTCCTTGGGCACTAGCTCGTTTATCTTCTTGAGCGCGTCCTCCGGGTTCATCAGCGAGGAGGCGTCGCTCCTCACTATCAGCTTCTTCTTTATCGCAGAGGCTATGTTCCTTATTATTGCGTCGTCGCTGTAGACACCCCTGGCGTTCTTCATGTAGACTACGATGTCAGGGCCCTCGAACTCCGCCTTGACGAAGCCGGAATCATCGCCCAGCATCTCCTTTATGCGGGCGAAAATCTCATTTTTATCCTTCGGTCTTGCCTCTCCGTTTTTGCTTTCATCCACTTTTAACTACCTTAGATTGGTTGAACTGGTGTGTTTGGTATGGTCCGGCGCCTTACTTGCTCTGTGCTACCATCTTCTCGAGCGCCTTGCCGGCGTACTCGGTGTAGCCGGACTTCGTTATGGTCGCGACTATCATGCTGTCGCCTGTTGCTGAGTCGCGCTTCATAGCTATAGCGAGAGCGCGGGCCACATACTTCGTTGCGTCCTTGACAGGCATCTTCTTGTACACCTCCTCGAGGTATCCGTTGGCCGCCTCGGAGCCGCTCCCCGTTGTGGTGAACCTGCTGTCCTCGGTCGTACCGCCGAACGGATCCATGCTGTAGAGCTGCGGCGTGTCGTCGTCCACGCCGGCCACTATGAGCCCGACGTAGAACGGGAACATCTTGTTGTTCTGAAGTATTATAGACAGGAGCGACGCCGCAGACCTCGGCGACATCGGGCGCCCCTCATTCATCTTGTAGATCTCGTTGTGAGCCTTAAGCATTCGTATTATCTCGAGCGCGTCGCCGACGCCGCCCGCTATGGTAAGCCCCAGATTGTCGTCTATCTTCCAGACCTTCCTGGCCTCTGTGCTGGCTATCGTGGTGCCGTAGGTAGCCCTGCTGTCAGCGCCTATAACCACGCCGTCGGAACATACGAAACCTATTGTCGTAGTCCCCTTTAGCATCTTCTTCCTCAATGAAATCTCATCTTCGGCCATATACACCATCGTCTAGCGTTATCTCTTTCCCATCATATCGTTATGATAGAAGTTGTTTTTATCGCCTTTTTAGGGAGGGAACCACACCCGCCCTAAACCACAATAGTAAAACAAAATAAAGGGTAAGCAGTCGCAAACCGTCAATAAGAGTTTGCACCATTAACTATATATAGCTTACCCCGTTTCCAGGCATCACAGCTCGATTATTGAGCCGTTGCCTATGAACTGGTGCTTCGGAGCGTTTAACTCCGCGTAAGCGAAAGTCCTATACACCTTGGTCACCTTGACCTTGTATATGTTGCCTATGCGGGTCTTGGCGTTCTTAATGAAGACAACGGCGCTGCCGAGCCTCCCTATGCCCTCCCCGCGGGCACCCTTTGCGTCCACCTTGAGCTCGTACACCGAGCCCTCTTCTAGGTCCTTTTGGTAGTCGTTCATGTTTTCCACCCTTCTTTCAGCGTAACCCTTAATCCATCCGCAATCCGTGCTGTAACAACCCTATTTGCAATCACGATTTCCCGATCGCCACTGCAATTAGGATTTGGACAGGTGGCTTTTTAAAGCTGCTCTGCAACTTTTTGGAAATTCGGCATTTGCATAACCCCACCGAAAAAGCGTGCAGATGCGGAGAGCTACGGCGTCAAGAATGGGCAAATTTAAAAATAGTAAATTGGCAGGTTTCCCTGCCACTGTCCAGGATCAGAGGTTCACGTCTATGTTGAGCTGTTCCTTGAGCTCGCGGTACCTGTTCCTTATAGTGACCTCGGTCACTCCGGCGACATCGGCCACCTCCTTCTGCGTGCGCCTCTCGCCCGCGAGCGCGCCTGCTATGTAGACCGCCGCGGCGCTTACCCCTGTCGGGCTCCTTCCGGACACCAGGCCCTTCCTCATGGCGTCCTTGAGCAGCGCTACGGCCTTCTCCTGCGCCTCCCCGCTCAGCTTGAGCGCGGCCACGTACCTTGGCACGTAGCTTATGGGGTCGGTCAGCGGGATCTTGAGGCCTAGCTCGTGGGATATCACCCTGTACGACCTTCCGATCTCCTTCTTCGGAAGCCCGGATATGTTGGATATCTCGTCAAGCGTCCTTGGCATTCCTGCAGCGCGGCAGGAGGCGTAAATGACGGCCTGCACTACCGTCTCTATCGGGCGGCCTCGTATCAGGTTGTTCTGCACGCACTTCCTGTAGAGCAGCGCTGCGCTCTCCCTGATGTTGTCCGGCAGCCCTAGGTAGCTCGACACCCTGTTGAGCTCCGGCAGCGCTATCAGGTAGTTCCTCTCGCTCGAGCTCGCTATGCTGGCGCGCTTGTGCCACTTCCTCATCCTGTAGAGCTGCGCCTGCCTCTTCGACGGTATGCGCACTCCCCTTATGTCCTTGTTGTAAAGATCAATCTCTGTCACAAGGCCGCGGTTCGGCTTCGTGTACTTTATCGGTGCGCCGGTCCTTGCCCTTGCGTTCCTCTGGTCGGCGTCGAAAGCCCTCCATTCTGGGCCAGTGTCCGTGGCATTCTCCTCTATGACCAGACCGCAGTTGTTGCATACGAGCTCTCCGCGCTCGTTGTCGAACACCAGCTCGGTGCTGTTGCAGCTCGGGCACCTCTTGGAGGTGTCGTGCATGCGAGTGGCCTGGAGCTGTCCCCCCTGCACTGTAGCCATCTCCTGGGATGGTTCAGCCTCATCGAAGGGCTTCGCTGCCTGCCTCGGCCTGACGCTGGCGTCTGTAACGTCAACCTTGTTATTGCGCACCACTATCTTGCGTTCGACAGCCTGATGCCTGGCCTGCGTTTTAGTCTTT
>JAGWHI010000021.1 GCA_028866905.1 Microcaldota archaeon
GAACCATCGGTGAGCAGACAAGTAGCCAATATATTTAACACATCTACGCCGTCCCTAATGATGATGTTGAGTAGCTCATTATTAGGGCTGGTAATGCTCTTTATCTGTTTTGATGCGGTTAATCTTTTAGAATCTCTTTTCTTTCGTATAGCCGTTAGGTATCTATCAATATTCGAGATTTGTTTTATCCTATTTTTGCCCCCTTTTATCTGTCCCCAATTATCGTTAAGCCTTTCTTCTACATAGGTCTTGTAAATACTAAGTTCGGGAGATATCTTACATAACCCCTGAAAGATAGGAAGTGGCAGCGTACGTTTCTCGTTTAACCAGTATTTTAACGCGGTACTACTTACGCCTAATTTCTTAGCCGCAGTTCTTACTGTGAGCTCGTTTATATATAAGAAATCTTTGATTAGGCGACATTGCTTTTGTCGTAGGAACTTTAGGCGTTCTACCATATTATTATTTTATTGCCAGTGACTTTAAATTTTACGTACAAATAACCGAACTAAGCTACGAGCCCGCTCTAGGGATAATGTCATGGATGTATTTAGCCCTTTCCGAGGATTACTTCCGCTATCTTTCCGTTCGGGGTTTCTTCGGTGAATATCTGCGACTCGAACCTGTACAGCCTGACGTTGGGCTGAGTCCAGTAGTTCCTGTGCAGGCCAGCTTTCTCGCACACGCCAGCCAGGAATTCCGATGAATCCCAGCCCTCCTGGACCGGCACCTCTGGCAGCAGCAGGCCGCTGTATATCCCGTACTGTACCATCAGGCCGTCCCTGCCGATCCTTACCGCCTTCCTCCTGGCCTCTGCGCCGCCCCTTATCTCTTCAGGCACCGATAGCACGTTGACCTCCACAGTTACCTGGTCGAGCTCCGCCCTCGAGAGCGGCTTGAACCTCGGGTCCTCGAAGGCTGCTGCGATTGCGGCATCGACCACCGCCTCGCGCAACGGCGCTACAGCCGTAGGGAATCCTATGCATCCCCTCAGCGCGCCGGTGGGATAGAAGTGCAGGGTGACAAAGACGCCGCGCGGCTCCTTGAACTTCGGTAGCGTGTCCACGACCATCCTCTTGTCGAACCTAGCAGGGCTTATCAGCGCCAGCTCCATTGCGCTCCTGGCTGCAGCGACAAGCTCCTCCCCTTCCTTCAGCTCGAACAATCGCAAGTGCACACCGGTATTATATGGGATTTGCCTTTTTAATGTTTGGCAGCGAATCCATTCTGGCGGTACATTGGCGGACCTGACGATTTACACTGACGGCGCCGCGCGCGGTAACCCCGGCCCGAGCGCATCCGGCTACGCGATATACCGCGGCACGCGCCTTGTCGCGGAGTACTACGAGTTCAACGGCGACAGGACCAACAACTATGCCGAGTACCGCGCCATGATAATGGCGCTGGAGTGGTGCAGGGACAACGTGAAGGACCCGGGCGAGGCGAGCATAGAGATACGCTCCGACAGCGAGCTGGTAGTCCGCCAGATGAACCTGGACTACAAGGTGAAGTCAGGCAACCTGATCGACATGAACAGGAGGCTACACGGCCTGGTATCCGGGTTCGGGTCCGTGGGATTCACCAACCTTCCCAGGTCGGACCGCTACATAAGCGCAGTCGACAAAAGGCTGAACGACCTGCTGGACAGGCACGGGCAAACAGTCAAGTAAGGTATAAATATCCATAAACACCACTATGCAGACTGAGGGAGAGATTGGCGGATAATCCTGGCGGCCAGCCGAAGCCTGTGGTCGACCCTGTTGCTAAGGAGCACTGGAAGAAGGGCAACAGCCTATTCGAGGAGAGCAAGTTCGAGGACGCAGTCAACGAATACAACGAGGCAATCAGGATAGACAACAAGTACGCCGATGCGTACTTCAACAGGGCGCTCACCCAGAGGATACTGCACAACTACGACGCCGCGAGGAAGGACCTCGAGGCTGTGATGGAGCTCCAGCCGAAGAGCGCCGACGCGCCGCTGCTGATCGGCGACATGGCAGAGAGCCAGAACGACCTGCTCGGCGCTAGGTTCTGGTACGAGAAGTCGCTTGCGAACAATCCGAGCTACGTCGAGGCGAAGAACAGGCTGGAGCACATAGACTCTCTAATACACATGGAGTCGTCCAAGCCTACGGGCACAGGCACTGGCTCGGCAAAAACGCAGCAGATAGAGCTGGAGAAGTACGGCACAAGCAAGAAGGCGGACCAGGTCTCCGAGACGAAGATAGAGGAGGGCCAGATCAAGAGCCTTGCGTTCTACAAGTCGAACGTAAAGTTCGACCAGGTCGTGGGCCTTGACAAGGTGAAGAATTACCTCCAGGAGAACGTTGTGCTCGCGATACAGAAGCCGGACCTGTTCAAGAAGTATGGGAAGAAGCTCGGCGTTGGCCTTCTGCTGTACGGCCCACCTGGGACGGGAAAAACTCATGTGGTCAACGCAATAGCCGGCGAGAGCGGCGCCAACGTCATAATCGCCAGGATCAACCAGATAATAGACATGTACACCGGCAACACGGAGAAGAACCTCCACGCGGTATTCGAGCAGGCGAGGAAGAACACCCCATGCATAATATTCTTCGACGAGCTTGACGCGCTCGGCGTCAAGAGGGGCGGGGGAGGCGGAGGCGGCGATGGAGGGGAGAGCTCGGCGATGAGGCTGGCGGTCAACCAGCTTCTAGTGGAGATGAACGGGGTCGAGGCGAACCCCGAAGGCATATTCGTGATAGGCGCTACGAACCAGCCGTGGGACATAGACCCTGCGCTCAAGAGGTCAGGCAGGTTCGGGGACAGCACGTATGTGCCGCCGCCCAAGTACAAGGACAGGAAGGGGCTGTTCGAGTTTTATACAAGGAACAAGCCGAGGGCCAACCTGAATTTCGACAGGCTCGCCCGCGCCACAATGGGATTCTCTCCGGCTGACATAGAGAGGGTGTGCGACAAGGCCGCAATGCGCCCGCTGCTCCACGAGCACACGACCAAGAAGAGCAGGAAGCTCACCATGCACGACATGATGGCGACGCTGAAGGACAAGGACTTCTCGGGCAGCTCGCTCGACGAGTGGTACTCGATGGTGAAGAAGGACGTGATCAGCAAGACCGAGACACAGATAGTGGACGGCAAGAAGCAGGAGATAGTCAAGGAGGGCAAGCTCGACGCCCAGGAGAAGGTGCTGTACAAGGTCATGGTCAAGGACATAAAGAAGAACACCAGCCCGATGAAGACACGTGTGAAGAAGTTCATCAGGTGGTGGGCGCTCAACGTTTTCTAAACCCAAACCCGCAGATATCTTTTTATACCTTGGTCTGGATATAAGATAGTCTAACTTTAGACTATGTGGTGGATTGCCGCGCGCCAAGTACAGCGACATGGAGCCTGAAGAGTTCAGGATGATAGACGACAACCTGAGGAAGGGGATCGCCAACGTAATCGTGCTGAAGCAGCTACAGAGGGACAAGACCTACCCGTACGCGATGCTGAAGAAGTTCAGGCAGAGCAAGCACAGGATAATGCAGGACATAACCAAGAGCGACATCTACAACATACTGAATTCGCTCGAGAAGGAGGGGTTCGTGAAGTCCAGGGTAGTATCCGGCGGGCCGAGGCCGCAGAGGAGCTACACCCTGACGAAGAAGGGCAGGCGCGTGGTCCTGAGGGCGGGCCGGATACTCAGGGACATGATAACCAGCATGAGGGCGCTGGTGCTCAGTGAGTTCTGATGAGCGAGTACGCGATTGATGTAGAGCACTTGGCCAAGAAGTTCGGCGACTTCGAGGCGCTAAAGGGCGTCACGCTGAGGATAAGCAAGGGGGAGATATTCGGGCTCCTGGGGCCCAACGGCGCCGGCAAGAGCACAACGATAAACATACTGCTTAACCTCATGGATCCGACCTCCGGCAGGGTATTCGTGGAGGGAGTAGACATGACCAAGGAGCCCAACAAGGCGAAGGGCAAGATCGGCCTTGTGACGCAGGAGACGATAATAGAGCCGGAACTGACTGCGGAGCAGAACCTGAGGCTCTTCGGGCGGCTCTACCACATGGACGAGAAGGACATAGACAAGAAGATAGACTTCCTGCTCGCCCTGGCGCAGCTGACCGAATTCAAGAAAGTCTACGCTGGCAACTTCTCCGGGGGCATGAAGCGCCGTCTCGACACAGTGAAGGGGCTCATACACGACCCCGAGATACTGATACTGGACGAGCCCACCACGGGGCTGGACATCCAGAACAGGCTCAGGATATGGGAGCTGCTGAAGAGGATAAACAAGGAGCGCGGCGTAACGATACTGATGACGACCCAGTACCTCGAGGAGGCGGACGCGGTCTGCAACAGGATAGCGATCATGGACCACGGCAAGGTGGTGGCCATGGGCACCCCGTCGCAGCTAAAGCAGAGCATGGGAAGGGGCAGCATAATAGAGGTCAGCGCAGAGAAGGACGCGCTGGCGACCATCGAAAGGATACTCAAGAAGGAGACGGGCAGGGAGCCGACGCTACAGGGGAGCAGGGTCTCCGTGTCGGTGGAGAAGGACCCGGCCAAGGCTCTGGGCAGGGTCATAACCGCTATGGAGAAGGGCAGGGTCAAGTTCGACAGCGTGAGCATACACGAGCCGACGCTGGACGACGTCTTCCTAAAGCTGACAGGCAGCTCGCTCAGGGACTCTGCGGAATCCGGCGGAGGCGAGAGCAACAGGATGATGCGCATATTCAGGGGTGGGAGATGATGCCGATACTCAAGGACAGCTACAGCCTGTACATCCGCGAGATGCAGATCTTCACCAAGAACTGGAAGACCAGCATAATAAGGTCGCTCATATTCCCGATAGTGCTCATACTCCTGCTGGGCAACCTAGGCAGCACGCCCAAGAACATTCCGGTCGCGGTTGTCAATTATGACAACAGCCCGGCATCGCTCCAGTTCATAAACGCGCTGCAGGCGGGCAACCTGCTGCTGATAGCCGCATCGACAGACCAGAACACCGCGATGGGCATGCTATCGCAGGGGCAGATCACCTCAGTAATAGTGATTCCGGCGGGCTTCGACAAGCCAGGCAGGGGCTCAGCGAACATTGTCGCGTACACAGACACCTCTGTGCCCATATCCGCCCAGGCCGCGGATAGCGCGATACAGTCTGCCGCATCGAGCTTCGGGGTGACGGTCACCAACAAGATAGCGCCGCAGCAGTCGAGCGGACTGAGCGTGTCCACCAACTACGCCTTCGGGGCGTCGGCGAGCTACAAGACGTTCCTGATAGCCGGGCTTCTCGTCATGGTGACCGCATTCGGGTCGATATGGAGCGGGGGGTTCACCATGCTCACGGACAAGCAGCTCGGCAGCATGAAGGCCTTCCTGGCGACCCCGATAAACAAGAGCTCCATACTGATCAGCAAGATAATGTACGGCGTGACTAGCTCTATGATCAACGCGGTGCTTGCGCTTGGGATAGGCATGCTAGCCGGCGCCACGATCGCAGGCGGCATAGGTGGCTTCATAGTGATACTTTGGTTCCTGCTCCTGTCCGCTGTTGGCTTCGGGGGGCTCGCGACCATGCTGGGGGCAAGGGCCGGTAAGATAGAGGTGTACACAACCGTGGGGATGGCGGTGACCATGCCGCTCTGGATACTCTCCGGGGCCTTCCTGCCGATAAGCACGCTCCCCAGCTTCATGATACCGTTCGCGACCTTCAACCCCATGACATACGGCGTGAACGCCGTCAGGGACATCATGCTGAAGGGCTACATAACGCTCGGCGCGTTCGCCTTCGACAGCGCGATACTGATAGCGTTCAGCGTGATAATGCTGGCGCTGAGCAACATGCTCTTCAAGAATGCTAACAACGTTTGATTGGTGAAATGATGGACAAATTTGGCAAAATCTCCTTGGTGCTGGGCCTTCTGGCCATGCTGTCGGTCAGCGCGTACCCGCAGACCGTGACATCGGGCGCGCTGTCGCTTGTGAACCTGAAGACCAACCCCCCGATTATAGTCGCGGGGAGCAACGTGACATTCTCGTTCCAGCTCTACAACTCGTACAACCAGCAGCTGCAGTACGTAAACCTGCAGCTTGTCGGCTCATACCCGATATTCAACGTCTCGCCGTCCAACTCCACGCTGCTGGGAACAGTGGGCCAGGGGATATACAGCGGGGTCGGCCTCAACCTTAACTACCTAGGCTCGACTCTGCAGTACACTGTGCGCATACCGAAGGACACGCCGAGCGGCTCGTACACCATAGATGCGGTTGCCAACTACCAGACGTCCGCCACGCTCACGACAGGGAGCTCGTCCACGACCGAGACACTGAACCAGGAGGAGACGATGCCTATAACCTTCTACGTACACGGGCTCCCGCAGATGCAGATAAGCGGGACCGCCCAGTCGATAATCCCGGGCGACGAGTTCCAGCTCCAGGCCGACATACTCAACACGGGCTACGGAGCCGCTAGGAACGTGACAGTCACGTTCATGGGCGACTCCAACTTCACTGTTGTGGGAAGCAGGACTTTCAAGCTCGGCACCATACAGAACGGCGCGTCAGGGGCGCAGACCGTGACCTACCAGGCTTCGGAGAACGTAGGGGACCGCACATACACGGTGCCGGCGCTGATAACATACCAATCGGACACCAACGCCAATTACAGCGTAACAGAGAACATAACCCTGAACCCTGTGATAAACACGCCCAACGTTTACGTGACGCTGCTCAGCGCGCAGCCGCAGGCGCTGTACAACGGGTACAACCAGACGCTGCAGCTCTCCATCCAGAACATAGGCACCGGAACCGCCAAGAACGTGAGCGTTACCCTGCTGTCGCGCAACGGCACCAACGTTCTCGGCTCGGTCAACAGCTTCTTCATACCACAGCTGGCTCCGGACCAGTCGGTAACTGAGAGCATACTGGTGGGATCCGGCAACACGACCGGGACCAGCCCGGGCATAACCGCGCAGATCTCGTACAGGTCTGCAGACTACTCCAAGGGGTTCGCGAACTCCGAGCCCCTCAGCCTGGCAGTTGCGCCGGCCGCGCAATTCACAGTGGTCGGGGTCAGCGGGCCGAGCCTGGGAGCCGGGGCAACCAACATACCGGTAATCTTCCAGGTCAAGAACACAGGCAGCATGACGGCGCAGCAGGTGCAGCTCAACTTCCAGAGCGCCTACCCGATAACGCCCATACAGGGCAGCGCATACCTGCCGAGCCTTGCGCCTGGCCAGTCCATGAACGTCAGCTTCCTGGTCAGCATAGACCAGTCTGCGGTCAACGGCAACTATCCTGTCACAGTGTACGAGCAGTGGAAGCAGCCCAACGGCGCGGTCAACCAGCAGTATTCCGGATCCGCCAACTACTACGTGCAGATCGGCGGTGGCGGCTCTGGGCTGGCAGGGGATGCCGAGCTGGTAATAGTGATCGCGATAATAGCGGTCGTAGCGTACAGGATGCGCGGCAGGTTCATGAAGGCAGGCCACAAGGAGAAGGAGAAAACAGCCAGGAAGTAGTCAGAGCTCCATGGCCTTCCTGACCGCGTAGCCGAACTTCGGGACCAGGTCGAACCCCTTCAGCTGGCCGGGGTAGACCCATCTGTAGTCCACGCTCTCCCAGTCTGGAGTTATCCTGTCGGTCTTTATGTCGGCCCTGCCCAGGCAGGTTATCCACCGCTTCCCGAGTTCGCGGTCGTAGAAGCTGTAGGGCTTGCCCAGCCTAAGGGACTCCACGTGCCTTGGCCCTATGCCTATCTCCTCCCTCAGCTCCTCAAGCATCTTCTGGCGTACCGGGACAGGCTCGTCCAGATACCCGGCTACGCTGTGCCACTTGCCGCGGTATGTGCCCACCCTGTTGCTTCTCTTCATCAACAGGATACGCCCCTTGCGCATCACCACCACATTTACTATTGTAGCGAGCCCGGAATCCTTGAACTCTATAGTGCCGTTGTACCTTCTCGGCAGCGTGCTCTTGAGACGGAGCACTATGTCGCGTATAGGTACCCCCCTGAAGCTCAGGGTTTCATCCGATGTGGCAATTGGCATATAAAACTCACTTTATAATTGCCCTGAAAAGGTATTAAAGCGGGGCTGTTTTTCCCTCGCAAACGCGCTATTCCGCTAATCGATACGCCTAATAACGAATTTTCGCAAAGGTATATATATTTGGTGCGGCGCAACATCTTCTGGTGGATTAAGGTAAAGTTAAAGGGTAGAGCGCATGCCGCTCTGCTCCAGGGAAAGGCCCTGGGTGGGTGATAGTATGGTGGGAGAAGGCGCATGGACAGAGTGCAAAGGGTGTGGGTATATGATGGAACAAAAACAGGTGGGTGGCAGGGATCTCTGCGAGGACTGCAGGGACGTGGCGCGCCAGTACAGCTGCATAGCGTGCGGCAAACGCATCTCGAACAGCGACGTTAAGTTCGTGATGCCGGCCTCCATGTACGGAAGCACTAGTTCGGAGCTCCCGATATACAGGAGGGTGAGCTGCAGCAGGTGCTTCGAGGGGCTGAGGACGCGCAGGAGGGCCATGGTTCCCAGGGCGAGCAGGCTCAGGGCGATAAGGAAGAGCCTTTCGGGCAGGGTCCTGATGAGCAGGCCCATCATAAACATGCGATAATTGGGTGACTAGGTGACCGGAAACAGGGCGAGGCGAGCGGTAGCAGTGGAGAAAATTCCATTGCCTTTCGACAAGTGGGAGGTGATGGGAAGGCAGACCGTGGAGAGCGTAGGCACTACGGTGTGCAATGCCAAAAAGGCAGGAGTAAAACAACAGGGAAAAGAAAAGGTACTGGGCCTAAGCCCAGACCAGATTAGGACCGCAGTCTACTACAAGACGCTGATCAGGAGCAAGTGCACAAACTTCAGGGATGATTCCTGCTCCAAGTATTGAGCTCTGGCTCTGATGCCTTCGTTCCTTACTTCTTCCTTGCGCTTACAAGTATCATGTGCGACTCGTTGTCGTAGCCCAGAGCGCCCCTGAATGCGTCGGGCGCCATGGTTATCGTGCTGTCCGAGTACGGGTCGTTTATGTAGAAGGTGTCGTTGTCGTAGCCCTTGACCACTACCCAGTGCGGCGAATCCTCCAGATAGGGGTTCAGCGCGTTCGCGTTGACCACCACTATGGGTATCTTGCCGCCGTTGAGGTGCTTCTTCAGCGTGTTGATCGTGGTTATGCCGTAGCTCTCCTTTATCTTAGCGTCCTTGGCCTTCTGCCTTATCTCCTTGAACGCCGCGCTAAGCGTCTCTATGTTGACGCCCTCGTACACCGCGAGCTTCTTCTCGTAGCCCTCCTCCTTGGCGTTGCTGATTATCTGGGGCTTTGCCCCCCTCTTCGAAAGCGCGTATGCGAGACCGTACCTTGAGCCGTGCCAGACGCTGCCGTTGACCGCCTCCTGCCAGATCTTGAACTCGTCGTCCTTCTTCATCTGGGTCTTGGGGTTCAGGTACTTCAGCACCATCAGCGCGCACGCCGCAGAGCTCGTGAACTCCTCGGTCTGCGGGTAGTGCGGAATCTCGAACATCTTGGACTTCCTGACCTTCGGGGCTGAGGCCCTCTTGGGCCTTGATACCCTAGCGGCCTTGCTCCTGCTGACCTTGTTAATCTTCCTCGCCGGTTTCTTTGTGGTTCTTGTCTTATTCATCTTTCTCTTCGCCATGCTACACACCTATGAAATGTGAGTACATACTCTTGGTTTTGGTTTCGCCATGGTATGCAGGGAGGGAGATTTGTTCTATGTTTTGAACTCCCGTAGGCCTAAGCCAGCGGATCTTGAGTCCGTCGCGTTTGACCAGGCTCCGCCATCCCTGCACGCTCATTATGCACCGCCGTGAATTAAATATCCATCTGTGCACTGGCTTGCCCGATATGGATGATGGTTTAATAATATATAAACCTTTGTACGACCCTGAAACAAGGATTTTTAAATCTTTCTATTTCCCCTTCGCTGTTATGACCCAATACTGGAAGTTTTAAATATCTTGGTTACCTATTAGGTAACTATGACTGAGGAGGTGCCCCAATACGCCTTGAGGGCATACGCTTTGTTCTTCGCGATGCACGGGACCAGTGAGGAGTTCGGCCAGAGCGATTTGGACTGGATAGTGGGACAGAGCATGAAGAAGAAGATTTTCTCGTTGTTATCGCGGTCCGGCTGGATAAGAAAGGTCGCAAGGAACAGGTACGCATGCGTAAGCCCGGAAAGGGCCGTTAGGGGCTTGTTGGATTTCAGGGTGCCGGAGTTGATCAGGGAGGCGGAGAGGCAGTACGCTTTCACGGGATTGTCCGCGATAGAGATTTGGAGCGATTACTCGTATGTGCAGAGGGGATTGGAGAAATCGCCCTATTTCATAGAGGTTTTAAACAGGGACTTGGGTTACTGGAAAGGATTTTTCGGCGCGCACGGGATACCCACCTACGTAGACAAGGGCGGGACCATAGGCGAATACGTGATATTGAAGCCCGTGGAGCACATCATCGCCACGGAAAAGGGCGGATTCAGCGTGGTCAAGTTGGCAGAGGCCGAGAGGTTGGCGAAATCCAACGACATCTACGCATACGCTTATGACTATATGAGGGAGAAGTATGGATCAGCTGCAGCTCAGAGAAAATGAGGTATTCGCAACACTGAAGAAGCTGGCGGGCCACAGTTTCGTAGTCATAGGCGGCTATGCTGCGAATGCCTACACATTGCCAAGGTTCTCGGTGGACTGCGATATTGTTGCAGAGAGGCCAGAGGCCGAAATGATAGGAAGAGCGCTGGAGAGGCTAGGGTACATCAGGACGGAAATGCGGGCTGGGGAGAGAACAGGATTTGCCAGATATGAAAAATCGGTGGGTGCGTCATACCGTGTCAGCTTTGACATCATGATAGGCGAAGTATACGACAGGCAGACCGGGGTCAGGATAGGATACCGCTGGATTTTCGATAACTCACAGGTAATGGTATTGAAAGGCAAGACCATAAGGAACAGGTTGAAAGTCAGAGTCGTTGGGCCGGACGCGCTGTTCGTTATGAAGATTATAAGCTGCAGGGCCGCAGACATCAGGGATCTGTTCATGATGGCTTTTTCTATACGGGACAAGAAGTGGATAAAGCGGGAGGTATCGTCAAGGTTTGATTTCAGTAATAGGCTCAGGAAGGTGGAGAATGCGGTATCGGAAGGGAAATTCAGGGACGGCCTGCAGGGAGTTTACGGCCTGATTGATGGCAGTACATTCGAGAGGAATTTGAGAATAATCAAATCCTTCAGGGATATCGATATCCAGTAATCCCCTACTTGATGCCGAAGTAGCGCAGCACCATCGGGTTTATGCACGTCAGATCGGGCCTCGGTGCGCCGGCGAGCAGCGACTTCCGGAACGGCTCTGCCGCGAATATCCCGTTCCTTATGTGGTCGCCGCTCTTGGCGAGCTCAGGCTTCATGAAGTCGCTGCGCTCCGAGAAGTTGAAGACGTCGAACATGCAGCCCTCCCTCGCCTCAGCCATTATGTCCGGGGGTATGAAGCGCTTGGTGCCCTTGTAATACTCCAGGCCGTCGAATATCTCGACGACCACCTTCCTGCCCGAAGCATCGCGTATGCCGCGCAGCTTCGACACTATCTCGTTCCTCAGCCTGGCGCGCCCGGACTTTGCCACGGTGCCCTTGTCGAACCTGTTGTCGTTTATGAATATCGTGCAGACGGGGCCGTTCGAGACCGCGGCGAACGCCCTGGTGTTATCCATGTCTATGTCGAAATCGTGTATCCTGGTGTAGGCGCCGCCTGATGCGCCGGAGAACGCTGCGCCGAGTATCTCCCTGCCGGCCTTCTTGATGCGGTGAGGCATCCTGTCGTAGACCTTCCTCAGGCCGGACTTGAGCATCTTTTCGCGGACGTTGTACTTCAGTCCGGCACCGTGCGTGCTTGCCGCCCTTATGTCCTCCAGCACCTTCGGCTTTAGGGCGGCGTAGCCGTTCCTTATCAGCCAGGCGTTGAGCAGGAACTTCTCCCTTATGGGCTGGGCGCCGTGGTCCGACACCAGCAGCACCTGCGCGCCCTCCTTCCTGGCGCGGGACTCTACCCAGAGCAGGAACTCCGATATCTTCTCATAGAGCGGGCCCACGTACTCCCTCCAGTCTGGATTGTTGAGCGAGAAGTGCTGCATGCGGTCGGTTTCGGTGAAGCATATGAACGAGATGTCGTATCCGTTGCGCTCTATGAGCTCAATGCTGACCTCGGAACGCCTCTCTATGGTGCCAACGTACGACTTCGACGCTTGCGCAAGCGTGACCTTTCCCTCTTTCATGCCGGACTCTACGCCCTCGAGCTCCCCCTTGAAGCGGTGCTTGTCCGCTACCCTCTTGATGCTGTCGGAGCTGAACCTGGGCGGGAGCGGGAACCCGGTTATCATGTCCACGCCATCCATCTTCGGCAGCGTCACGGCCATCGCAGGGGTCACGAGAAGGCTCTTCATGCCGTGCTCCGCCAGGGAGTACCAGAACGGCTTGGCCGTTTCAGGGTTAAAGTAGGCGACATCCCGGACATAGTCGCTCCTGAGCCTGAAGAAGTCGGGCACGCCGTGCTGGCCCGGCTTGAGCCCCGTGTATATGGTAGGCCATGCCGGCCCTGTCATGGGCGGAAGAACCGACTCCATGTTGCGCATGCTGCCGTTGCTGTAGAATATGTCGAACCCCTTCAGGTCGTAGCCCTTCCGGATGTCGTTCAGCAGCCAGAGTGGCGCGGCGTCTATCCCAATCAGGTACATCTTCCTTGCCATCAAACAACCATTGATCTCTGGTATGCCTTGAGAGTCTGCCTCGCGCTCTTCTCCCAGGTGAAACCTCGCGCGTACCTCATCGCAACGCCCCTGTCCCTCGAGCTGTAGCCGTTCTCCATAAGCGTCTGCAGTATCTCCGTCATGTGCCCGGCATCGCGCGCCTCTATGCAGTACCTCCTAACCTCGCGCGGTATCTTTGCGTCCTTGAATATTATAACGGGCAGCCCGCGTGCCTGCGCCTCCAGTATCGATATGCCGAATCCCTCATACAGGCTGGGGAAGACGAACGCGTCGAACCTGTCATAGGTCTGCACATACCTGTCGTCCGGGGCGAAACCCATGAACCTTATCCTGTGGTCCCTGGCTGCGTGCGCGGAAAGCCTCTCGTAGTCGTACGCCCTGTTGCCCCAGAGTTCCATCCTTGCCGGCCTGGAGTCCATGCCCATGAACGCGTCTATCGCCATGCGAAGGTTCTTCCTCCTCCTGAACGCGCCAATGTAGCCTACGACGAAATCCCTGCCTGAGCTTTTCGGAATCGGGGTGGTGACAAGCCGCCTTGATACGCCGTGCGGAACCACGCTTATCCTCTTCGGGTCGTACCCCAACGAAACGGCATCATCCCTCGTGGTGGTCGAAACCGCTATCATGTAGTCGGACTTGAGCGCGATCTTGAGGCTCTGCCTGATCTCCAGGTGCAGCTTTATCCTGGACTTGAGCGAGGACTTCATGTCGGTGTCGAGGTGCGGCGCAGTGAGCGGCTGGAAGTCGTGCGCCGTAACCATGAACACCGCCTTTCCCCTGTTCATCGGGTATATCGGCTTTACGTCCAGGTTGTGGACTATGTCGAACTTGCTGTAGTCCTCGGTTGCGCCGCGTATAACTATGTAGAACCAGCCGAGCGCCTCCTTGAGCTCCCTGCGGCGCCTGTACTCTATCTTTTCCACCCGGAACCTGCCGCTCTGCATCCCCCTGAGGTTGGTGTACGTCTCGTACATGTATGCTGGAATTCCGCCCATAACGTTCCTGCTGAAATTGCCCTCCAATCCCAGAAGCGCCACTCTCATAGCATCAACGGGTTATGCTGAATCCCTTCACGAGCTGGTAGAGCTCGTTAGCCTTCCTGTTGGTGTCGAAATATTTCCTTATCGGTGCTATCTGGCGCTCAAGGCCTTCTGTGACAAAGGACTTCAGGTCAGCCGGGTGTATCTTGCCATCAGAGTACGCCCTCTCCAATTCTGCGTAGCTGGAGAGCTCGATGTTCCCGCCGAACTTCTGGGGCCGCTCTATGCTTATTGGGTCGTCTGGGCCGTCCACTATCAGCAGTTTGACATAGTTTAGCATCGGGTTGCCGTACACTACCCTTTCGGGGCAGTACGCGCCGTTTATCTTCTTCTTAAGCTCGTCGTAGGTGTCATGGACGTATATCGCGCTCTTCGGGTTGGACTTGGACATCTTGTAATCCATGAACGCGTCGGGATCCTTCGTGTCCGCGCCCTCGGGCATCCCCTGCAGGCCGAGCACAAGAGGATGGTGCACAGCCACTGGCTTCTTCCACTTGTACTTGTCTGCGACCTCCCTTGCGAGCATGTTGGCGCGGCGCTGCTCCATCCCCATCTGGCATATGTCTATGTCCATCCTGAAGACGTCGGTCACCTGCATCACAGGATAGAACAGCATCGCTGATGAGAGCTTCTCGCCCTCCTTCCTGCCCATGATCGTGATGGCGCGCTTCACCCTGTCCAGCGTTATCGCCTTAGCCACCCTGAATGCAGTGTCCCAGTAGTCTATGCCGTCCATCAGGTCCTTCGACCATAGGACCTCCACCTTGCTCGTGTCTATGCCGGCGGCCTTCCATACCTCGATGAAGTACATGCCGGCCGACCTGATGCTGTCCAGGTCGCCGCCCAGCTTGTTGTTGAGGAATGCGAAGTAGTCTGCGAGGAAGAGCTTCATCCTTATGCCCGCCTTGAGCATCTTGTTGACATTCCTGGCGCGGAGAAGGCCGAAGTGTATGGGCGCTATGCCAGAAGGCTCGAAGCCGTCGTAAGCTATGGGCCTGTCGTTCGTCTCGAAGAGCTGCCTGAGGTCCTGCTCGGTCACTATCTCCTCTGCGAACCCCTTGATCAGTGCGATTTTCGATTCGGTGTCCATCCGATCAGCGCTATTTGCGTCTTCGGAGATTTTACCCCCAAAGAAACCCATAATTCATTAGACGGCAACCTTTTAAAAGGGGCATACCTATACTACTTTGAGCGGGGCAGACCATGGATACACACACCCCGATAGCGTACTTAGCGCTAGCTGGGCTATTCGCTATCGTGTCGCTGTCGATGCACGCCACTACTGCTGCGACTACAAACACCGTGACGGCAAACGTAAATGTCTTCTGCCCGTTCGCAGTAACGCTCAACGCGCTGCCGGTGTACGCAAGGGTCGGCAACTACATATTCAACTACTCGATAGAGTCGCTGGCGTCGTGCAGCATAAGCAGCCTAGGCGGCGACTTCACCCTCACGTACACGTCGAACGGGGCTGTGCTCCTCACCGACCCGATAACCATAGGGACGGTGACGCAGACCAACACGCTGTATTACACATCGCCGGTCAACACGCTCGCGCTGCCCAGCGGTAACTACGTGGCTGAGGTAGCGTTCTCCAACAGCTTCGAGAGCAATTCCAGCTCGAAGAACATAGAGCTTCTGGATCCGGTCAACATAACAGTGGAGAACTTCTCCACAAGCTCCAGCGTGACGCAGGACGGCCCGATAACCTTTGACGTGGGCCTCAAGAACGTCGGAGAGTTCGCGTCGGGCACTATAGGCATAAACATGCTGATAGTCGGGCCGCAGGTCTACAGGATAAGCCAGAGCGCGGGTGCGCTATCCCCCTCGCAGGGCGAGGTGGTCGCGATCACTCTGACAACCGTAACAAGCACCGTGGGCAGCTACAACGCGCTGGTCAACGCGACATACCTGTCCAACAGCGTGGTTGAGGTTTCCAACAACATGACAACAACATTCTCAGTGTCATCGCCGGCAGCCCCGAGCGGCGGAGGCGGGCCTCCAGTTAAGAAGCCTGCGAACGTGATAACCCCAGTATCGGGCGTCAGCTTCACATCGATGCCTCTCTACACCTCGCTTTCGCAGGGCTCGACCTCGACAGGCGTGTTCGGCTTCCTGAACACTGGCAACCAGGCAGAATTCGTCAACGTCAGCGTTTCCAACAGCCTCTTGGGATACGTAAGCTTTTCTTCCAACACAGTTTACCTACAACCCGGC
>JAGWHI010000022.1 GCA_028866905.1 Microcaldota archaeon
CGAGATATAAATTCCTTATTGGGACATACATCGTTTTGCACACAACAGATAAATATTTCCGCCGGCTACCGATTTTCATACTCTCGGGTGTTTTGATGGCAGGGATTACGCGCAACTCCGACATGATGCTGTCTACGGCATCGAGGATGCTTGACGCGGTGAAGCAGAACCCGGGCTCGACCCACATAGCCATAGCGAAGGCGCTCAGGACGGACAGCCGCTACGTCGACGGCAAGCTCAATCGCCTCGCCGAGCTCGGGATGCTGAGGAAGGAGAGGGACTACCGCCTGGTCAGGTACTCGCTGACGGATTTCGGGGGCGAGATGCTCGATGCCGCAAACCACCTGTCTACTCTGACGAGGGAGCAGGGCCAGCACACCATAAAGCTCTTCACGTTGAGCCGGGTGCTCGACGCGGTCTACAGGAACTACGGTATCTTCAAGTCCCACCTGGTAAGGGAGGTCGGGACCTATGCCAGCCGGCATTTACAGGAGCACATCGCCGCAATGCAGAGCGCGGACCTTCTCGTGATAGACGAGGTCCCAAAATCGAACGTGGGCGGAAGGGGCAGGAGGGCGAAGAGCTGCTACCTGACGGAGAAGAGCAACAGGCTGATACTCAACTTCTACAAGAGCGAGAAGTGGCGCGCCATAGTCGAGGGTGTCCAATGATAATTATAAATATTTCCAGGGCCCCATCGTTAGCCGATAGCTGATAGCATGGCGTTGATGCACACTAGCTACAAGAAAATACGCAAGACAGTATCTGAGATCAGCACGGTCCCAGGGCTTGGGGTTGTGGAGCTTTCAGACAGGCTCGGAATAAGCAGGGACCTCGCGCTGCTTAGGGTCTGCGACATGATGGACGCCGGACTTGTATACTACAACGGGAAGGGTGACGGGATGATATCGATCAACCTTAGCGAGGCGGGATTCAAGTTCAACAGGATAAACACGAACCTTCCCGGGGTCAGCAACCTTGACCCGCTGAAGTTCTCCACAGTAGGCACCTGCGTGAAGATTATAGCGGAAAACCCGGGAATCCTTGCGGGTAGTGTAGCAGAAAAGATGAGGGGGCATGAGCCGAACGTCGCTGATCCGGCAAGGGCTCTGTTCAGGGCAGCCATAGCGACCAAGGTAAAGCCGTCCGACGGCCACGCCAATGGAAGCAGAGACAAGGCTTGCTTTATTACTATGGACGGAAGGGAGCTCTACGAGGTTTATAGCTCTTTGAAAGTCTGATCCGGAGTGGCGCTTGGCGCAAATATTGGCAGCATTCAGCCATGCTTGTCGGACGGCTTGCTGTACTCCTCGTTGACGTCGACCTTTTCCACGCCCTTTATGTAGGTGAATACCGCAGCTATAAGGCTCGCCCTTCCCACGAAGTAGTCGGCGTTCTTGTTCACTTTGCTGTCGTACGAGAGCGTGACCGAGCCGTTCGCCAGGGATATCTTGGACGGCTCTGCATTGTAGGTGCTGCCGAGCGCCTTTACCCGCTCCTCGGGGTTCTTGAGCTCCTTCACCACCTTGACCTCGTATATTATCTCCCTGCCCGCGTACGGGTGGTTGGCGTCTACGACCACCCTGCCTGCGCTCACGCTTGTGACGGTGGCCGTGAAATCGTCGAGGTTGAGCTTCATGCCAGGGTATGGGCTGATGTCCCGAGCCTTGAAGTCCGACATGGGTATTACGCGGACGAGCTCCTGGTTCCTGTCGCCGAATGCCTCTTCAGGCTTGAATGTGAACTTCTTCGTCTCGTTGAGCGACATCGTCCTTATCGCGCGGTCGAGCCCCTTTATCACGCCGGGCGATCCGAGTATGACGAGCGCCGGCCCGTACTTGCCCTGCTTCTCGTATATCTCCGCCTTCTTCGCGACCGCCTCGTCTGTCGTCGCTATGAGCGTGCTGTCCGACGCGTTCCACGCGCTGTACTCTATCTCTACGAAATCTCCTTCATTGAAAGCCATAAAATCACAGGACTTTAGAAATAGTTTAATAGCTATTCCACCAATCATTTGTCGTATAAGTATAAAAAGCTAGGGGATTTCTCTTCTTAGTTTCGTGATCGCATGGCAGGCCAGAAGGTTAGCAAGAAGATGCTAGTGCTCTACATTTTCATAGCGCTTGCGCTGATATCGTCGTACGCCGCGTTCGGGAACAACAGCGGGCAGGGCAACCCGTACAGCACTACCACTACAACAATCACGCAGGGGCAGGGGGTGTTCATGATAGCGAGCGCGAACGTGACGATAACGGGCTACTCCCAGGCCGCGGAACTGAAGGTCGCTCCTGGAGACAATAAGACCTACGGGATTGTATCCGACATGCTGGGGGCGATGGAGGCCAACGGCACGATAAGCACGTACATACAGGGAGGCAACTCGTTCTCCGTCCTGCTCTCGCAGTCTCCCGACGCCTACACGATGCAGAGGATACTCGCATCGAACTCGCTCAACGTGACTGTGATCGCCAACAGCACGGTGAGGCTGCCGGCCAAGGTCACCTTCCTGTACGGAAAGCAGGAGGTCCCGGTAGACACCGCGAACCAGACCGGCCAGGCGGGCATACTGCCGCTCAGGGAAGTGGGCAGCGTAGTGCCGGCAACCATACACGCTGTTGTTTCGCAGTACGGGCAGATCGTCGGTCAGCTTAGGGTAATCTACAACGGAACCGGTTAGCGGATGGAAATAGAGAAGCTTGCGAGGAAGTATGCGGTAAAGAACGCGTACGAATACGGCAAGGCCAATGTCGGAAGCGTGCTAAGCAAGGTGATATCTAAGGCGCCCGAAGCAAAGGCCGACATGAGGGCGCTCTCCGCGCTGATTGGGAAGGTCGTGGACGAGGTCAACTCCCTGGACAGGAGCTCTCTGGAAGAGGAGTACAACGGATACGCAGACGAATTCGGCGCAGAGGAGAGCGCAAAGAGGGCGGCATCAAAACCGAAATTCGAGCTTCCCGGAGCTGTTATGGGGAAGGTAGTGACCAGGTTCTCGCCTGAACCTAGCGGATTCATGCACATAGGCCACACCAAGGCGGCGCTGATAGCGGAGACCTTCGCAAGGCAGTACAATGGAATGTTCTGCCTGCATTTCGATGACACCAACCCTGAGAACGAGAGGCAGGAGTTCGTAGACCAGTTCCACAAGGACCTCGAATGGCTCGGCATGGGATTCGACAAGGAATACTACTCCAGCGACCACATAGAGCACATCTACTCTTTGGCAAAGCGGCTCATCGACAAGGGCAGCGCCTACGTCTGCACATGCGACCGCGAGACCATAAAGAAGAACCGTTTCGACGGCAGGGAGTGCGAGCACAGGGCGAGGCAGCCGGCCGAGAGCCTGGAGATGTTCGAGGGCATGCTAAACGGCGACTACGAAGAGGAGCAGGCGATAGTCAGGTTCAAGTACGACATGTCGCACCAGAACACTACGCTCAGGGACCCCACCATGCTCAGGATAAAGCGCGCCACGCACTACAGGCAGGGCGACAAGTACATAGTGTGGCCTTCGTACTACTTCAACACCCCGATAATAGACTCGGTGATGGGGATAACCGATGCTATGAGGAGCAAGGAGTACGAGCAGTCCGAGGCGCTGTACAGGGAGATACTCTCGGCGCTGGGGCTTAGGGTGCCGAACATCTACGCTTTCTCCAGGCTGAACATAAAGGGGAACATAACATCAAAGAGGAAGCTTCGCGCGCTCATAAAGGCCGGGGACATATCCGGATACGATGACCCCAGGCTGATGACCATCGCGGCGCTTAGGAGGAGGGGAGTGCAGCCAAAGGCGATACGCGAGCTGATGCTGAACATAGGATTCAGCAAGGCGGAGAGCGTTATTGACCAGGCGGCGCTGTTCGCCGAGAACAGGAAGATCATAGACCCAATCGCCAAGCACCTGTTCTTCGTCAGCAACCCAATCAAGGTGGTCGTAGAGGGTACGACGCAGAAGGATGTCAGGCTGAAGCTGCACCCGCATGGTCGTGCGAACGAGTTCCGGGAATACAGGACGAACAACACTTTCTACATAAGCGGAAGCGATGCTGAAACCATAAACCCGGGCGAGTCCGTTAGGCTGAAGGACCTGTTTGATGTCCAAATCGAGACGTCTACAGCGAACCATATCCGGGCGCGGGCGGCCTCGGATGAGGTTAACGCCAGCATAATACACTGGGTTGCCGACCCCTATTTCGTGGAGTGCAGCGTGAGCCTGCCAGGGGACCTGCTGACCGATGAAGAGGAGTACAACCCCGATAGCATGAAGGTCGAGAAGGGGTTCGTCGAGAGCTATGCTAGGAACCTGAAGAAGGGCGACATAGTCCAGTTCGAGAGGTTCGGCTATGCGGTACTCGACGACAAGGAACGCATGGACTTCATATTCATATCGAAATAGGGCCCTCCGATATCCTGCCGAGCGCGTTTATCTTGCCTATGAGCCTGTCCACACGCGCCGGGCCTATGACGTCCCTGAGCGAAGTTGCGAGCTGCAACGCATCCCTGTCCATCCTCTTGTTGAACATCGCAAGCGCTGCGTAGAATGCAGCATTAGGGTAGAGCTTGCCTGCCGCGACCAGAGAGTCGGTGTATTTCAGCACGCTGTCGTATCTCCCGGTGTGCGCATCCAACACCGCGCCGGAGTAATCGGACACCTCTGCGCTGCCCATCTTGGGGATCCTAGCGGCCGTGCTCTTGGCGTTCTGGTAGTTGCCGAGCTTTATCTGGGACAGGAAAACGGTATACGCGTAGGACAGCGAATCCTGGTGCGACTGGTCTAGCTTGTAGGTCTCCACCACGTGAGTGAACTTGGACCTCGACCTGCTCGCTATGGCGTTGGATAGGTCTATGGTTGCTGAGTTGGACTCCATGTATCCTGGCTGGCCATAATCGATGGCGTTCAGCACATGGTTCGACCATTTTATGTGCAGGATCCCTGATGCGTAGACCAGGCCGGGCTCCGGGTTTTTGGTGATCATCCTGTCATACGACGCTGCCGCGGATTCGAAGTCCCCGGACGCCACGCCAGCGTTGATTGCGTCAAGCGCTGCGATGCGCTCCGGGTCGTTCTTTGTTAGCGTTGCCCTGTCTATGGATATGGCGCTCTCGCAGTTGGGGCAGAAGGTTGGGTTTATATGGGACGGTGTCTCTACCCCGCAATTGATGCATACCAGCTTTTTTCCCTCGAGCATTCGCGTAACGGATGCCATATAGGATTTAATATTGTGCATTTGCCCGTCACTTTTCTATCCTTAGGAGAGGTATAATCCTGTATTCCTCAACCGATTTGAGTTTCTTCCTTATCCTGGATAAAAGTTCGTCGATCTCCGCCTTATCGTCAGCATTTATCCAGCAATAGATGTCAGTTTGGCCCGTAGACTCGAAGATTTTAGGCACTTCGGCCTTCTTAAATTTTGCAAGCGCGTTAGCGACCTTATATGTTGGGGTGCTATTCGCTATGGAAATTGCCAATATGGCATTCTTCATGCTCGGGACCAGCTTTTCGTCCCGCACCTCTCTTAATAGCAGTGCGGTGTCTGTGTCTGCTCGCAGCTTCCTTATCTTATCTATCTGGGCATTGAGTTCTGCCATGTTGTTGCATTCTATTATGCAATAGACGTCTTTGCTACCTGCGGTTTGATAAACTTCTGACGCCCCTAGCTTCTTTAGCTTCTTGACTATTCCCCCAACAGATACGCCACTTTCCAAAGAAATGTCTACCAGGGCTTTAGTCATAGATATCTTCTTCATTCTATCATCCACATCTCACTGTTTTTGAAGGACACTGAACATATGTAATTTATCGTATGGTTCTATATCAATTTTCTCTACGATATCGAACTTGCCCTTAAGCTGCTTCAGCTCCGATTCGAACACTTCCGACGGCTTCTTTGACACGTCCACACTCTGCGATTTTATTATGAAGTAGGAGTAGCCGCCCTTCTTAAGGAACCTGCTGTTGATGGCCATTATCTCGGCCTGGTTCTTTGCCGAAACGTCCTGATAGATTGCGTCGCACTCGTCAACTATTCCGGCATACTTGTCGGTATCGTTGGCGTCTGCCAGTATCGGCAGCATGTTCCTCCTCCTGTCGCACACGCCGAGCAGCTCCCTCATGTTCCGCTCCGACAGCTCGACGCAGTACAGCCTTCCCTCCTTCCCGACAATGTCGCTTATGTGGCTGGCCGTGGTGCCAGTTGCAGCGCCAAGATAGAGGACGCTCGACCCCTTTGCAATCTTGAATGTCTTGAGGCCGTTGAGTATCGCTGCGGCCATCTTGCTCCTGTACGGGTTCCACAGCCTGTACTCGCTGCCGTTGTGCTCTATGAGCTCCTCCCCGTATACCCTTGTTCCTGGAACCAGGTTCTCGGTTGCGAGCTTGCCGTCTATCCTGTAGACCCCCTCGAACACCTTCTCGAAACGCATGGTAGTCTTAGAGAGGGCAAGCTAGATATAACGTGCGGGTCGCACGCTCAGAACTTCACCGTTGCCACAGCGTAGTCTATCAGGCGCTTGACTGCGTCGCGCTTCCTCATGGTAGCGACAGGCCTCGTCTCCTCGATTTCAGGGGCTACCGCCTCTTCCATCTCCTCCATGCGCTCCTCCTGCTCGTCAAGGGTTTCCGTTATGTAGACGGGCAGGTCCACCTTCTTCGCCATGTAGACTATGGATGCGCGCTTCGGCGGCTCGTGGTGGTTCCTCTTGATGAACAGCGCGCGCAGCACCTTCTCTGTCGCCCGCTTGTATAGCAGAGACGCTGTGAACGATTCCTTCGCGTCCCTGTACCTCCTAGCCAACTCGAAGTCGGCTATCGCCCTCTTCACCAGCTCCCTTGTCTTTCCCACATTTCCACCCAGAGGAAGTGCTCAAACTAGAGCTAAATACTTTCTGTTCACATTTGTAATCGGCTAACCTCTTTACGACAACTGGCGGCTACATGGCGGATGAAAAGGTATCTAGGTTCCTCGCGGAAGTGCAGCCGCTGGTATACCTGTCCAACGATGACGAGGCGCTTAGGCGGTTCGCTTCACTGGTATCTGCGACGTTCGGCGTGGACAAGGCGATGGCCGACACTGTGAACACAGAGAGCATGACGAGCGGGAGCCTGCAGGACTACCTCGTCAGCACAAAGAAGGCGTACGTGGACAACGGGCTCAGCGACTACTCCTCATTCCCGGAGCTGATAAACTACAGGAACGCGGGCTTCCGCAGCTGCTGCATAGTGCCCATGGCGATAGCCGGCAAGTCCGTCCCTATACTTACCATGCTGTCCAAGACCGACAACTACTTCGATGACAAATTTGTCGGCGTAGTAAGCGCAGGCGCGCTGCTGCTGGGGATGTCGATACTATACAGGTCAGAGACCTCGCGCAGCGGGAGGCTCGCTAACTATTTCGATGCAGCGTTCAACATGCCAGACGCGCAGCTGCTGGTGTCGTCAGACAACAGGATCGTAAAGAGCAACAAGGAGGCCCGCCGGCTCTTCCCAAACATGGCATCCTTCGATTCTGTTTTCGGGGTGGGGTTTGCAGAGCTTGCGGCCCTTGCGAAGTCCGGCGCCAGGAAGCAGTACGGGGTTGAGATAAACGGGCTGGTGCGCACCTTCGAGATATCCGCGAACGGCATAAACGACAGGCTCGTTAATGTGATGGCCAGGGACCTGACAGAACAGTCCATTTTCAGGGGGGCCGTGGAGCTCATGGGTTCGGGGAAGGACGTCTACCTCGCTCTGCTGGACAGGGACTTCGCGATAAAGTGGTGCACGGACAACTTCGAGCGGCTGTTCGGCTACCCCAAGGGGATAATACTCGGCAAGAACATCGCGGACTTCGTGTCCCGCGGGGAGCGCGAGCGGTTCGTGAGGGAGGCCGCGGTCCCCAGGGCGCAGGGGACTACAACCATAGAGGTGAGCGGTTCGTCCACTATGCTGGCGCACTTCGCCATATCAGGCATCAACGGCTCGTATCTTATCTCGCTAGTCAATGCGGACGCGGAGAAGTACGTGGAGGTTGCGCGCAACTCGATAAACGACTTCATAAACTACACATCGGACATGGTGATACTCGCCAACGAGCTGGGCTACGTAAAGGAGTGCAACATGGCTGCGGAGGCGATGCTCGGATACGCCAAGGCGGAGCTCGTAGGCCGCGACGTCAAGAACCTATACGCGGACCAGTCGCTGTTCGACAGGGACGTTACATACCTCCGCGAGGGCCAGAAGGTGGACAGCAACTACATCAACCTGATAAAGAAGGATGCGACCCAGCTGCCAGTGGTGCAGTCCATGCGAATGATGAAGGACTCCGAGGGCGGGGTCAGCTACCTGCTCGTCATGAAGGAGCTGATGACCAAGGACACGCTTTCAAGGCTGAAGGTCGACATGGAGAGGGCGCAGAACGAGGTCAAGGAGCTCAAGCGCGACAGCGCGCAGAAGACCGACTTCATATACAACATATCCCACGAGCTGAAGACGCCGCTGACCAGCATAAAGGGGTTCTCCACGCTGCTCTACAACGGGGAGGTCGGCCCGCTCAACGACCAGCAGAAGGACTACGTTATGACGATAATAGAGGAGGCCGACAGGCTCACGCTGATAATCCAGCAGGTGCTAGACGCGACCAAGCTCGAGGCGCAGAAGGTAAAGCTCGACCTGAAGGATGTCGACCTCGCCGAATTGGAGAACAGCCCGAGCATCAAGGCGCTCAAGGAGGCAGCGGAATCGAAGGGCCTGGCCTTCAGGTGGAAGGCGGCGTACGACCTGCCCAGGATAACCGCGGACCCGAACCGGCTCATCCAGGTTTTCGTAAACCTCATCGGCAACGCGATAAAGTTCACCGAGCACGGAAGCATAACCGTCGACATATCGAACAAGAGCAAGAAGGCGGTGATATGCAAGGTTATAGACACCGGGATAGGCGTGAGCGACGAGGACCGCAGGAGGCTTTTCAAGAAGTTCTACCAGGCTGCGAAGAAGGAGGGGCTTGTCATGAGGGAGGGATCCGGCACAGGCCTCGGCCTTTCGATAACCAAGAACATCGTTGAGCTGCACGGCGGCAAGGTTGGTGTCGAGTCGACGCTCGGCCAGGGCAGCACGTTCTGGTTCATACTGAAGGTTAATCCGACCGTCAAGAAGCAGAAGTAGGCTTGCTCATCCTATGTAGATGCCGCACGGGGCTCCGTCCTTTACTGCCGTGTTGTAGTTGGACTGCATCGTCGTCAGGTTGAGCCCCTGGAAGACCCCGCTCAGCGCCGTATGGGTTATCGAACTCTGGTTCGGCCTCATGGTTATGTTCAGCGCGACCTTGTTGTTGAGGAGCGAGCCTGTGGATGTCGTGTTGAACAGCACGGAGTATAGCCCGGCACCATCGTTTACGTCGCGCCTGTATATCGACGACGGCACGACAGCTGTCACGTTCTGGTACGTCGACGGGCCAGTCGGCTGCGCGCCGTGCTTTGATACGTAGGCGTTGGTGTACGCCTGCGAGTTGCAGTTCGCCGCGGCATTTGCATAGAGCACCGTGTAGTTGGCTATGAGCGAGTAGTATGAGCTGAGCTTCAGCGTGGAGTTTATCTCTATCAATGTCTGGTTGCTGGACGAGATTGTCGTGGTCACCGAGGTCGAGGCAACTGTGGTTGTCACAGTGGTGGACGCAGACTTCGTGGAGTTGCCCTTCGATGTCTGGTTAGACGTGGGGGGTATGGTTGTCGTGGATAGCCCGACAGGGGCGTAATGCTGCGACTGCACTGCAAGGCTTGAGTTGACCGTTGCGAAGCCCGTTGTGTCCGGGGCGACAGCCAGGTAGGGGCTCAGCGGCGTTACAAGCACTGACACGCTCGAGTTGGTTATGGTCTGCGGCTGCAGCTCTATGTTGGCGTACTTGGTGCCAATGTTGAGCTTGGCGGAACCGCCAGTCGCCAGGCTGACGCTGATGAGCTGGTTTAGCATTATCGGCACCTGCGACAGGTATACGCTTGCGGTGCCCGCCTTCGAATCGGAGCTGTTGAGCGACAGCGCCATCTCCGTCCCGTTTATCGAGATTATGGTTGGCGACTTGGTAACTGTTATTGTGGTCGGCGATCCTATGCCCTGCGGAAGCCCGCCTATCAGCGTGTACGCGACCGCCACTATGACGATTACCACTATGGCAGCTGCGGCTATCCTCTTGTAGCTCCTGCCGCCCCTGTGGTGCTTCGTGAAGTATCTCTGCTGCGCCATCAACTAGCTTTCCCTATAAAGGCTTTTAAGCCTTGTTGGTGGCGCGCACAGCAAGGAATATTAGCCTTTTTATCGATATACTGGCGGTGACCCCATGCCCAACAATCCAAGCTATACGGGCCTTCGCGACTTTGTGCTTAAGATGCTGGACCAGAAGCAGCAGGTGGAGTACAACGAGCTTGTGGAGAAAGCCTCAAGGAGCAGCATAGCAGAGGCTGTGCTGAAGAACGCACTGGACGAGCTTGTCGAGGAGGGCGTGATCGCGTCGAGGAGCGTCGGCGGCATACTCACCTACTATCCACTGCAGGAGGCTGAGAAGCTGAGGAAGGTGCTCATAGTCGAGGACGACAAGAACATCAGCAAGCTGATGGCCATATCCATAGGCAGCGAGTTCAAGATAAACCAGATATACGACGGGGCAGAGGCGATACGGTTCGTAAGGGGCGAGAAGCCAGACCTTGTTGTGCTGGACCTCATGCTCCCGCACAAGGACGGCCTTGACATCTGCCAGACCATAAAGCAGGATCCCCAGACCGCCAACACGATAGTGATACTCGTCAGCGCGATGGACCCTACGATGAACAGGTTCAAGGGCATAAAGTACGGCGCGGACTATTACATAAGGAAGCCGTTCGACCCCAACGAGCTGAGGAGCCTTGTTACCATATTCCTCAGGAAGAAGGGCAAGAGGTTCGACCCGCTGATCGACCTGCCTGACGAGGAGCGCATAACCAAGGGGATAGAGCACTCGCTCAGCGCCGGAGGCTACACGCTCGGCACCCTTAAGATAGACAACCTGAAGGGATACGCCCAGAAATTCGGGGAGCGCTCCACCATATTCGTGGTTCGCCTCATATCGCAGCTGCTCCAGGACATAATAAAGAACCGCGCCAAGGACATCTTCCTGGGCTTCCTCAACAGCGACGAGTTCTTCGTGGCGGGGGGCAAGGAGGAGGTGCGCGTGCTCGTCGACAGCATAAACAAGGAGTTCGACGCAGTGCTGCCTTTCATACTCGCCGACCTGGGCTACAAGCAGCCGGACCTGGACATAGACAGCGTGTTCGAGTCGAACGCGATACAGAGGCCGCGCCTGGTGTTCAAGGAGATAGAGAAGGGCGGGCTGATGAAGCGGCGCGAGAAGATACTGAAGAGCAGGGGCGCAAAGGAGACGAAGGACATAGGATCGTACACCTACGACGAGCTCCAGGAGATGCTAGGCCGCGAGGACCTGGACATCAAGATAACGCGCGACAACAGCAGCATAAGGCTCCAGATAGGGAAGAATGACGAGAAGGACTGAAGCCATGCAACGCACAAGATCGCAGGCCGCGCTCGATTTCGTGCTCACCTACGGCATAGCCATACTGCTCATAACGGTGGCGATGTACGTTGTGCTCCAGCTCGGCCTGTTCAATCCTAGGGTTGCGCCGATATCGTGCACGCCTTCGGCATCTTTCACGTGCGACACATACCAGCTCTCGCTGAACGGGAGCCTCTCCATGGTGATGTCCGAGGCGATAGGCGGGACGATCACGATAACAGGGGCCGCCTGCTCGTCAGGGGTCAACCAGAGCGCTGACCTGCCGGAGTTCGGCAACGTGCAGGCTCTGCCGTACAACACAGTGCCGGCAGACTATCCCAACAACGCGCTGCAGTACAACCTTAAGGTCTACAGCGGGCAGGAGTTCTCGATAACCGTGTGGTGCTTCGGTAACAGCGGTGTATCGTCAGGCACGCTCGGCGACACCTTCAGCGGCTCGCTCTGGATAAACTACACCTACTCCGGCCTGCCCGCATCCGTGCACACCGTGCAGAGAGTGGCGACGTTCACTACCAAGTACTCCTGATGGCGGCTTTGTGGGAATTGCTGCATTATACTCGTCTAGGCGTAAAGTCTTTATAATTATATATTTAATATATATTAGAGATATATGGGTAGGAAACAGAGGATATCGAAGATGTTGGTGGTGCTTCCAAACGATGATGTCAGGAGGATAGAGGACGAAGTGCATCGGGGAAGATATGTGACCAAGTCCGATTTCTTGAGGGTTGCGATAAGGCAGCTTTTGGATAGAGAACGCGCAGCTGCGCTAGAGGACAAGAGGATTGCAGAGCCTGCTGGGATAATCGACAGAGAGGAGATACTTAGACTCCTTGGCTCCAGCAAAAAAACAATCAGGGAGTTCGGAGTCAGACAGATAGGCTTGTTCGGCTCTTACGCGTCAGGAAAGAATGGCCCGGATAGCGACATAGACATACTGATAGAATTTGAGAAGGGTAGAAAAGACTTCCATAGTTATATGGGACTAAAACATTTCCTGGAAGATTTGTTTGGGAGGAAGGTCGACCTCGTGATAAAGGATTCTGTGCGGCCAGAGCTTAGGGGCAGCATATTGGGGGGCGTTGTGTATGCCTAGGGACTACAGGATATACCTCAACGACATCATTGAGTCTGCCGGCAGGATAGATGACTATACAGAGGGCTCGTCGCTTAAGCAACTGTCGGCCGACAGGATGAGGGCCGATGCGGTAATCAGGAATCTGATGGTTATAGGGGAAGCGGCGAAGAATATTCCAGCCGAAATACGATCAATGGCACCAGATGTTGAGTGGGAGGAGATATCCGGGCTCAGGGACGTCCTAATCCACCAATACTTTGGTGCGGATCTTGAAATTATCTGGGGCGTAATAAGGAACGACTTGCCAAAGCTTAAGAAAAGGGTTGGGGAGCTGCTGAAGAAAGCATAGAACAGAAAGGAATATATAAAGTTATAGAGAATAAATGGCGATACGATGCGAGGAATCCATTGGCTAATGCTCATATCTTTCATAGGCGCGTTCACCACGGTAGGCGCTACATACGTCAACGTGATAGAGCCGTTCAACACGACAGTCCAGCAGAACGGAACGATAGCGCTGGGCAGCGCGGGCCCTGGCCAGACCTTCTTCGTGACGGTGTCTGCCGAGACCAAGAACGCCAACGGCACCTCCTATCCGCTCGGATGGAACAAGCTTGTGGCCTACGACCTGCCGGAGGGCTGGGTTGCGGAGAACTCCTCGCTCAACATACAGAGACTGTCAGTCAAGATAACCCCTAATGCCAACGCGTCTAACGGGACGTACAGCTTCAGGATTCGCACTATCAACAACGCCAACCTGTCTGGATTGGGCAACCTCACGTTCTCGGCCTACGTGAACATAACGCCTAACGTGTTCAGGCTGGGCGCTACGCCACAGGTGATAACGTCCGGGATAGGGGAGCCAGCGGACATCTACGTCACGATA
>JAGWHI010000023.1 GCA_028866905.1 Microcaldota archaeon
ATCCAGGCTGACGCTTTTCAGCAGAAACAGAACTTCAGGGGAAGCGAGATTAAGCTTGATGGTCATGTTACCTAGCCTCACTCTCTTAATCTTCGATGTCGCAAGCGTAAATTTTTTATATCGGCCGCTCCAGCGGCGTGAGCTAAAATCAACCCCCACTGCGTTCTCCTTGTCTATCAACCTGAACTTGTCAGAGCGCCCGAATCTGACCACCTTAAACCCACTTTTTGCAAGCACGCCCTTCCGCGTATCAAACAGCTTTGCAGTCTTCCTTTTTGTGTAGGTAACATCGATGTCGTTTACCCGCCTTTTTCCATAGCATAGAAATTTTATCGCAAGTCCTCCTATGATTACCAAATTGTTTACCCCAAGGATTGCAGATAGTTTGCCATAGGTCGCTATCAACTCTTTGACAGAATGGTTTCTCATCGCATATCACTAATGTATCCACAGTATTCCTATAAACGCATTGGGAAGACTATTTATTTGTTCTTCTGTTTGGATCGAATTTGTTGTTATATCATAGGCACGCCACTTTTTGTGAGTCCTATTTAGTTATAATATTAGGCTCGGCAATCAAGTAAAGGTATAAATAGTTTGGCGGGGCAGCACATTTATGGCCGGCAGAACGCTTAAGAGATACGGACTGGAGGGTGTGGCAAAGGTGCTCATTGCTATAGGATTGCTGCTCACCTTTTTTTCCTGGATCGCGGGAGTCTATTATTTCGGAATCGCAGGAAAGGCTGCGCTGTTCATAGCGCCCTTGGTGTTCACATTCGTTTCGGCGCTGGCGCTTTTGATAATCAGATACCGATACACCCTATTTGAGAGATACCCGTATCTTATGAACCTTCCATCGCTGTTCTACCGCATAGGGGAGAAAAAGGGGTCGAACAATCAGAGCATAGCTTTCAGCATGATATTCACGGTGCATGCGTTGGTTATCGCCTTCCTGGGGATTTTAAGCTTGGTCCTGACAATCAGCATAGGCTCCAGCATCAAGAGCAGCGCTGCTTCCCCATTCCTATACGCATACCTGGTAATAATTGCGATCCTGGTCGTGTCGGTGCTATTGCAGTACCGCAGGATTTACATCAGGTTTGCTAAGTGAACCCTGGAGATATCCGTCGTTGTACGTTAGGATAGGCTTAATGGAAAGCTTGCCCATTCTGGGGATTAATTCCTGCCGGACATTATTTCCCCAAAGCACCGCACAAAGTAAGCCCTTGCCTGCTTCACAGCCAGCCTGCCATCAGCTGTAAGCGAGTACGTCACGGTCTTTCCCGCTTTGTCTCCGTTGATGAGGCCCTTGTCGCTCAGGTCCTTGAGCGCCGGATAGAGGGTTCCGGCCTTCGGCTTCTCGCCCCTCCTCTTGGCGATCTCCTGGGCTATCGCCTCGCCGTGCATGCTCCTCTTCGACAGCAGCCACAGGATCTGGAACGAGAGGAAGCCGCGCATGTCGCAGCCGCATTCCCTTTGCGCCGACATTCCCTTTACCATGATAAATATAGGACATACGATATATTTAAATATGTTGTATAGGACATACTATATGTGGTGAAACCAATGGACGGAAGAGAATGCGGATGCGGAGGCAGCTGCGGATACGGAATGAGGAACTTCCTCACGAAGGAGGAGAGGATAGAGCTCCTTAAGGAGTACAAGGAGTCGCTCGAGAAGGAGGTAAAGGGCCTTGCGGAGCGGATAAAGGAGCTTGAGAAGAACAATTAGTTCTTCTCCCTTTTCTTCTTTTTCTGAAAGTGTTTTAAATCCCGTTTACCTTATCCTACCATGGAATTCGTAGAGCGCTGCGAGATAGTCAGGTTCGCGACAGCGGACGGGACGCTGCTGCACGGACTCCTCTTCAGGCCGAAAAGGAGGACCCGAAACGTGATAATACACCTCCATGGCATTTATGGGACATTCTACAGGGGGGCAGTTGAGCTAGGCCAGGAGTATGCAAGGCTCGGATATAACTTCATGAGCATAGAGCAGCACGGCAGCTATTCGCTCTTCGGGCTGAGGAAGAAGAACGGCGGGAGGGTGATGGCCGGGGCTGCGATTGAGAGGTTCGAGGACTCGCCCAGGGATGTCGCTGGCGCGATAACTGCAGCCAGGAGCATCGGGATGGACAGGATATACCTTGAGGGGACGAGCAGCGGCGCCCAGAAGGCGGCGTACTACCAGTATAGGACCGGGGACCGCAGGGTTAGGGCGCTGATCCTGGTGTCGCCCATGGACGACTACAACTCATGGAAGCATGAGCTCGGGCGCAGTTTCAGGGACACCGTGAGGAAAGCCAGAAGGCTTGCGGCCTCCGACAAGCTGGCGCTGATGGAGCATAAGTACGGGTACATCGGCGCAGACAGGTTCCTCAGCGTCTTGGACCCGGAGAGGATCGAGGCGAGGCTCTTCAACTACGAAAGGGAAAGGCTTAGCGAACTTAGGAGGATCAGGGTGCCGGTATTCACGGCTTTCGGCTCGATGGAGCACCACAACCTGATGCCCGTAAGGGAGTATGCGCGGATAATTTCCGAAAATTGCAGCAACCCGCGCTCTTCGCAGGCGATAATTGCCGGCGCGAACCACTACTATTCGGACAGGGAGAGGCAGCTGGCCGAAGCGGTCACTGGATGGCTGGCCCGCTTCCGCTAAATCGATTTGGTTAATAATGTTTCATAACATCGTTTAGCTGCTTCACGGCGATGCGATGGTCGGAAAAAGGAGGAGCCTCGGGCTTTACCTGCCAATGGACGTGCTGATACTGGCAACCACCTCTGCAGTCTGGAGCATCGGCGGGTCTATGGCTAACCCGTTCCAGTCGATATTCTTCAAGGCGATCGGGACCCCGATCTTCTACATAAGCGTGCTCGCAGCGCTGAGCTCCATCGCAGCTGCAGTCGCGAACGTTGTGGGGGGATACATAGCTGACACGTGGGGTAGGAAGCGGCTTATAGTGGTGTTCGGGTTCGTTGCTGCCGCAAACCAGCTCATCTACATGTTCCTCGGGAGCCACTGGCAGCTGCTGTTCATACCTGTGCTCATAGGCTCGCTGTCGGGCATGTACAGCCCTGCGCTGAACGCGATGCTCAACGATTCCATGGAGCAGAAGCTCAGGCCGATAGGCTTCGCATCATACACGATAATCTCCTCGATACCGTCGATATTCTCGCCATACATCGGCGGGATACTTGCGCAGGACTTCGGGGCCGCCGCGGGCATCAGGCTCGCGTTCTTCATAGCCGGGATCCTGGGCCTGCTGGCGATATCGGTCAGGGCGACGAAGCTGGTGGAGACGTACCCGGCAAAGACCGGCAAGAGGCCCGGGGTAAGGAAGTTCGTGAGGGAGGTCATACACAAGAACGTGGACGCGCTGAGGATGTCGTCCAACACAACCAAAAACCTGCTGCTTTACACTATGATGTCCAGCATCGCGACCGGCCTCTCTACAGTATACGTATCGATATACCTGATAGATGTGCTGAGGATAAACCCGGTGCAGTACGGCCTGCTCACAGGGCTGAGCGCGGCCGCCACCATTTTCCTGCTCATACCCGCAGTCAGGATAATAAGGAAGGCGGGCCTGAAGAAGGCTGCTATAATATCCGCGCTGTTCTCTCCGGTGAGCATGCTCGTGTTCGTCTCCGCCAACGGGATGAACGACCTTGTCGCCTGGAGCGTGACCGGCGGCGTCAGCGGGGCCATGCTAAGCCCCACGATCCAGAGCCTCCAGGGGAACACCACGCCCCGTGAGCAGAGGGGCAGGATTATGGGGATGTTCGCCATCATTCCGCTTCTTGTCACTGTGCCTGCCCAGATAGCTTCGGGGTACCTTTACGCCAACGTATCGCACGAGGCTACCTTCGCCTTCGCCATACCTTTCTACATCATTGCGGTGCTCATACTATGGAGGGTCAGGTACTACGAGGACGGCTTCATGCCGCAGCCCAGGGTGGTCAAGGCCTGACCTTGCGTACCATGGGAACCCGGGAAGGCTTAAATAGTTTAGAGCCGACAGATTATCGAGTGCATGATAACGAAGGGCGAGATAGTGGGCGCGCTCAGGCAGTGCCTGGACCCGGAGCTCAACGCCAACATAGTTGACATAGGGCTAATCTACGGGATAACGATAGGCGAGGAGAGGTCGGTAAAGATAACGCTCACCATGACCTCGCCGATGTGCCCGGTCACCAGCATAATAATGGCCGACGTGCAGCTGAGGGTGGAGGCGCTGAAGGACGTAGGGAAGGTGGAGCTCGACCTGGTGTGGGACCCGCTCTGGAACCCTGAGATGATGAGCGACGAGCTCAAGTACGGCAGGATGTGACTACGGCCTCTTGAGGGTTACGCCCTCCCAGAACAGCTTGTTGAACTTCTCCAGCTGCGGCTTCTTCACGTCGAACGCCTCCTTGGCGAGAAGGTTGAGCGCCTCGCGCTTTGCGTCGTCGATCGATTTCGGGTCTGCAGCGTAGCGCCCCATGACCCTGCGGAGCTCCTTGGTGAAGTTGGGCCCGTTCTTGTATTCCCCTATGTACTTCTGCAGGTCGAAATCGACCCAGCCGTGCTTCAGCGCTCCGCCGTCTATCCAAACCTTCATCTCGTCCTCGGCAGCCTTGCTGGATTCCGAGACGTGTAGGCCGTTGGACCCGGCCCATAGCGCGTACTTCGCCCTTAGCGATTCGGGGTCCGCCTGCTGCGGCAGCGTGCTCCCCAGGAGCTTCCTGACCTCCTCTGCAGGCATCTCGGTCTCGATGACGAACACTATGCAGGAGTAGCACTGCAGGTAGCGCACGAGCCAGTCGTAGAAGAACTTGCCCTTGTGCACAGCGTAGTGCGACTCCGCTAGCTCGTTGCTGACGTTGAGCTTCCTGCTGGCCAGCACCTTCGCCTTGGTGTGCGACAGGAGCGCGTCGAGCATCAGCGCGCCGGGCCCCCTCCTTATCGTCAAATCGGGTTTAGCTATTACCAAAAGCTTCTCCATGAAGACTCCTTCCTAGGACTAGAGTGTCCTTCATTAGGATTTGTGACTAAAGGTTAAATAGGTATCTGGGAAAATACTCCAGTGGAGAGCGAGGTATACCTGATAACTTCCAACCCGAACAAGGCGCGCGAGATAGGCCAGATACTCGGCACAGAGCTCAAGACCAGGGCTTTCGAGCTCCACGAGATACAGTCGCTGGACGTGCGCGTCGTTGCCGAGGACAAGGCTAGGAAGGCGTTCGACGAGCTCGGCAAGCCGGTCATCGTGGAGGACACCGGCCTGTACATAGAGGCGTGGAGGGGATTCCCAGGCGCGCTAGTCGCTTGGATGGTCAAGTCCATAGACCAGGCGCGCATCTGTTCGATGGTGGGGGACAACAGGGCGGCGTATGCCGAGACGTGCATCGCATATTACGACGGGAAGAGGATGCATTCGTTCACAGGCAGGGCGTACGGCACTATTGCGCAGGAGCCGAGGGGCGAGACCGGCTTCGGGTGGGACGCTATATTCGTGCCGGAGGGGCACCAGAGGACCTTCGCGGAGCTGGGCCCCGAGGAGAAGAACGCGATATCGCACAGGGCGAAGGCGCTGATGAAGCTCAGGGAACACATGAAGCTCTAGCTTTGTTGGGTGGGAAAGTGTTGTATTACGAGAAGACATACACCAGGGAGAACTGCCTGCTGTCGCTCCAGATATTCGAGGAGGAAAGGATAGAAGGACTTCCTGAAATCCTGTCGGGCTGGCCGCCGCACACAGATCCGGCCATAAGGAGCGCGACAGGAGGGGTGTGCGAAATCTACTACAGCAGCAACAGGGCATTCCCGATACTCAAGGAGTTCATAGCTGAGAAGATAAGGGAAAACAAAAGTTTCGTTCCGGAGATTATGGAGTGGTACGATGGAGCGCTCGGGCCGTTGGAGGATTCGTGGGCAAAGAGCATGCCGCTTGGTAGCAGGGAACGGCTAGTCGGGTATTACTACTTGGCGGTGAGGGCGTCCGCAGGGCTTGACATGTCATATTTCATACCAGATATCGAAGGCGTCAGCAGCAAGGACAGGGAGCTCGCGATTGGGATGAGGGGACGGTCCGGAGACTTCCTGGAGCGGACTGGGCGCGTTATGGAGCTCTCCCTCGAGAGGCTTTACCCTGCTCTTGGCAGGTATTCCAAGTACATCAGCAAAGGCGAGCTCGAATCCGAAGCGATACCGACCATGGAGGAGTTGATCGAGAGGGACAGGCACTACATATTCTACAACCATAGGCTATACACGAAGATATCGCTCGAGGACTTCGCGAAAGGCATCGGTGTAGAAATACGCAGGGAGAAGGAGCCATCGGGGACACTAAGCGAGATCAGGGGGCAGACGGCGATGAAAGGCATTGCGGCGGGTAAGGTCAGGATAATAACAAGGAAGGATGAGCTAAGGGGCTTTATTGAAGGGGAGATACTTGTGGCGCCGATGACCACTGCGGATTACCTGCCTGCAATGCAGAAGGCGTCGGCCATAATAACTGATGAGGGCGGTATAACCTGCCACGCTGCGATAGTAGCCAGGGAAATCGGAAAGCCGTGCATAATAGGCACCCGGTTTGCCACCAAGGTGCTGAAGACAGGGGATTTGGTAGAGCTTGATGCCGATAAGGGCATTATAAGCATAACGCACAGCAAGCAGTCGCCCCACAGCAAGTAATATATTATTAGACTGAGAGGAAATACAGCTACTTTTCTGTGAGTATGATGATACGCCAGCCAATCATATCAGTGCTAGGCCACGTCGACCATGGGAAGACCACGCTGCTCGACAGGATTAGGAACACGGCGATGGCCTCGAGGGAAGCCGGAGGCATAACCCAGCACATCGGCGCCAGCGAGGTGCCTATAGACGTGATAACCGCTATCTGCGGCCCGCTGCTGGGATCCAAGATAAACCTGCCGGGCCTGCTTTTCATAGATACGCCGGGCCACGAGGCGTTCACCAACCTCAGGAGACGGGGCGGCAGCGTGTCAGACCTTGCGATACTCGTAGTCGACGTAAGCAAGGGCTTCGAGCCGCAGACAGTCGAGGCCATAGAGATACTCAAGGAGTACAAGACCCCATTCGTTGTTGCGGCCAACAAGGTGGACCTTGTGACCGGCTGGCGAAGCACCGGCTCGAAGAGCTTCATGGAATCGCTGGCGCAGCAGAACATGCAGGTCCAGCAGGAGATAGAGAATAGGATATATACGATGGTCGGGGACCTCAGCGCGCATGGCTTCACGAGCGAGAGGTTCGACAGGATAAAGGACTTCCAGAAGGAGTTGGCCATAATACCCCTGAGCGCCAAGACAGGCGAGGGGCTGGCGGAGCTGATGATGGTTGTTTCAGGCCTAGCCCAGAAGTTCCTCGAGATGAAGCTGGAGATAGAGGTCAGCGGCCCGGGAAGGGGCAGCATATTCGAGAAGAAGGAGGTGAAGGGGCTCGGGATAACGATTGACGCGATACTCTACAACGGCACGCTCAAGGTGGGCGACACCATAGCGTTCGCCACAGAGAACGGCGTTGCCACGGCCAAGATAAGGGCGCTGCTTAAGCCCAAGCCGCTGCAGGACATAAGGGAGAGCTCCAGCAAGTTCTACGACATCGACGAGGTTTCCGCGGCGAGCGGGATCAAGATAAGCGGGGTCGGCCTCGACGACGCGCTGCCTGGCAGCCCGCTCATACAGGTGTCGGACAAGGACTACGCCGACGAGATAAAGGCCGAAATGGGAGACATATTCAAGACGGAGAAGGTCGGCGTTGTGCTCAAGACGGACTCGATCGGCAGCCTCGAGGCGATATCCAGGCTGCTGATAAACGCGGGCTTCAGGATAAGCAAGAAGGGACTGGGGGTCGTGACCAAGCGCGACGTGATAGACGCTTTCGCCATGTACGAGAAGGATCCGTCGGCCGCCGCGGTCCTGACCTTCAACGTCCCGATAGACGAGGAGGCCAAGGAGGCATCTTCCGCAAGCGGCGTCAGGATAATCGAGAGCGACATAATCTACAAGCTCATAGACGATTACAGGCTCTTCGTTGATGAGAGCCAGAAGAGGCGACTGCAGAGGGCCGAGGAGGCGATAATCTTCCCCGGCGTGATAGAGCCCCTGCCCAACATGGCGTTCAGGATATCCCACCCAGCCATATTCGGCGTGAAGGTGGTGGCCGGCAGGATAAAGCAGGGATGGGCGATAATGAACGAGGCCGGTGAGGTGGTCGGAAGCGTAAAGGGAATACAGAACGACAAGGCGCCGGTCGAGACAGCAAAGAAGGGCGACGAGGTCGCGGTATCGGTGGAGGGCGCCACCTACGGCAGGCAGATACGTGAGGGGCAGAGGCTGTTCACAAGGGTCAAGGACGAGGACGAGGGGCTTCTCATGGGCAAGTTCTCCAACCTGATTGACGACGAGGAGAGGAAGCTTTTGGACACTATAATGAGGATAAAGAGCGCTGCCAGGAACAGGGGCCCTGCATAAATTTTATCTCTGTAAAACCGGGTTTTGGGCTGGTTTTTAGCTTTAATCCTTTATTAAAAATACGGAAAATCGACTATTTAGTGGTAGAAATGGCTAACATAAAGGTTATCGAAGTGAAGGACACCGCGCCTGAGGACCGTCAGGTCGAATTCGTGGAAAGGAAGGGCGTCGGCCACCCGGACAGCCTGATAGACGGGATATGCGACAGGGTGAGCATAGAGCTGTCGAAGGCGTACATTAGCAAGTGCGGAAGGATACTCCACCACAACGTTGACAAGGGGCTAATAGTGGGAGGGGAGTCCGAGGCCACTTTCGGAAAGGCGAGGATAACAAGGCCCATAGAGGTAATAATAGCGGGAAGGGCGGTGAAGAAGTTCAACGGCGTGGACATACCAGTCGAGGAGATAGCGAAGAAGGCTGCTAAGGACTACCTTAGGGAGAACACAAGGTACCTGGACCTCGACAAGGAGGTCGTGTACGACACGAAAATAGCGACGGTGTCGCTTGACCTGAACCAGGTGTTCGAGAGGAGCAAGGACGTCCCGCTTGCGAACGACACGTCGTTCGGGATAGGTTTCGCGCCGTTCACGGACACCGAAAGGCTGGCTTACGAGACCGAGAAGTTCCTCAACGGCAGGGAGTACAAGAAGAAGGTGCCGGCAGTTGGCGAGGACGTCAAGGTGATGGCCGTCAGGGAGGGCGACAGGATAACGCTTACTCTCGCGATAGCTTTCGTGTCCCAGGAGGTTCGGGACATAAAGCACTACATAGAGCTGAAGCAGAAGGTAACCCAGGACGTAATGGAATTCGCCAAGACGATAACAAAGAAGAACGTGGAGGTTGTCGTAAACAACGCCGACGACGTGGAGCGCAACGAGGTCTACCTGACAAAGTCTGGCCTCAGCGCCGAGGCAGGCGACGACGGGTCTGTAGGTAGGGGCAACAGGGTGAACGGCATAATAACCCCGTTCAGGAACATGACGCTAGAGGCCGCCGCCGGCAAGAACCCGACCAGCCACGTCGGAAAGATATACAACATGCTCGCCAAGGAGATATCCAACGACGTCATAAAGCTCGTGCCTGAGATCAGGGACTGCAGGGTCTACGTAGTCTCGCAGATAGGCAGGAGCATAGACGACCCGAAGAACCTGACGATAGAGCTCATAATGAAGCCGGGCCACACCGTGGAGGAGGTGAGGTCCAAGGTCAACGACATAGCCGGGGACGCGCTGAAGAACATAGCGTACATAACCCAGGAGATAGTCGACGGCCAGCACCCGGTCTTCTAGAGCGGTGGCATGCCTGGGAGCATAACCGAGGCAGTTGAAGGGTACCGCCAGGATATGCTCCGCACGATGGAGCGCATGATAGCCATACCAGCGATTTCGCCCCTCAGCGGAGGCAAGGGCGAGAAGGAGCGGGCCGGTTTCCTCAAGTCGGTGCTCGAATCATGGGGATTCAAGGTGGACGTCAGGGAATACCAAGACAGCACGGGGACCCCGAGGACCAATCTTACAACAAAGCTGGGAAGCGGCAAGAAAACAATCTGGATAGTGCCCCACATAGACACGGTGTCTGAGGGCGACAGGGCGCTGTGGGACGGCGACCCGTTCAAGGCGAGATTTGAAAACGGGAAAATCTACGGGCGCGGAACCTCTGACGACGGCCAGAGCGTGGTATCGGCGATGTACACGATTAAGGCGCTGAAGGATTTCGGTGAGGATAGGATGAAGTACGGCCTGGGGCTGGCGTTCGCTGCGGACGAGGAATTGGGGAGCAAATACGGGATACAGAAGCTGATAGATGATGGAATCTTCGGAGCAGGCGACCTGGCTATAGTCCCAGACTCTGGCAACCAGAAGGGCGACGCAATAGAGATAGCCGAAAAGGCGCAGGTGTGGCTGAAGATAACAGCCATAGGGAAGGAGGTGCACGCAGCAACGCCGGCCAAGGGCGTCAACGCATACAGGAAGATGATAAAATTCCTTGCCGACCTGGACGAAAGGCTTCACAATAAATACGGCAGGACCGACCAGCTGTTCCATCCACCGGGCTCCACCTTCGAGATGACCAAGCACGAGAAGAACGTGGAGAGCATGAACATAATACCTGGGATTGAGGTCTCGTACATCGACTGCCGGCTGCTGCCCGATTACGACACCGACGAGCTGCTGTCATACGTTAAGAGCGTAGCTGAGGAGCATTCTACTGGAGATTACGACAGGATTGCGATCGATGTCGCCCAGAAGGAGCCTTTCGCCCCGCCGACCAGCAGGGATTCTGAAATCGTAAGGCTGCTGTCCGAGGCGATAAGAAGGCAGAGGGGGTTCACGCCGACCCTGGAGGGCATCGGCGGAGGCACTTGCGCTGCATTCCTGAGGAGGAAGGGGATTGACACAGCGGTCTGGATGACCTACTGCGGCATGGCGCACCAGCCCAATGAATACACTTATCTGGACAACATAGTCAACGACGCGAAGGTATTCGCTTCGCTGTTCGTGGATTAGGCCTCCGGCTCTGATCCTAGATCAATAACAAAGAGGAATAGAAAAATTACGTCAGGTTGATGACGATCTGGACCGTGTCAGGCACAGGGATTCGCATGACCTGCCTGAGCGCCTGCTCGCTCCCGTCTATCGTTATCAGGCGCTTGTGCACGCGCATCTCCCACCTCTCGTAGGTGTGGCTGCCGTCGGCGCACGGGGTCTTCCTGGTGGTCTGCGATATGACCCTGGTGGGCAGGGGTATTGGGCCCCTGCTCTTGACATCTATGGACTTGGCGATCGCCTTGATCTGCTGGGCTATGGAGTCTATGTCCTTAGCCTTTGTGCTGACCAGCTTGATTATCGCTATGACCATCTAATGCCCTCACGCGGTCCTTGGGGTGACGTCCAGGATTATTCCTGCTCCGACTGTCTCTCCCATGTCCCTTATGGCGAACCTTCCGAGCTGCGGGAAGTCCGAGAACTTCTCGAGCGCTATCGGCTTGGTCGGCTTTATCCTGACTATCGCTATGTCGCCGGTCTTGATCGTCTCCGGGTTCTTCTCGACGACCTGTCCGGTCTTGGGGTCCTTCTTCTCGAGAATCTCCTCTATCGTGCACGCCAGCTGCGCCGTGTGTATGTGGAACACGGGCGTGTAACCCTTCGTTATCACGTTCTGGTGGTGGAGCACGATTATCTGGGCCTTGAACTCTGCAGCGACGGTCGGCGGGCTGCTCGAAGGGCCTATCACGTCTCCGCGCTTTATGTCCTTCTTGTCTACGCCCTTGATGTTGAAGCCGATGTTGTCTCCAGGCTGGGCCTGCTGCACCTGCTGGTGGTGCATTTCAATGCTCTTGATCTCCGTCTTTACCCCGGATGGCATTATCACCACCTGGTCGCCGGGCTTCATTGTGCCGGTCTCGACCCTGCCGACAGGCACGGTTCCGAATCCTGATATGCTGAACACGTCCTGGATCGGGAGCCTGAGCGGCTTCTCCGTCGGCTTCTTGGGCACAGTTAGGTTGTCGAGCGAGCCGAGAAGGGTCGGTCCGTTGTACCACGGCATCTTCTCCGGCTTCTTCGAAACGTTGCTGCCCTCAAGAGCCGAGTACGGTATGAACGGCACTGTGTCGACCTTGAATCCGAGCGTCTTGAGCAGCTCCGACACGTTCTTCTTGGCGGTGTCGTACTTCTCCTGGCTGAAGTTGGCGGCATCCATCTTGTTGATTCCGACTATCAGCTGCGGTATTCCGAGGACGCTCGCGAGTATCGCGTGCTCCTTTGTCTGCGCCTGGATTCCGTCGATCGCGCTCACCACGAGCACTGCGGCGTCAGCCTGGCTGGCACCGGTGATCATGTTCTTTACGAAGTCCCTGTGGCCCGGCGCGTCTATTATCGTGAAGTAGTACTTCTGGGTCTGGAAGTCCTTGTGCTGGATGTCTATTGTGATTCCTCGCTCACGCTCCTCCTTGAGCGTGTCCATGACGAACGCGAACTCGAAGGTTGGCCTGTTGAGCTGCTGCGTTATCTCCTTGAACCTGGCGATGTCCCTGTCGGTAATCACGCCGGTCTCGTAGAGTAATCTTCCTACAGTTGTCGACTTTCCGTGGTCGACGTGACCTATGAAGATCAGGTTCATGTGCGGTTTTTCTGCCATTTATTTCACCATATTAAGTGTATCCGTCTCGCTTAAACCGATAAATAAGGCTCTTTGTTGCCAGATAAAAAGGATGTATCTGGAAGGACCCGCTTTACTGATTAAGTCCGACTGTAACGCTATAATATACGGGATA
>JAGWHI010000031.1 GCA_028866905.1 Microcaldota archaeon
TTCTCATCTACGCTTATGGTCATTATCTTTCCCATAGTATTTATTTAAATGATAGAATATTTAAATATATTGATTTTTGTTATTCGAAATGTGGTCCTATCGAATAAGCTGTATTATATAGGAATAAAGAATTATATACTTTAGTATATGGATGGATAACGCTTTAGGACGGTCTGTTGACCTCCCGTATCAGCCGCTTTGCGTCCTTTGTGCTGTCCTCCCTGCCAGACTTTTCCACGTAATTGAGCTCCAGCTTCCCGTTCCCCTTCACCATCATGAGCGGATGGTCGGGCCTCAGGCAGAGCATGACTAGGCTGTCCCTTGCGAACGCGTCGCCGCCTGCTATGCGCCTGAGGAGCTTTATGGACATGCTTTGGCCCATCTGCGTTTCAGTGGACCTGTCTATCCCGGGGTTCAGCGCGTTCGGAAGGTAGAGGAAACGCCTCTTAGCCCTTTGCTTCAGCACATGGCCGACATAGTGGACTATGTCGTAGTTCACCATCCTGACCTTGGTGCCTTCCTCGAACCTTGGCTTGCCGAACTCCACAAGGTATTCCCTGTGGAAGGGATCGCGCTCCACTATGTGCCTGGGGAGCCTCTTCCTGCGGGCTATGCCGTAACTCTCAAGCGTGCGCCTGCTGTCCGAGATCCGGTCCAGGCAGTGCCAGACCATGCTGCTGATCATGGGGTAAACGCCAGCGCTTGTATCGCGGTTGTAGCTAGCCACGATCCTGCGCAGGTTCATCAGCTGGAAGATGTTCTTGTCTATGTAGTAGGCATCCCTTACCCCTGACGCGCGCTGGACTATCGAGTGTATGCGGAGCGGATTGGTTCCCCCGCCGCAGATTAGGTCTATCTGCTCTGTCCTGTCGGACAGCTTGGAGAGCATCGAGGCCTCCTTTGCTCTGAGCGACTCGTTCGATATGTCGAACATCGCTATCTTTACCTTTGGCATAGGGGTTGCCGGCTTCCTGAACTGCAGCTCGTGCTCTATCCAGTCAAGCTTCAGCTTTGGGTACTTGGCCATTCTTTTAGGAGCAGTCATTGGCCCACATAATTGCCGTCTGGCTAATTAGTAGCCATCAGGGGCGTTTGTGCCGAAGGCGCCGTAGTCGGACAGGTCGCTTTTGCCCTTGACCTCTTTTAGCCTGAGCTTGCCCATCAGGTATTCGATGAACATAGCGCTCTGCTCGCCTATCTCAGGGTCTATGTTCCTCAGGATAACTGCCGCCCTGATGGCCAGCCCCAACGCCATGCCCGAATCGGTAAGTCTGAACGTGTCCTCGCCGTTTGAGTCCGCGTCCCTCCTCTTTATGGTCAGGAAGCCGTCCTTCTCCAGCTTGACCAGGTGCCTGTCAACGGTTTCCAGGCCGTACATGGTGACGCTGGAGAACCTCGATATCGGTACGCTGGCCTTGCCGTACATGTTAGCGGCTATCTTGAGGATCGCGTTCCTCTCGTCATCCATGGCCTTTATCTGATTGGCCTTTGGTTGGGACATCTAATCCTATAAAGTGGGGATTTGGAGATATTTATAGCTAATCTTCAAGAGAATAAGCATGATCTTCAAGGACAGGGAGGACGCCGGCAGGGAGCTGGGCTGGGCGCTGGCAAAGTTCGCAGGCCCTGACACGATTGTGCTGGCGATACCAAGGGGCGGGGTCGTCACAGGCAGGGCAGTTGCAAAGGCGCTGGGCTGCCAGCTTGACATAATAACGCCGAGGAAGCTGAAGGACCCGCAGGACCCCGAGCTTGCGATAGGTGCCGTTACCCCTGATGGGAACGTATACCTTAACGAGAGGGTCATAGCTGTAAGGGGAGTGGACAAATCGTACATAGAGAAGGAGGCCAGGGCAGAGCAGAAGGAAGCGGAGAGGCGGCTCAAGGAGTTCAGGGGCGGCAGGCCCTATCCGAACCTCAAGGGAAAGCCGGTCATAATAGTGGATGACGGGATAGCCACGGGCGCAACCATAATAGCTGCGGCAAGGGACGCGAAGAGGCTGGGCGCGTCAAGGATAATCATAGCGGTGCCGGTGATAGCAGAAAGCATGATAATGGAGATAGCGAGGGAGGTGGACGACTTCGTCTACCTTGTTTCATCGCCGATGTTTGTCGCAGTCGGCCAGTTCTATAAGCGCTTCGGGCAGGTCGAGGACAAGGAAGTTATAGGAATCCTAAGTGATTACTGGAAACCATCCCCTTCCGCTTAATCCCCTGCTCGCTCAGCTATTCGCATCACATTGGGGAAT
>JAGWHI010000024.1 GCA_028866905.1 Microcaldota archaeon
CACTAAATGTAAAATCTTTAAAAATATCTTTACAACAATTTCTCATAATATATTCTCCTTTCTTATCCAGAACATCGCGCTTTGAGTATCTAATTCAATTGTCTAGTCTATCTCTTCCTTTTGGCCTTCCCTGCCGGCTTCTTCGCCGCCCTCCTTGCCCTGGCCTGCCTCTTGGGCTTTGCGGCCTTCTTCCTGGCAGTGGCCCTGCCGCCGTTCTTTGTCGTCAGGGTCTCTATGAGCCTGAGGTCTGCGTTCTCCCTCTTTATGCCCTTGTTGAGGTTGTCCAGCATGCTGTCTATGACGTCCTCGCTTATGGGCTCGGACTCCTTCGACGAGTTGGAGAGCAGCGCGCTCTCCATGTCCCCCTTCTGGAGTATCTTCCCGAGGGTCTTCATTCGCTTTATCTCCTCGATCTCCTTCTTCAGCTCTGCCTTGCTCTTGCTCTTCATTTCCAACCCACGCTAATTTATGGACGCATCCCTTTTTAGCCCTTTGCGGTATTTTGGGAACTCAGACGTGATATTCCTTGATCGGCTCCGGCACTATGGCGTTGTACTTGTTCGCTATGTGCATCCTGAGGTCCTCGGACTTGCTCTTCTCGCCGTGGACCACGAAGACGTTCTTCAGGCCGTGCACCTTAGCTATGGCTGCCTCCAGCTGCTTCCTGTCAGCGTGCGCCGATAGGTGGAATGTCTCTACGGTCAGGTTCACCTTCACCTTCGCCCTGTTGACCGTCACCTCCCTTGCGCCCTCCTGGAGCGCCCTGCCCAGAGTGCCCTCAGCCTGGTATCCGACCAGTATGAGCTTGTTCATAGGGTCCCTTGCCAGCCTTGCAAGGTAGTACATGACCGGCCCCCCAGTGAGCATGCCGCTGGTCGTGACTATTATCGAGGCCTCCTTCTCCTTGACTATCTTGCCCCTGAGCTCGTTCGACTCTACAGGCACGAAGTTCTTGCTCTTGAACGGGTCCGAATCGCTCATAAGTATGCGCATCTGGACCTCCCGCCTGCAGTATATCACGTTGTGCCTGTGTATCCTCATTATCTTGTTTATGACGCCGCTTATGTAGATCGGCGCCTTCGGCAGGATTCCCGAATTCATGAAGTCGTCGAGCATGAACAGCACCTCCTGCGCCCTTCCCACTCCGAACGTCGGTATTATTACCTTTCCGCCCTTGTGCAGGGTCTCCTTTATGCTTGCCATCAGCTTCTGCGACACCTCCTTCTCCGGCGGGAATATGTCGTTCTTTGCGCCGTATGTGCTTTCTATGATTAGGGTGTCCGCCCTCGCGTTCTTCATGTCCGCGCCAGGCAGCAGCCTTGTCTGCGCCATGTTCATGTCCCCGCTGTACATTATGGTGTGCTTCCCGTCGCTGACGGTAGTGATCGCGCTTCCCAGTATGTGGCCGGACTGCACCACCTTTATTGTCAGGTCCTTGAGCCTGAACGGCTTGCCGTACTCGATTATCTCGAAGTGCTTGGCCATCTCTGCCAGCCCCTGGCTTGTGACGTTCTTCGGCTTCGATATGTTCATGTAGTCGCGTATGGCGATGTTTATGAGCTCTATCGTCGGCTTCGTGGCGTACACCTTGCCCCTGTACCCAGCAGTGAATATGTGCGGCAGGTACCCGAAGTGGTCCAGGTGCGCATGGCTTATGAATATGCCGTCAATGCCCTTCAGGTCGCTATCGCGTATCTGCGGGTATTCCTCAACAGCGCCGAGCTTGACCCCTGCATCAAGCAGTATCTTGCTCTTATCGCTCTTTACAAGTATGCAACTTCTTCCTACTTCTCCAGCTCCTCCAAAAAAAGAAACTTTCATTTCTAACACTCTTTTAACTATATATTTTATTTTAATTTATGTCCTGATTCCGCCTTCCTATGGCTTATAACTCAATCCGACCCTATAAAAAACCGACTGATTGCTTTATCCCTTCTTTCCCCTTCTCGTCACTACGGCTATGTCCTCAAGGTTGATGTCAACCGCCTTGACTGCCTCGTGCTTCTGCGACCTCGGCCTCTCGTGCGCCTTGTCCCTGTCCCTCCTGTTGGACATCCCGAGTATCCTCCTGAGCCTGTCGTACATCCCGTCCAGCCTGGCATCCAGCTCCATGATCTTGGCGTTAAGCGTCTTTATCTCGTTGTTGAAGTCCTCTATGTCCTTCTTGACGTAGGTTATCTTCCTGCGCAGCCTGTCGAACTTGAAGATCCCGTCCAGCTCCTTTATCTCTGCGTTTATCTTGTTAATGTTGCGTATCAGGTCGCGCTCGTCCGAGAGGGACGATGCCTCTGTAGACACCTTGAACTCCAGCCTGTTCTTCATCTTCTTCAGGTAGCCCAGGCGCTTCCTTGCAGCGCTGTCGTCCTGCTTGCTGGGCTGCGTCTCGAGCGTCTTGGTTATGCTTGCTGACTCCATCTCCTTGTAGCGCAGCCTTCGCCTCGCGGCCTTTATCTTGCCTATCATGGCCTCGCGCTCCGCCTTGACCGTGTCTATCTCCTTCTTGACCTCCAGCGCCTCGGGGTTGTTGGACTCCTTGACCCTGTCGTCAATCGACACGCCCTTCGGCCTGTGCTCCTGGGATGCGCCGTTATTAGGAACAGGTTCTTTGGCCGTCTCCTTCTTATCTATCGTGATTTCCTTCTCTTCTGCCAGTGAATCGCCTTATCCTTACATCAACTGTTGTCGTAAATTACTTCCTTGTAAGCCTTTAATAGCAAATCGGTCGTGTTTCCTATCGAATACCCCTTTGCGGTATCCGTCATACCTTTATACGAAGCGATACTATTTATAACCTTATCTATCTTACCGGCGCACGCCCTGCTGTCCCCGGGCCTGAACTTCTCCCCGTTCCTGCCGTTCCTTATCAGGTCGTTCAGCGCAAGCTTGGCAGCGCCCACAACGGGCTTTCCGCAGGCCATGGCCTCTATGGCGACCAGCCCCTGCGTCTCGAACGTTGATGGCGTGCAGAACAGGTCGCACGCTGCGTAGTACCTGGGCAGGTCGGCCTCGTTCACGAAGCCGACGAAGTTCGCCTTCCCGTCAAGCCTGTACCTTGAGGCGAGCGCCCTGTAATGGTCGAGCGCGGGCCCGGCCCCTGCGAACACGAACCTTACCTTCTCGTTCTTCAGCATGGCTGCGGCCTTTATCAGCGTCTCCAGGTCCTTCTCCTTGCTCATCCTGCCGACGTAGAGCACGACCTTGTCGTTGGTGCCGGCCTGGAGCCTCTTCCTTAGCCTGCTGCCGTCCACCTTCCTGTTGTACCTGTCGAGGTCTACGCTGTTCGGCACCATGTGGAGCTGGTCTATGTTCTTGCCAGTAAGTATCTTCTCTATCGCCCTGCTAGGGGCAATCACCCCGTCGCACCTCGTGTAGAAGTACTTCGCGTACGCCCAGGAATACTTCGCCAGCATCTTGCTCGCGGCCCTGTTCGACACCACGTACTCCTGTATCACGCGCCTGTCCGTGAACATCGTGTGGAACGTTCCCACTACAGGCGTGCGGTTTATCCTTGACATGAGCAGCGCAGTTATCCCCATTCCGAACGGGGTGTGCGCGTGGAGTATGTCCGGCCTTATGCGCCTGACCTTCAGCGACGACGCCATGGGGAATATCGGGAGGTTGTACTGCGGGTACTTCCTGAACTTCATGCCCCGCATCACGAACACGTTGCGCTCGCCGTTCACTGCCGAGCGGGTCTTCTGGTCGCCGGCTGCGAAGACGTAGACGTTGTGGCCCCTGCGCTCCAGCTCATGCTTGAAGTTGAGTATGGACGTAACCACGCCGTCGACGGCGGGTATGAACGAGTCCGTATAGAAAACTATGTCCAATGTTTCCATTAGATCTCTGCTTTCATTGTTCGAGGACCAGGGCCTCCCCGCCGGCGCTCTTTATCTTCTCTTCCGCGGCCTTGGAGAACTTAGTGGCCTTAATCTTCAATGGGATCTCTAGGACACCGTTGCTCAGGACCTTGTAGCCCCTGAACTCTACCTCCTTCTTAGCAGGGTCTGTCATCCTGCTTATCTGCTCCAGCGTGATCTCCTTGAGCCTGTGGCGCTTCCACGGCGCGAACCCTATGTGCTTCCTGAGCAGCTCAGGGTGCTTTGCCGTCATCCTCGTGAACTTGTGCTTCCTTGCGCCTGCGTTTCCGACGCCTCCGCGTCCTCCTGCGCCCCTGGCGTTCTTTATGTTGCCTACGCCCCATCTCCTGGTGCCGTAGTACCTTACCTTTCTCTTCTCCTTCCTGACTACCATTATATCATCCTGCCAATGAGGTTGTTTATGCCGGACCCCATGTATCCAAGGGAGCCGCCCTGCTTCACGCTGAGCTTCGTGCTCCTGTATCCGTGCTTAGGCGGGTGCAGGCGCAGGGGCATGGCCTCCTTCATGGCCTTGGTGTCCCCAGACTCGACCTGCTTTATGTCAAGGCCTTCAGCCCTCTTCTCGAGCAGCTTCTTCAGCGTAGCCTCGTCTATCTCGCCGAAGGCCACGTGGTTGACGCAGTTCTTCAGCATGCCGTAGTACGAGTCGTTCATCTTGACTATGGAGCAGTTGTTGACCCTGGGGAGGCGAAGCCTTTCCAGAGTCTCCTTTATGTCAGACCTGACGTTGACGCGCCCGCGGATGCGAACAATCGCAATAAGCTTTCCGTTTAAACCATTCTCCTTCATGAAAAACACGAATAAGATTAGAATCCTCTAAACTGTGAAAATACAATACTATTACTCCATCAACCTTTTTAAAGATATGTGTAATGCGGTACAAACCTAGGAAATAACCTATCGACGTCTCCCGTCTCTATGGCCTGCCCAGATATTAAGCTTTGTAAATCCCCTGTGATAGATCTCCTATGAAAAGTAAGAAAAATAATAAAAGTAAGACATAAATATCTTTCCTTACGTATACCTATTGTGGTAATATGGATAGGATACGGATGTCTTCGAAGGGGCAGATAGTAATACCTGCAAAGATGAGGAAGAAACTAAGCCTATCAAAAGCGGAGGACCTTTTCATAGAGGAGAGAGACCAGTTTTTGATAATAAAGCCTGTAGTGAATTTATCAAAGCTAAAAGGGAAGTTCCCTCTCAAAGGCGGCCTGGCAGCACTAAAAAAGATGAGGCACGACTGGGATAAGGAATTCGAAGAACGCATCGACGAGATGTAAGGCGATATTGTGAGATATGTCTTTGACACTAACGCCCTAATCTCCCTTTTCGACGGGGAAATGGGTTCCAACGCTATATCTGAATTTATGCACAGGCTCGAAACCAAGGAAGCGGAAGGTTTCATAAGCGTCATAACTCTTACAGAATTGTACTACCTGTACAAACAGAGGAAAGGAGCGGAAACGGCCAACGCAGTAATAGAACAAATTCGGTTATCAAAGCTAAAGCGGGCCGTAATAACCAGCAAAATAGCATTAATCGCAGGGGAATATAAGGGCAAGGCTATCCCAATAGCCGATTCGCTGATAGCTGCTACCGCAAAGGCTCTAGATGCAAAGTTAATAACAAATGATGATGATTTTAAGGGATTAGGGTTAGAAATAGTAAACTTCTGAAGGTCAAAAGCATAGCGGAACTGGCTCACTTCCGCTAGTTGTAAAATGCAGGGTAGCTTTAAAAAGCTATCTTCACGAACACTAGCGGTGCGACCGTGTATTACAGTGAATTTGCCCGTATGAGGCGTATGGAGAAGCTCCTAGAGAAGATAGGGCTTGCCTCGATAGGCCTCGACGCCATAGTGGCGGTCGCAACGCTGTTTGTGATAAAGAACGTGGCATATTCCGGGGACATACTGATACTCAGCGACTACCTGGTTTTCATAGAGGTCATAGTCGCAGCCATACTCGTGGCCATGCTGCTGATGCTGCGCTACTACGGAAAGACGATGAAGGTCATAGGCGGCGCGATAAGGTTCAGGGGCAGGAGGTACTAGCCGAAGAGGCTCCTCTGCCTGTTCTCCACGCCCTTTGATACCCCCTTCCCCAGAAGGTCGACCTCCCCGAAAACTCCGTCATAGCCGGGTCTTATCTCGATGCGCCCTGTGCGCATCCGGTCTATCGCTTCGGCCACGCCCTCGTCAACCGCCCCTATGTCAGACAGCCTGGCATCGATCAGTATGTCGAACTCCGGGGCGATCTCCGATACCATCCGGTCGTAAAGCTCTATCACAGATTTTGATGTCTCTGGCTTTCCCTTCACGTGCGCTATTACCTCCCTCAACGGCACTATCCTGACGAATTCCGAGTCCGCCTCCGGCCTGTATCCGTACTCCCTGTCGGCGAGGTCGCTCACCCTGTGCATCACCCCGATAGTGAGACGCTTCCCGCACACCGGGCAGATCTGGTTCTTTGTCTTAGAAGGATCTACGGAGTAGTTGCAGTTCCTGTGGCCGTCGAAGTGGTACTTGCCCTCTTCGGGATAGAACTCTATGGTGCCCTTGAAGATCCTGTTGTTCTTTCCCTTTATCGATCCTACAATCATATCATAGGAAAGCCTGTCCTTATCGACCTCGAACACGTTCGCCTCGCGGCCCATCTTCGGAAGCGAGTGCATGTCGCTGTTCGACACCAGCGCGTACTTGTCGTTCTTAGAAACCATCCAGTTCATCTCTGGGTCAGACGACAAGCCAGTCTCCAGTGCGTGTATGTGCTTCTCCTGGTCCTCGTAGGCCTCCTTTATCGAGTTGCAGCCGGAGAGCGATCCAAGCGCCCCGAAGAACGGGGTCCAGACGTGGGCCGGGAACACGAACGCCCTCTTCTCCACTGACATCACCTTTTCCACGAAGCCCGCTGCGCTGATGGATAGCTGCGGCCTGCCGTCCGATGCCAGTGCGCCGTAGCCCTTGATCGCGTCTATGACCGCCTCGCCAGATTCTATGCTTGGAACGGTCAGGCAGTGGTGTATCTTCTTTATCGCGCCCTTGCCGTCCTTGGATATCGTGCAGACCTCTCCGCCAATAATGAACCTTACCCCTGTATCTGACCCCTTAACCCTGTACAGGCCTTCTCCATCGGGCTCAAGCGTAGCCTTTATCTCCTTCAGCCATTCCGGATGAGTGAAGTCGCCTGTGCTGAGCAGGCCTACTCCCTTGGTCTTGGCGGTCTCGTCCAGCCCCTTTATGGTTATCTGGCTGCTGCACGCCATGGCGTAGCGCGAGTGTATGTGGAAATCGGCAATGAGCTTCATCAAATCTTCTCTGTCACTCCGTTCTTTGGGCATATGGAGTTAACCGGGCACCTGCTGCAGATAGGCACATCCTTGCAGAGCGTCTTGCCGTGCGTCTTCAGCACATAGGCGAAGTTGTGCCATCCGTCCTTCGGGACAATCCCCTTCAGGTCTGCCTCGATCTTGTCCGGGTCCTTGTTCGGGCTGAGCCCCAGCCTGTACGAGAGCTTTATCACCCAGGTGTCGACAGGTATGCCCTCGACTATCCCGTAAGCGTTTATCAGGATCGTGTTCGCAGTCTTCCTTCCTATCCCAGGCAGCTCCGCAAGCTGCTCCATGCTCCTCGGGACCTTTCCCCCGTACTGGCCCTGCACCATCTTGCACGCTGCGATTATGTTCTTCGCCTTGTTGCCTGCGAAGCTCACGCTCCTTATGTCATCTACAAGGGCATCTGCATTTGCGCTGGCGTAGTCCTTTGCGGTCCTGTACTTCGAGAAGAGCGCGGGGGTTATCCTGTTGACCGTCTCGTCCCTTGTCTGCGCCGACATTATCGCGGCAACCATCAGGTCTATGGGCGTCTTGAAGTCGAGGTAGTACTTCGCTTTCGGATAAGCCTTCCTCAGGCCGGCAACCAGCTTAGCGGCATCCGAATCCTTTAGAATCCTCGGTTTATCCATGTCGTTATATCCCAGCATGGCTATTTTATCCTTTGGCTCCGATTTAGTCCCTGTATGTCTAAGGCTGATGAAAAGAGGCGCTTCCTGGCGACCGTAGTGCGCCGCCTGAAGAGGCGGTACAGGGACCAGATGGTCACCACGTTGGACCACACCAGCCCGTTCGACCTTCTTGTAGCTACGATACTGTCTGCGCAGGCGCAGGATGCAACAGTGAACAGGTACACGCCGAAGCTCTTCAGGGACTACAGCAGTGTGGACGATTTCGCCGAAGCGAAGCCGTCTGAGATCTACCCGTACATAAAGAACATAGGCCTGTACAGGTCGAAGGGCAAGAACATAGTGATGGCCGCCAGGGTCCTCAGGGAAAGGTTCAGCTCAAGAGTGCCCAGGACCATAGGGGAGCTCACGCAGCTGCCGGGCGTGGGCAGGAAGACCGCGAACGTAGTGCTGTCCAACGCGTACGGCATACACGAGGGCATAGCGATAGACACCCACTGCATAACGGTGACGAACAGGCTAGGGCTTGTCAGGGCAAGGGACCCGGCAAAGATAGAGCAGAGGCTCATGGGGATGCTGCCGAGCAGCGAGTGGAAGGACGTATCGCATCTGTTTATAGCTCTTGGCAGAGATGTCTGCACGGCAAAGGCAAAGCACTGCGAAAGGTGCGTGCTCAGGGACATATGCCCTTCGAGCACAGCCAGGTGAGATTTTGAGGGCGTGCCTCTTCAGCGGGGGTAAGGATTCGACTCTTGCGATACACAGGATGCGCGACTCGGGCAGGCCCGTCGACCTGCTGCTTTCCATAGTGTCACAGAACGACTACAGCTACATGTTCCACAAGCCGAACATACTCTCCACCGCGCTGCAGGCGCAGGCCATGGGGATAAGGCACGTGGTCGGCGGCACTGTCGGGGAGAAGGAGCACGAGCTGAACGACCTCGAGGAGCTGCTGGTGGAGAACGGCGTCACCGAACTGGTGACCGGCGCTGTGTCGAGCGAGTACCAGAAGAGCAGGATCGACAGGATCTGCATGAAGCTCGGTGTGGAGCACATAGCCCCTCTCTGGGGAGCAGACCCCATGAAGGAGCTAAACGAGCTGGCCTCCGGCTACAACGTGATAATAACGCAGGTCGCGGCGGATGGATTCGACGACAGCTACCTCGGCGCAAGGATCGACAGCGCAATGATAACGAAGCTGGTGGACCTGCACAAGCGGAAGAGGATAAACCTGCTGTTCGAGGGCGGCGAGGCCGAATCGTTCGTGCTGGACGCGCCGCTGTTCGGGAAAAGGATTGCGATAGACAAGGCGCACGCCGAGCGCCACGGCCAGGTGGGCAGGTACATCATAGACGAGGCGCACCTTGAGGGCAAGGCGAGCGTTTAAGAGTTTTGCCAGGGTAGTTGGAATATGGGTTTCCTTTCTGACAGGAGCAAATACGCATACAACCCCATCGAGGAGGAGGACCGCGTAGCTGAGCAGCTGGCCAAGAAGGGCGCCAGGATACTCCAGCTCAACAGGGGGGACCCCGCAAGGTATTTCCCAACGCCAAGGTACATAATCGACGCTTATGTCGAGGCGCTCAAGGAGGAGAAGACCACCTACTCTAGGGCCGAGGGCCTGCTCCAGCTTGCGGATGCTGTGTCAAAGAGGTACAAGCGCATGTACGGGCTTAGCATCGGCCCGGACGACATAATAGCCACGGAGGGGGTTTCAGAGGCTCTGAGCTTCCTCAACAGCGCGCTGATCAATCCCGGCGAGTCTGCGGTGCTGTTCAAGCCCTACTACCCGCAGTACATCCCGACCCTGACCATAGAAGGCGGCAAGCCGATACTTGAGGATTATGACGAGCGCTCAAACTGGAACGTCCACACCGAAAGCCTGGAATCCTCGCTGAGGTCGCTGAAGTCATCGGGCAGGATACGGCGCGTAAAGTACATGATGATAACCAACCCGAACAACCCTACCGGCACAGTGCTCGACAGGAAGGTGCTGGAACAGATAGTGGGTCTTGCCAGGGACTACGGCCTCATGCTGATAAGCGACGAGATATACGACGAGATAATATTCAGCCACGCGCGCTTCACCAGCGTATGCGAGGTCGCCAGGGGCCAGCCCTACGTGATACTAAACGGCGCGTCCAAGGATCTGGACTCCACGGGCTTCAGGATAGGATTCGCCATAATCCCAGGCAACGACAAGAAATCCAAGCAGCTAAAGCAAACTCTCGACAACTACGCGCTTGTGAGGCTGTCCGTGAACACTCCTGCGCAGTGGGCGATCACAGAGGCGATAAACAACACCAAGGAGCATCGCAAGCACATAACCATGATGGTTGCAGAGATAGAGCGCAGGGCCGGCTTCGTGATGAAGAGGCTTGCCGAGAACCCATACTTCACAACTGTCAAGCCGCACGGGGCCTTCTACGTCTTCCCGCGCATCGACCTGAAACAGCTCAGGTTCAGGAACGACAACGAGTTCGTGGACCGCCTGCTAAGGGAGAAGGACGTCCAGGTCGTAAGGGGATCCGCCTTCGGATCTCCGTCGCACTTCAGGATAGTGCCGCTGCCACCGAAAGAGATATTAGGAACCGCGATAGATAGGATAAACGAGTTCTGCAGGAAGAACGCCAAATAGGGCCCGTGGTCCAGTGGTTAAGACGCCAGCTTTACACGCTAGAAACAGGAGTTCGATTCTCCTCGGGCCCACTCCTTGTAGGGTGTTTAGAATTGGCAGATAGGATCTACGACATGACAAGAGAGTCGCACGACACTCTGGCAAAGGCGTGGGTCAACCAACCATCATATTTCGATTCAAAGATCAAGGAGGGGCATGTCAACAGGTTCTTCAGGGCTGTGGGCAAGGGCGCCCTCGTGCTGGATGCTGGCTGCGGCCTCGGCAAAGAGGCCAAGATGCTGATATCCAAGGGCCTGCGC